>DATABL010000026.1:0-3907 GCA_036259595.1 Actinophytocola sp.
CGCCGACCACGTTCGCGAGCTCAAGCAGCAACCGGGTGGGGACATCGGGATCCACGGCAGCGTCGAACTGGCCCGCTCGCTCCTGCACGCCGGCCTCGTCGACGAGCTCCGGCTCGTCGTCGCCGCCACGGTCGCAGGCCGAGGCCGGCGGCTGTTCGACAGTTCGGACGAGCTGCGGCGGCTGATGCTCGTCGACGTCGACAGCACCCCGGCGGGCTCGTTGCTGCTCGGTTACCGCACGGGTGGTGCGGCATGAGCCGGTCGGTGACGTCGCGCGACGGCACCCGCATCGCCTTCGACCAGGTGGGCACGGGGCCTGCGGTGATCCTCGTGGCCGGCGCGTTCCAGTTCCGGGCGTTCGACCAGCCCACGGTCGAGCTGGCCGGCCTGCTCGCGGAACAGGGCTTCACCGTCGTGAACTACGACCGGCGCGGCCGCGGCGAGAGCGGGCCGACCGGCCCGGGCTCCCTCGACCGCGAGATCGAGGACGTCGCCGCACTCGTGGAGCAGGTCGGTGGAGCGGCCGCGCTCTACGGCAGTTCCTCCGGCGCCGCGATCGCGTTGTGGGCCGCCACGAAGAACATCGGAGTCCGCGCGCTCGCGCTGTGGGAACCGCCGTTCTCCCTCGACGACGACGGCGTCGCCTTCGCCGACGAACTGCAGCGCCTCGTCGATGCGGGCCGGCACGAGCGGGCGGTCGAGTACTTCATGAAGGACATGCCGCCCGAATGGCTCGAGGGCTCCAAGGCAGGCCCCGCCTGGCCGGTGATGGTCGACATCGCGCCGTCGCTGACCGGTGATGCGGCAGCGCTCGCCCGGTCGCAGGGCGGCGGGTCCTGGGCGACGCGCTGGGCGTCCGTGGAGGTCCCCACGCTCGTGCTGACCGGCGCGCAGACGCTGCCGATCTTCCCGCCGGCGGCGGAAGCACTGGCACAGGCGCTGCCCGACGCCCGACGGGAGACGATCTCGGCGAGCGGGCACGGCTGGGAGCCGGCCGTGATGGCGGCCGCGCTGACGTCGTTCCTGCGGACCGTGTAGCCCCTTCCAGGAATTCCCCCTGTTCGGTCGTGTTCGAGATGAATGCCGGTTTTGCCGCCGGTGGCCGTCTCCCCATTCGCCCGTGAAAGCGGCGCGGATTCACTAATGTGAGCCGGATGGCACAGCTCGTTCGCGACGTCATGACCGCACGCGTCGTCACGGTGCGTTCCGACGAGCCGGTGTCCGCTGCGGTCGAGCGGATGACCCGCTACGGCTTCAGCGCGATGCCGGTGGTCACGGCGTCGTTCCGGCTGGTCGGCATCGTGAGCCTGCTCGACGTCCTGCGCTACCGCGAGGTGTGCGGCGCCGCCGGGGCGGAGGCCGACGGGCACGTCCGCGTCGAGGAGATCATGAACCCCGACGTGCTGTCGATGTCCGCCACCGCGAACGCGGCCTCCGTGGCGCAGCGCCTGCGCAGCCACGGCGAGCTGCGGGTCATGCCGGTCGTGCAGGGCGGCAGGCTGGTCGGCGTCGTCACGCGCAGCGACCTGCTGCGACGCCGCGACGGCAGCAGCCGCGGCGGCGGCAGGCGGGTCTTCGGCGGCCGCGACGACGCCTACGCCGACACCCTGTTCGGGCTCGACCGGGGCCGCCGCGAGGGCCCCGCTCCCGGTCCGGACACCCCGGTCCGCGAGGTGATGACGCACGAGGTGGTCACGGTCGGCCCTGCGGACCTCGTCACGCTGGCCGCGGAGCTGATGCTGCGCCACCGGCACACCGCGCTCCCCGTCGTCGACGGTGGAGCCGCCCTCGTCGGGATCCTGAGCGAGGCCGACATCCTGACCGACCCCCTGGCCGGCCGCTCGGAGCACGCGACGGTCGGCGCGGTCATGACGACCTCGCCGATCGTCGTGGACGTGCACGCGACCGTGGGCGGCGCGCGGGCCCTGGTCGCCGACCGGGGCCTGCGCACGTTGCCGGTGGTCGACGGCGGCCGCCTGGTCGGCGTGCTCAGCCGCAGCGACCTGGTCTGACCGCGCGGACGCCGACGACCACCGCGGCGAGGGCCGCCGATCCGGCGCCGGCGAGCAGGGGCGCGACGGTCCCGGCGCGGTCGAGCGCCCATCCCGCGAGCGCCGATCCGGCCGATGTCGCGGCCAGCCCCGCGGCGACCAGGACGGTGACCGCAGCAGCCGGAGCGCCGGCAGGTGCGTGCCGTTCGAGGTCGACGAAGCACCGGACCCCGAGCGGCCCGCTGGCCAGACCGAACACCACCAGGCACACGGCGAACGGCACGAGCTCGCTCACGAACGCGGCCGCCGCGAGCGAGCCGGCGAGCCCGGAGAGCAACAACGGCAGCGACCACCTGGCCGCACCCCCGCGCGTGCGGGCACCGTAGAGCGTGGTGCCCACCAGGCTCCCGGCGGTCAGCACCGCGAACAGGACCCCGGAGCTCTCCGGAGTACCCGCGGTCGTCGCCGTGGCCGCGGTCGTGACCTGCAACACTCCGGTCACCAGCCCTTGCACCGCCGTCACGAGCACGACGAGGCGCACCCCGGGCGACGACAGCGGCTCGCTCCGCACGGCCGCCCGCGGGGCGTGGCGCGGTCGGCGTCCGGCGACGGGGCTCGCCGCGAAGACGCAGGCTCCCACCGCCGCGAACACCGCTGCGGCGCACAACGCCACCTCGATGCTCCACACCGATGTCACCAGCGCGACGAGCAGCGGCCCCGACAGCACGGGCACCTCGAACAGGACCGACGACAGGGCGGTCGCGGCCGGCCGCAGCACAGGGCCGACCAGCACCGGCCAGCACGCGCGGAGCGCCCCACTCACCTGCGGCTCACTCAGCCCGACCACCGCGGCGACGGACGCGAGCGCCCAGACCGGGGACGCACCGTTGGCCACGACCACCAGCGCGGCGGTGGCGAGCACCCGCACGGCCGCGGCGACGGCGAGGACCCAGCGCGCGCCCCACCGGTCGATGAGCCGCCCCTGCAGCAGCATGCCCGTGACGGTGCCGAGACCGAGCACCGCGACCACGACGCCCGCGGCGGCGAACATCCCGGTGCGTTGCTGGACCAGCAGCAGGACGGAGAGACCGAGCATCCCGATGGGCACGGACGCGATCGCCGCACCGAGGGCCGGAGCCAGGACGCCAGGGGCGCGGAGGACGGCGGTGTAGACCGTCAAGGCAGAACTCACGGGGCGTCTCCAGACATGCCGCGGAGACGCGCCTGCCCAACCACCGGACGCGTGCCTGTCCCGATTCTGCGCGCCAGGATACCGGCGCTCCCGCAGCAGGACGGTGCTCACCTGGGACAGGCGCTGCACCTCGCCCAGCAGGGTGCGCCCGCGAGTCGCGACGGCCCGGCCCGTCGGCGTCAGGTGGACGCCCTTGGACTTGCGCCGGATCGCCGGCTGGACGCCGAGCATCGGCACCTCCATCGGGTACCAGACGGCGGCCACCCTCGGGGCCGGGTTCATGCCGATGCTCGCAACCGGGCTCGTGCTGGCGGCCGGCGGCGCGCTGTGGCTGGTCGGGGTCGCCTGGATCGCCATGATCGCCGTCACCGGCGTCGCATTTGCTGGCGTCGGCGGAGGGCGAGGACAAGGACCTGCGGGAGATCGGGTAGCGGAGGACCGCACTGCTGGCGGGTTCCGGCGGGAGCGCGTGGCCCGCCGGCCGTCCCTCGAGCTGCCTCACCCCGCCGCGGGCTCGCGTTCACCCGCCGCTCGCGACGCCTCGTCGGGTACCCACCGCAGCACGTCGCCGGGCTGGCACTCGAGCACCCGGCACACGGCGTCGAGGGTCGTGAACCGGACGGCCTTGGCCCGCCCGTTCTTGAGCACGGCGACGTTCGCCGGGGTGATGCCGACCGCCTCCGCGAACTCGGCGACCGACATCTTGCGGCGCGCGAGCATGACG
>DATABL010000027.1:0-13624 GCA_036259595.1 Actinophytocola sp.
CTGGGGTGGCGGGCCGCCCTGCTGCGGGGGCTGGCCGTAACCCTGCTGCGGCGGCTGGCCGAACTGGCCCGGCTGCTGCTGCGGGGGCTGGCCGAAGCCCTGCTGGGGCTGGCCGAAGCCACCGGACGGCGGGCCGCCGAAGCCACCCGGGCCGCCGGGGCCACCGCTCAGGGCGGACTCGGCACCGAGGAACTTCTTGGTCTGCGGGATGAACGCGAGCGCGCCGATCGCGCCGACCAGGATGCCGGCGATGAGCGCCCAGATTGGCAGGCTCGGCGCCCCCTCGCCAGGAATGTCGCTGATCGTGACCAGGTAGGCGATGCCAGCGATGAGCATCACGCCACCGGCGCCGGCGGTCACCATGCCAGCCAGCTTGTGCTTGAGGAAGATCAGCACCCCACCACCGATGGCACCGACGGCACCCACCAGTGCGACGATCGTCCATAGGTACAACGACCCGGCCGAGGGCGCGCCCACCGCATCGAGTTGTTCCTGCGGCACGCTCTCGGTCAAGTCGGCATAGTCGCCGATGTCGCCGAGGTCCGTGAGGCCGATGATCGCGACCAGCAGACCGAGAATCGCGGCGAGGCCGGCGAGGCCCCAGGTGATCATCTGGGTGTTCTGGCCCTGACCGCCGAAGGACGGACCCGCACCGAGACCCTGCTGCTGCGCGAACCCACCCGGAGGCTGCTGGCCGTAGCCCGGCTGCTGCTGCCCGAAACCGCCAGGCTGCTGCTGACCGGGGTACCCCCCGGGCTGGCCGTAGCCGGGCGGCGGGGGCTGCTGGCCGTAGCCCGGCTGCTGCTGCCCGAAACCACCGGGCTGCTGCTGCTGTCCGAAGCCGCCAGGCTGCTGCTGACCCGGGAACCCGCCGGCCGGCGAGTTGGCGTCCGCCCCGGGCGGCGGGGCGTACGGCGGCTGCTGGGGAGGCATCGAGCCGGGCGGCACCATCTGGGTGGCGCCGGCGTCCTGGCCGTGCTGACCAGGCTGACCCGGCTGCTGCTGGCCGAACGAGCCGGGCGGCACCACCTGGGTGGCGCCGGCGTCGCCGCCGGGAGCCCCCGGAGGCTGCTGGCCGGGCTGGATCGCCTGGGTGCGCTCGACGCCGTCGGCGCCGGTCTGGGTGTTCGGGGGTGGTGCCTGGCCTGGCTGGACGACCTGCGTCGGACCGGGGCTGGACAGCGCCGGATTCTGCTGGCCCTGCTCTGCCGGCTGCCCGGGCTGCTGCTCACCTTCCCCGTGCTGCGGTGGCTGGCCGCCCTGCCATGGCTGGTTCGGCGGCTGCGGAGAGCTCATCGGGTTCCAACCCCTCATTCGGATCTTGTCAAGGTGCGTTCGGGGCAACGCTAGCCCATTGGGGTTAGCCCTGCCGCCAACGGTCCGTAGTGATCACCGAGCGCTACCGGCCGGCGAGGAATCCCAGCAGGTCGTGACGGGTGACCACCCCCGCCGGCTTGCCGTCCATCAGCACCAGTGCGCCGTCCGCGTCGGCCAGGGCGGTCATCGCGGCGGTGACCTGCTCCCCCGCGCCGATCGTCGGCAGCGGCGGCGACATGTGCGAGTCGAGCCGGTCGGCCAGCGCCGCCTTGCCGGTGAACAGCGCCTCCAGCAGGTCCCGCTCGTTGACCGCGCCGACGACCTCGGCGGCCATCACCGGCGGCTCGGCGTTGACCACCGGCATCTGGCTGACGCCGAACTCGCGCAGGTAGGTCACCGCGTCGGCGACGGTCTCGGTCGGGTGGGCGTGCACCAGGGCCGGCATCGCCCCGCCGGTGCCCTTGCGGCGCAGCACGTCACCGACGGTGGCGCCGGAGTGCTCGGGCGGCAGGAAGCCGTAGGAGGCCATCCAGTCGTCGTTGAACACCTTCGACAGGTAGCCGCGGCCACCGTCGGGCAGCAGCACGACCACCACGTCGTCCGGGCCGAGCCGCTTGGCCAGCCGGAGCGCGGCCGCCGCGGCCATCCCGCAGGAGCCGCCGACCAGCAGGCCCTCCTCGCGAGCGAGGCGGCGGGTGACCTCGAAGGACTCGCCGTCGGACACCGCGATGATCTCGTCGGCGATGCCGCGGTCGTAGGTGTCCGGCCAGAAGTCCTCGCCGACGCCCTCGACCAGGTACGGCCGGCCGGAGCCGCCGGAGTACACCGAGCCCTCCGGGTCGGCGCCGACGACCTTCACCCGGCCGTCGGAGACCTCCTTGAGGTACCGGCCGGTGCCCGAGATCGTGCCGCCGGTGCCGACGCCGGCGACGAAGTGGGTGACCTTGCCGTCGGTCTGCCGCCAGACCTCCGGGCCGGTGGAGTGGTAGTGGCTCTCGGGGTTGTTGACGTTGGCGTACTGGTTGGGCTTCCAGGCGTTGTCGATCTCGGTGACCAGGCGGTCGGAGACGTTGTAGTAGGAGTCCGGGTGCTCGGGCGCGACCGCCGTCGGGCACACCACGACCTCGGCGCCGTAGGCCTTCAGCGTGTTGCGCTTGTCCTCGCTGACCTTGTCCGGGCACACGAACACGCACCGGTAGCCCTTGCGCTGCGCGACCATGGCCAGGCCGACGCCGGTGTTGCCGCTGGTCGGCTCGACGATGACGCCGCCGGGCTTGAGCTCACCGGATTCCTCCGCCGCCTCGACCATGCGCAGCGCGATGCGGTCCTTGACGCTGCCGCCCGGGTTGAAGTACTCGACCTTCGCGAGCACGGTCGCCGACAACCCGTCGGCCAGTGTGTTCAGCTTCACCAGCGGCGTGTTACCGACCAGATCGATGACATGCTCGACGTACTCCACCTGCACTCCTCGCCTCCGTGACGTGCCCCCCGGCACGCGGCGAGCGTAGCGCTGTGCTTCTACCACGGCACGACCAGTTCCGCTCAGCGTGTTCGAGCCGACTTTGAGTCGGACACTAGTGATGTGAGACACACTTCAGGACAGCGTCGATACGGCGTCACGTCGTAGCACGACCGGGATCGGATGGTTCACTGAAGGCAGGAGGAACGGCGATGGCATGGGTGGCACGTGTGCTCAAGGCCCTGACGCTCGGTGCCTGCTCGGTCGGTGGACTGTCCGGGGCGGCGTACGGGTTGCTCAACGGGCAGTCCAAGCGCGCGCGGTCGATCATCGGCAAGTCCAGGGGGCTGCCGCTGAACGCCGACGGGGTCTACCTGCCCGACGGCTCCGGACCGGTGGCCGACGCGCCGGCCGACGCGCTGACGTTCGCCGTGCTCGGCGACTCGCTGGCGGCGGGTCTCGGCGCCGAGACGGTCGCGCGGCTGCCGGGCGTGATCCTGGCCAAGGGCCTCGCCGAGGAGTCCGGCCGGCCGGTGCGGCTGGCCACCCACGCGGTGGTCGGCTCGCGCACCTTCGACCTGGACGGGCAGGTCGATGTCGCCCTGATCCAGCCGCCGGACCTGGCCCTGGTGATCGTCGGCGGCAACGACGTGACCGCCAGGATGGGGATCGCCGCGTCCGCCGAGACGCTGGGCCGGCAGGTGCGGCGGCTGCGGCTCGCCGGGACGACCGTGGTCGTGGGGACCTGCCCCGACCTGGACATCATCCAGCCGATCCCGCAGCCGCTGCGGACCATCGCCTCGCGTTGGGGGCTCGCGCTGGCCAGGGCACAGCGCCGGCAGCTGGAGCAGCTGGGCGTGCGGAGCGTGTCGACCGCGGCGCTGCTGTCGCCGGAGTTCCGCCAGCGCCCGGACGAGCTGTTCAGCGACGACCGGTTCCACCCGAACGGGGCGGGGTACGAACTGGCCGCGAGCGTGATGCTGGCGCCGTTGTGTGACGCTGCCGGCCTAACCGAGGTTCGGGAGCTTACTGGCGCGTAACCTCCTTGTCAGGCACCGAGACAAGGGAGTTGCGCCATGTCAGATGCGGTCATCGTCTCCGCAGCCCGGTCCCCGATCGGCCGCGCCGGCAAGGGTTCGCTGGTCGACATCCGCCCGGACGACCTCGCCACGCAGATCGTGCGGGCCGCGCTGGACAAGGTGCCAGAGCTGGACCCGACCGAGATCGACGACCTGATGCTGGGCTGCGGGCTGCCCGGTGGCGAGCAGGGCTTCAACATGGGCCGCGCGGTGGCCGTCGAGCTCGGCTACGACCACCTGCCCGGCTGCACGGTGACGCGGTACTGCGCGTCGAGCCTGCAGACCACGCGGATGGCGTTCCACGCGATCCGGGCGGGCGAGGGGTCGGTGTTCGTCTCGGCCGGGGTGGAGACGGTGTCGCGGTTCGAGCGGGGCAGCTCGGACAGCTGGCCGGACACGCACAACCCGGTGTTCGCCGAGGCCGAGGCCCGCACCGCGGCCGCGGCCGCCGAGGGGGCGAGCGAGTGGCACGACCCGCGCCAGGACGGGTCGGTGCCGGACGTGTACATCGCGATGGGGCAGACCGCGGAGAACCTGGCGCTGGCGAAGGGCGTGACGCGGGAGGACATGGACCGGTTCGGCGTGCGGTCGCAGAACCTGGCCGAGGAGGCGATCAAGAAGGGCTTCTGGGCACGCGAGATCACTCCCGTCACGCTGCCGGACGGAAGCGTGGTCGACACCGACGACGGCCCGCGCCCGGGCGTGACGTACGAGAAGACGTCGACGCTGCAGCCGGTGTTCCGCCCGGACGGCCGGGTGACGGCGGGCAACTGCTGCGCTCTGAACGACGGCGCGGCGGCGTTGGTGGTCATGAGCTCGGAGAAGGCGGCGGAGCTGGGGCTGACGCCGCTGGCCCGGATCGTGTCGACCGGGGTGTCGGCGCTGTCGCCGGAGATCATGGGGCTGGGGCCGGTGGAGGCGTCGCGGCGCGCGCTTTCGCTGGCGGGTATGACGATCGACGACATCGACCTGGTGGAGATCAACGAGGCGTTCGCGGCGCAGGTGATCCCGTCGTACCGGGACCTGGGCATCGACGAGGACAAGCTGAACGTCAACGGCGGCGCGATCGCGGTGGGTCACCCGTTCGGCATGACGGGGGCCCGGATCACCACGACCCTGATCAACTCCCTCCAGTGGCACGACAAGCAGTTCGGTCTGGAGACCATGTGCGTCGGCGGCGGCCAGGGCATGGCCATGGTGCTGGAGCGCCTGAGCTAGCGGCAGACCCTGGCCGCACGGCGGCGTGCGGCCAGGGTCGGGCGTGGTCCCGTGCGGGTCAACAACTCGAACAGACTCGAGAATTCTGATCGGCGCCTCCCTGGTCACCTCCGGCGCCACCACGCTGCGCATCGACCACATGGAGGCCAAAGGCCTGGTCGAGCGGGTACGCGACAGCGGGGACCGTCGCGTCGTCCGCGTCCAGCTCACCCCGAATGGCCTGGCCCTCGACGAGCTCATCCCCACCACCTCGCCAACGAGGCCACCCTGCTACGCGCCCTCGACGCGGCCGGCCAGGAGCAACTCGCCAGCCTGCTCAGCACCTTGCTCGCCGGCTGCGACGGGGCGGTCTAGGTTGACTCGAGCGGGAGACCCTGGGCGCACAGCGGGCAGTCCGCGGGCTCCCACAGTTCGTGCGGCCAGGTCTCCACCGCCGCCAGGGGCAGCCGGACCGACGCGGCCAGGTCGCGGGCGCCGGTGCCCAGCGTCAGCAGCGCTCCGAGTGCCACCACCTCGCCGCTGGTGCGGGCAAGTTCGCGCAGGCACGCGCGCACCGCCGAGCCGGCGTTGATCGCGTCGTCGACCAGCGCGATCCGCTCGCCGGGTGCGACGCCGGGGGCGAGGCGGTAACCGGGCGGTACCCGTTCCACCGGGTGGAAGCGGGCGTTCAGCTCCAGGGCGACCTGCTGGGCCAGGTACGCACCGCCGGTCGCCGGGCCGCAGATCGCGGTCACGCCGTGCCCGGCCAGGCGGACGGCGAGGTCGGCGACCAGGGGCCGCAGCCGTGACGGGTGTACGAACAACGCGTCCAGGTCGAGCCACAGGCGGCCGTGGTGGCCGGACTCGAACGTGAAGTGGCCCTCCCGCGTGCGGAGGATCTCCGCCAGGCTCACACGCTCGGTGCCATGCGGGTGGCGGCGGTGATCATGCGGTCGAAGGCGTCGCCGTCCTTGGGGTCGTAGAGGCCGGCGAGGAGCTTGAGGACCAGCTTCATCAGGGTGGCGCGGGGCAGGCCGTACTTCGTCGCGGTGCGCATGACCAGGGGGTTGCCGATCAGGCGGCTGAAGATGTTGCCCAGGCGGTAGTAGCTGCCCAGGGCCTGCTTCATCGCCACCGGGTAGCCGGCGAGGGCCCGCTCGCGGGACGGGCCCTCCGGCCGCGCCAGGGCCTGGACCACGCACTCGGCCGCCAGCTTGGCCGACTCCATCGCGTAGCCGATGCCCTCGCCGTTGAACGGGTTGACCATGCCGCCGGCATCGCCGACCAGGAGCAGGCCCCGGCTGTAGTGCGGCACGCGGTTGAAGCCCATCGGCAGCGCCGCGCCGCCGACCTTGCCCTGCGCGTTGTGCTCGCGGAAACCCCACTCCTCGGGCGTGCCGTCGAGCCAGGAGCGCATCAGGGCCCGGTAGTCGGTCTTGCCGAACGCCTTCGACGTCGACAGGATCCCCAGGCCCACGTTGACCGTGCCGTCGCCCATGCCGAAGATCCAGCCGTACCCCGGCAGCAGCCGCGGCTCCTCGCCGGAGCGGTCCCACAGCTCCAGGTGCGACTCCAGGTAGTCGTCCTTCGACCTCGGGGACGCGTAGTACCGGCGCACCGCCACGCCCATCGGGCGGCTCTCGATCTTCTCCAGGCCCACCGACAGGGCCAGGCGCGCGGAGACGCCGTCGCAGGCCAGCACGATCGGGGCTCGGTAGGTCACCGGCTTGCGCTCCGGGCCGACCTTCGCCGTCACGCCGACGACGCGGCCGTCGCGCTCGTCGGTGACCGCGCCCGTCACGTTCGTCTGCTCCAGGAGCCGGGCGCCCGCTCGCTGGGCGGTCCTGGCCAGCATCTCGTCGAAGTCCTGGCGGGTGCGGACCACACCGTACGGCGGGAACGTCGCCAGGTCGGGCCAGTCGAGCTCCAGGGTCACGCCGCCGCCGACGACGCGCAGGCCGCGGTTGTGCAGCCAGCCGGCCTCCTGGCGGGTGTCGACGCCCAGGTCGATGAGCTGCTTCACCCCGCGCGGGGTCAGGCCGTCGCCGCAGACCTTCTCGCGGGGGAAGGTGCTCTTCTCCAGCAGCAGGACGTCCAGGCCGGCCCGGGCGAGGTAGGTCGCCGCGGTCGATCCGGCGGGGCCGGCGCCGACGACGATGACCTCGGCGTCCTCCGCTGCCTTGCGTCGGCTTGGCGTTCCCATCCCGGCGACTCCTCGGGGTTGCTTGTGAAAACGTTCACGAACATTCTATCGGCACTCGGCGACGCCAGCGCGTGACGAAACGGACAGCCCCGGTCCGGCGACTCTCAGATATCACCACACGTGCGTTGCCTGGGGGCCGACATGGCGAGTCCGGATCCGATCCTGCCCAAACCGGCCGTACCGCGACCGGCGCCCCTGCTGGGGCCGACCAGGGCCTCGTCGACGCTGGTCGCGGGCGCCTCGCTGGCCGCGCTGCTGGACGCGTGGGCCACCTGGTACCGGCACGGCGTGGCCGTCGACTACGCCGCCGGCGAGCCCGGGGTCTGGGTGGCCGACCTCACCAGCGCGGCGTCCACCAGCCGGACGGCGGGCGTGCTCTACCTGCTCGCGCTGGCCTCGGCGGGCATCGCGCTGCTCGTCTGGGTCTCGCGGGTCCGTGCGAACGCGCGTCTGCTCGGGCACGCCGCCCACCCGCTGCGCCGGACCCTCGCGATCGTCGCGTGGTTCGCGGTCAGCCTGTTCGCGGCCGGGGTGACGCTCCTCGTGCACGGCACCACGGTGGCCGAGCTGGCGGTCCTGGCCACGCTCGACTCGGTGACCGCGGTGGTCCAGTTACTGGTCGGAGTGTTGGCGATCGTGATGATCCGGGTTGAAACGAACCAACGGGGTCGAGCGATGCGAGGGTGACAACTCACACCGAACTGGGGGTCTCGTTGACCACGCCCGAACCACTCCTGCCCCGTGAACAGCTGCTGCTCAAGCCGCTGAGCGGACTCGCCTCCGCGGCATCCGTCCTGGTGGCGCTCACCTGCGTGGTGAGCGTGGCCGAGATGTGGTCGTTCTGGAGCGCGTACCAACTCGCCGACGACTACGTCGCCGGCGTCGGCGGCGTCACCATGAGTGACGTCGAAGGCGCGGACAGCAGGAACTTCGCGTTCGGGATGGTGCTGCTGCTCGTCACGGTGGCCACCGCGGTCGTGTTCATCGTCTGGTTGTGGCAGGCCCGGCTGAACGCGGAGCGGATCAATCCGAACGGGCACCGCATGCGCCGCGGCTGGACGATCGGCGGCTGGTTCTGTCCGGTGGTCAACCTCTGGTTCCCGTTCCGGATCGTCACCGACATCTGGTCGGTGAGCGTGCCCGAGGGCACGGTCGTGCGGGGCCGGCCGGTGACCCGGTGGTGGACGGCCTGGATCGCGACCTGGATCGCGGTGGCGATCATGCGCCAGGACGCGCGGACCGCGGTCACCGTCGAGGCGCTCCAGGGCGTCGCCGTCGCGAACACGGTCGCCACGATCGCGCAGTGCCTCGCGGGGGTGTTCGTGATCGTCGTGGTGCGGCAGATCAGCGCGTGGCAGGCGGTGCCGCGGCAGGTTTGACCGCCCGGTGCAGCGCGACGACGCCGAGCGTGAGGTTCAGCCACTCGACCTCGCCCCAGCCGGCCTCGGCGATCAGCCGGGCGAGCGTGCGCTGGTCGTGCCAGTCGTGCATGGACTCGGCGAGGTAGGCGTAGGCGTCGCGGTTGGAGGAGAACGGCCGGGTGATCCGGGGCAGCAGCCGCAGCACGATGTTGTGGTGCAGCCAGCGGATCGGCGCCCACGGCGGCTGCGAGACCTCGCAGATGACCAGCCGGCCGCCCGGCCGCACCACCCGGCACATCTCACGCAGCGCGGCCACCGTGTCGTTCATGTTGCGCAGGCCGAAGGACACGGTGACCGCGTCGAACGCGTCGTCGGCGAACGGCAGGTGGAACGCGTCGGCGGCGACCTTCGGCACCGCGCGGTGTCCGCCGCTGCGCAGCATGCCGAGGGAGAAGTCGGCGGCGACGCACCAGGCGCCGGAGCGGGCGTACTCGGCGGTGGAGACCGCGGTGCCGGCGGCGAGGTCGAGGATGCGTTCGGTCGGCGCGGCGTCGAGGACCCGGCGGGTCAGCCAGCGCCAGCGGCGGTCGAACCCGAGCGTCATCACCGAGTTCGTCCGGTCGTAGCCCCTGGCCACGCCGTCGAACATCTCGGCCACGTCGCGAGGGTCCTTGTCCAGCCCTGCACGAGACATGAGCAGACCCTACGACACCAGGCTCAAGCGGCCAGCAGGGTGGCACTCACCTGGTCGTAGTGGCCGAGCAGCTCGTCGCAGACGGCCGGCCAGGTGCGGGAGCGGACGGACTCGCGGGCGGCGGCGCCGATCCGGCGGCGCAGCCCGCGGTCGGCCAGCAGCGCCACGGTGGACCGCAGCTCGCCGGCGAACCGCTGGTCGTCGTGCGGTTCGAGCAGGAACCCGGTGCGCCCGGACTCGACCAGGTCACGCGGGCCGCCGGCGTCCGGCGCGAGCACCGGCAGCCCGGAGGACATCGCCTCCTGGGCGGCCTGGCAGAAGGTCTCGTGCGGGCCGGTGTGCACGAAGACGTCCAGGCTGGCGTAGGCGGCGGCGAGCTCGGTGCCGGTGCGGAAGCCGAGGAACGCCGCGTCCGGCAGCAGACGGCGCAGCGCGGGTTCCGCCGGCCCCTCCCCGACCACGACGACGCGCACGCCCGGCAGCCCGTGCAGGGTGGCGAGCCGGTGCACCTGCTTCTCGGGGGCGAGGCGGCCGACGTAGCCGACGAGCAGCTCGCCGCGCGGGGCGAGGCGGGCGCGCAGGCTGTTGTCGGCGTGGCGGGGCGCGAAGCGTTCGGTGTCGACGCCGCGGGCCCAGCGGTACACGCGGGGGACGCCGTGCTCGGTGAGCGCGCGGACGGAGGCGAGCGAGGGGGCGAGGGTGCGGTCGGCGGCGGTGTGCAGGCGTCGGATCCAGCGCCAGGCCGCGCGGGCGCCGTGCCTGAGCCCGTAGGCGGCCGCGAACCCGGCGACGTCGGTCTGGTAGACGGCGACGGCCGGAACCCCGAGCCGCCGCGCCGACCGCAACCCGGCGGCCCCGAGCACGAACGGGGAGGCGAGGTGCACCACGTCGGGGGCGAACTCGGCGAGCGCCGCGTGCACCTTCGGCGACGGGACGCCGATCGGCAGCGTGCTGATGACGGGGAGGTCGACGGCGCGGACCCGACGGACGGGGGCGTGCAGGTACCGATCCGGCCCGGCGGTGCCCGGCGCGACCACGAGGGCGTCGTGGCCGCGCGCGTGCAGGTGCTCGACGACGCGGAGAACCGAGTTCGTGACGCCGTTCACCTGCGGCAGGAAACTCTCGGTGACGATGGCAACGCGCACGCCGCTGACCGTCGCAACCGGCGCTGCCATCGGGAGAACGGCCGCGTGGCCGCCCGGCGAACGTTGCCGGAACGCTGACCTCCGTGTCGGGTGTTCACCTGACGCGACCGGGCCAGCGCCTTCCTAGGCTGTGTCCGTGTCCAACCCGTACCCTCCGCGACCGTACCCCGCGCCGACGCCTCCGATGCCGCCCTACGGACCGCCGGCAAGGAAGAAGGGCGGCCGGCGGCTGGTCGTCGTGCTCGTCGTCGCCGTCGTGCTGGCGGCCGGGGTCGCCGGCGGGGTGTGGCTCTGGCAAGGCGGTGGCGACTCCGTCACGGCGGGACAGGCAGACCTGCCGAAGAACCCGGACCTGCGCACGACCGCCTTCCCCGACCTGGACTCGCTCGGCTTCGGCGGCGGGCCGGCCGAGTTGTGCCCCTCGGTGAACAAGGTCATGCGGGAACGGGGGTACCAGCGGGTCAGCGCCGGCCGCGACGGATCGGGGATCTCCTGCATGTTCATCACCACCGGCCTGTCCCTGCTGAAGGACGGCTCCAACGACCTGAGCGCGAACATCACCGCTTGGCGGGGTGAAGCCGGCGACAAGTACCAGGGGTTCCTGGACAAGTTCACCGGGCAGCGCGACCGGCAACAGCAGGACCCCGACTACCGGGTGAGCAAGGTGGAGCAGTTCCCGGTCGGCGACGAGGGGTTCATCGCCCACCAGGAGAGCCTCCGCCCCGACAGCGAGCGAACCACCACGACGGCGTTCTTCCGCTCAGGCGAGGACGTCATGATGATCGCGGTGTGGGGGGCCGTCCACCACCTCTCGGAGACCGGCGCGGACCAGCCGAACGAGCCGCTCACCGAGGAGATCGCCTACGGCGAGCTCACCGACATCCTGCTGTCGCTGAACGGCGAGGGGACGCCGGGAGAGCCGCGGATCAGCGAACCGGACCTGGCGGAGAACCCGGCGCTGTCCGGGCTGACCGAGCCGGCGCTGCCCACGGAGGGAACTCCCGAGGAGGTGTGCGACGCCTTCGCCGACGCCGCCGAGCAGATCGGCACCGTGCCCGCCGGGGCGACGGTGGACCACGCCGGCGGAGCGCCGCGGTACGGCTGCTCGTTCGATCCGCCGGAGGAGCCGGAGGACTGGCCGGAGGACTACGGCGAACGGGAGATCTCGATCAGGACGGTTACCTACGACCCCGCCGAGGCCTTCCGCGCGTCCGAGTCGATGGGCAGGGAACTGCAGGGCCTGATGCGCAACACCGCGACAGACAAGACGAGGCCCAGCCCGCTGTACGAGCTCCCGATCGGGGACATCGGCTACGCGCTCTACCACGTGCCCGGCTACGGGTACCTGACCGCTGCCTACCTCGTCGACGGCCGGACCTACGTGCACATCGAGCTCAACGGCTGGACCAGGGGCGACGACGGGGTGGTTCCCCTGTCCGAGGACGCCCTGCTGGCGGATCTGACCACGCTGCTCAACGGCGTGGAGGGCTGACCGGACCGGCTCAGGCGTCGTAGTCCACGGTGACCTGGGGGGAGCGGGGCAGGGCCTGGCAGGTGAGGACGAAGCCGGCGTCGAGTTCGTGTTGTTCGAGGGCGTAGTTGCGGCGCATCTGCACCTCGCCGGTGGTGACCTTCGCGCGGCAGGTGCCGCACACGCCGCCCTTGCAGGCGAACGGGAGGTCGGCCCGCACGCGTTGGGCGGCGTCCAGGATCGGGGTGTCGGCGGGCAGGGTCAGGGTGGTCTCGCGGCCGTCCAGGAGCACGGTCACCGTCGCGCCTGGGCCCTCTGCTGGGGACTCGTCGGCGCGCTTGAGCTCCGGTGGGGGTTCGTCCACATAGAACAGTTCGCGGTGGATTCGGTCGCGGGGGACGTTGTGGGCGGTCAAGGCGCTTTCGGCGTCGGTCAGCATGCCGTAGGGGCCGCAGAGCCACCAGTGGTCCACATCGGACGTCGGGACGATCGTGTCGAGCAGGGTGGTCAGGCGTTCGCTGTCCAGGCGGCCGGAGAACAGGGCCACGTCCCGGGGTTCTCGGGACAGGACGTGGACCAACTGCAGGCGCGCCGGGTAGCGGTCCTTCAGATCGGCCAGCTCGTCGCCGAACATCACGGTGTCGGTTCGGCGGTTGCCGTACAACAGGGTCGCTCTGGTGTCCTTTTCGGACTCCAGGAGGTCGCTCATGATGGACAGGACCGGGGTGATGCCCGAGCCGGCCGCGACGAACACGTGGTGGCCGGCGTGTTCGGACGGGTCGGGGGTGAAGCGGCCCTGCGGCGGCAGCACCTCCAGCACGTCGCCGGGGCGCAGGGCATCGACCAGGCGGGTGGAGAACAGGCCGTCCGCCACCCGTCGCACGCCGATCCTCGGCGGGGCGGACGGCGCGGCGCAGATCGAGTACGAGCGGCGCTCCTCCACGCCGTCGACGTCCTGGCGCAGGGTCAGGTACTGGCCGGCGCGGAACGCGAACGTCTCGGCGAGCTCGGCCGGCACGGCGAACGTCACCGCGACCGCGTCCTCGCACAGGCGGTCGACCCGGGCGACCGGCAGGCGGTGGAACGTCGGCATCACAGCTCCTTGACGTGCTCGAACGGTTCCCGGCACGACTCGCAGCGGCGGAGGGCCTTGCACGCGGTCGCGGAGAACCTGGACAGCTCGACGGTCTCCGCCGAGCCGCAGCGGGGGCAGTGGACCCGGGCGGGCGGTGGCGTGAGGTTGAGCGGCACCGGGCCGGCCGGGCGTGGACCGATCCGCGCCGGCGGGGCGATGCCGTGCTCGGCGAGCGCGCGGCGGCCGGCGTCGGTGATCCAGTCGGTGGTCCAGGGCGGGGACAGGACGGTGCGCACCTCGACGTCGGGGTAGCCGGCGCCGGCCAGCCGGCGGCGGAGGTCGTGGCGCATCTCCTCGAGGGCGGGGCAGCCGGAGTAGGTGGGCGTGATGGTCACCACGACCCGGCCGTCGTGTTCGGTCACGTCGCGGAGGACGCCGAGGTCGGCGAGGGTGAGCACGGGGAGCTCGGGGTCGAGGACGCTCTCGGCGACCTCTCGGGCGGGTCGGGCTCGCGGGGTCACCAGGTGGCTCCGGGGAGGGAGCGGGCCAGGTGTTGCATCTCGGCCAGGAGGTAGCCGAGGGACTCGGTGTGTACGCC
The DNA here is from genome assembly GCA_036259595.1 of Actinophytocola sp. Lineage (GTDB taxonomy): Bacteria > Actinomycetota > Actinomycetes > Mycobacteriales > Pseudonocardiaceae > Actinophytocola. Next base: position 13,600 of record DATABL010000027.1, read on the forward strand.
GTCGCGGCCGGCGCGGCCGGCTACG
>DATABL010000028.1:0-2061 GCA_036259595.1 Actinophytocola sp.
GACCGACGACGCCGCCCGCGAGCGCGGGCTGTTCCGCGCCGAGTACGTCGACCGGCTGCTGGCCGACCCGAACGGCGAGCTCACCCCGCTCCGGGGCAACAAGCTGTGGCAGCTGGGCCTGCTGGAGCTCTGGCTGCAGTCGCACGGGGTCTGATCGGCGTGACACGGATCGCCGGACACCGGCGCCGGAGCCCGGTCCCCGACACCCCGTCGTTCACCCAGCGGTCCTGGCAGCAGCCGTCGGAGCACCAGCGGCAGGGCATGGCCTCCGACGTCGTCCTCGACATGGGCTGGGGGCGGCTGGTCTTCGGCCAGACGTTCCCCGACCTGCGCGGCATCGTCGACGTGCTGCGCGCCGAGGAGAGCGGCCGCCGCGACATCTGCATCTACCCGCCGGACCCGCACGTGCTGGTCGGCCTGGCGCCCGACGAACTGTTCATCGACCCCAGCTACACCTACCGGCTGGACCTGCACCGCTACCGGCCGCGGGCCGAGCTGATCCGCGGCGTCTTCGTGCGCACGGTCACCTCGCTGGAGGAGATGCAGCGGATCAACGACATCTACGCCCGCAACGGCATGGTCACCGGCCACGCCGAGACGATGTGGGCCCACCACCGCACCCGCACCTTCACCTACCTGGTGGCCGAGGACCGGCGCACCCGGCGGATCGTCGGCACGGTGACCGGTGTCGACCACGTGCTCGCCTTCGAGGACCCGGAGGGCGGCGCCAGCCTGTGGAGCCTGGCCGTGGACGCCCAGGACGCGCCGCCCGGCACCGGCGAGGCGCTGGTGCGCGTGCTGGCCGAGCGCTACGTCGGCCGCGGGCGGGCCTACCTCGACCTGTCGGTCATGCACGACAACGCCGGCGCCATCGCGCTGTACCGCAAGCTCGGCTTTCACCGGGTGCCGGCGGTCTGCGTCAAGCGGAAGAACCCGATCAACACGCCGCTGTTCGCCGCCCGCCCCGAGGGTCTTGAGGACCTCAACCCCTACGCGCGGATCATCGCCGAGGAGGCGCTCGAGCGCGGCATCCGGGTCGAGGTGAACGACGCCGGGTGGGGCGAGATGCGGCTGTCGCTGGGCGGGCGGACGGTCCTCACCCGCGAGTCGCTGTCGGAGTTCACCAGTGCGGTCGCGATGAGCCGCTGCGACGACAAGCGGGTCACCCGCCGGATCGTGGACAAGGCCGGCGTCCGCGTCCCCCGCGGGGTGTCGATCCCCGAGGACGAGCTGGACCCCGCCCGCGCGCTGCTCGCCCAGTGCGGCGAGGTGGTGGTCAAGCCCGCCCGCGGCGAGCAGGGCAAGGGCATCACCGTCGGCGTGACGACGGAGGAGGCGCTCGGCCGCGCGGTGGCCCTCGCCGCGCACTTCTGCCCCGACGTGCTGGTGGAGGAGCTCGTGGCGGGCGACGACCTGCGCGTGGTGGTGATCGACCACGAGGTGGTGGCCGCCGCGGTGCGCCGTCCGGCCGAGGTGGTCGGTGACGGCCGGTCCCCGGTCACCGAGCTGGTGCGCGCCACCAGCCGGCGGCGGGAGCGGGCGACCGGCGGGGAGTCGCGCATCCCGCTGGACGACGCGACCGCCGAGGTGGTCGCCGAGTCCGGGTACGCGATGGACGACGTCCCGCCGGTCGGCGAGCGGATCCGGGTCCGGCGGACGGCGAACCTGCACACCGGCGGCACCATCGAGGACGTCACCGACCGGCTGCACCCGGCGATCGCGCAGGCCGCCGTCCGGGCCAGCCGGGCGATCGGCATCCCGGTGACGGGGCTGGACTTCCTGGTGCCCGACGTCGAGGGCCCCGACCACGTGTTCATCGAGGCCAACGAGCGGCCGGGGCTGGCCAACCACGAGCCGCAGCCCACGGTGGAACGCTTCGTCGACCTGCTGTTCCCCGAGACCCGCCGGCGCTGAACGGCTCCGACCCGGCGGTGCGGCGGCGCCCCCTCAGCTAGCGGGTGAAGATGGCGAGCAGGTCGTCGACCTCGCGGTGGGCCGTGCTCGGGTGCCGGAACGGCCGGTGTGGCCGAACCTCGTAGTGGGTGCGGCGGCCCCGGCGGC
>DATABL010000029.1:0-22771 GCA_036259595.1 Actinophytocola sp.
CGGCCAGGTCGCGCCCGGTGGCGCGGACGGGGCGAACGCGGCCGCCGCCAGCGCCACCATCCTCGCGCTGCCCGTCTACCCGCACCTGACCGACACCGAGGTCGAACACATCGCCGACGCCGTCGTCTGGTTCGCCAACCGGAAGGACCCCACCCGTGAGCCACCTCCTGTCAACTTCCGGAACCGTCACCCCAGGGAAACGTGACGCAACTCAGCCACAAGTGCGTGACCAGGCCGAACCCGCAGCGCCCAACGCGACCAACAGGGTCGATTCCGGGGAGGCGGAACTGGACGTGGCCCTGGAGTGGCACCGCAGGGCCGGCCGGCGCGGGCTGCGGCGCGTCATGCGGGCCTCCCAGCCGGATGCCCTGAACGCGGACGTGACCGAGCTGACCCGCGCCGTCGTCGGTGATCAGCTCGGGCTCGTCGCCGACCGGCTCGGCCACCGGCCCCGCCGCACCCTGGAGATCGGCTGCGGCATCGGCCGGCTCACCCCGACCCTCGCCGAGCACAGCGACCGGGTGCACGCGATCGACATGACCGCGGCCATGCTCGACGAGGCCCGCGCGACCTGCGCCCACCTGCCCACCGTGGACTTCGCGTGCACCCGGCTGGACCGGATGCCCCTGCCGGCGCGGCGGTTCGACGCGGCGGTGTGCGTGTGGGTGCTCATGCACGTGCTCGACGAGGAGCAGCTCGCCGAGGGCTGCCGCCGGATCGCGGCGTCCACCCGGTACCTCACGCTGGTCGAGTACGAGCGGGCGCACATCCCGGTCAGCCGGTGGTCCCGCCTCCGCCCGCTGGAGCACTACCTGCGGCTGCTGCCGGACGCCGAGGTCGTCGACGAGCGGGTGGTGGACTACGGCGGCGACCAGTCCTTCGCCGCGCTGATCGCCCTCGGTGAGGGGGCGCGATGACCGGCCTCGCGGTGCCCGCCGGCCGGACGGCGGCCGAGCCGAAGCTGGTCAGCTACGCCCGACTGGCCAAGCTGGACGTCTACGACTACTACCTGAGCCTGCTCGTCGTGCTGTCCGCGGTGCTGCTGCCGCTGGCCGACTTCGACCCCGCGGTGCTGGTGACCCTGGCGGTGTTCGGCGTCGGCTCGGTGTTCATGACCGCCTCGATGGTCGCGTTCGACGACCTCACCGGCTACCGCGACGGCAGCGACACCGCGAACTACACCGCCAACCCGACGCTGCGTCGGGCCCGGCGCAAGCCGCTGGTGGCCGGGAACCTGACCGAACGGGAGGTGGTGCGCTTCGGCTGGATCACGGCGGTGGTCGGCGCCGCGGTACTCGCCGCCGCGGTGCTGACCGCGCCGTTCGCTCCACAGTGGACCGTGTGGCTGACGGCGGCGACGTTCGTGGTGGCGATCCAGTACTCCTACGGCCTCAAGATCAGCTACCACGGTTTCCAGGAGGCGTTCATCGCCGCACTGGGCTGGGCGATGGTCCTCGCGCCGTTCGGGCTGGTCACCGGCCGGTTCGACGGCTTCGTGCTCGTGCAGGCCCTGCTGTTCGGGCTGGGGCCGCTGCTGTTCGGCGTCTACTCCAACACCAACGACGTCGAGGGCGACCGCTCGGTCGGCCGGCCCACGGTGGCCGCGCTGACCACCCCGCGCGGCAACCGGCGGTTCGTCGTGGCGATCTCGGTGGGGGAGTTCCTGCTCGGCGCGGTCGCGTCGCTGACCGGGGTGGCGCCGTGGTGGTTCGTGCTGCTGATGCTCCCGGTCACGGTCCTGCGCGCCCGCCAGCTCGGCATCGGCTTCGGGCCGCGCGGCGACATCCTGCTCGCCCGGTCGATCGGCTTCACCGCCCACCGGCTCGGCGCCGTGCTCCTGGTGGCCGCCAACCTCATCCACGCGGTGACCTCGTGACCGACCTGGACGTCGCCGTCGTCGGCGCGGGGATCGCGGGCCTCACCGCCGCGCACGAGCTGGCCAGGGCGGGCCTGTCGGTGCGGGTGTTCGAGGCCCGGGACCGGGTCGGTGGGCGCATGGCCAGCCACCGGCACGCCGGCTACACCATGGACGAGGGCGCCGAGCAGATCCCCACCCACGGTTACCGCGCGACCTGGGAGCTGGTGCGCCGCACGGGGATCACCGCCGACGAGGTGCCGCTGATCGGCGCCCCGCTCGCCATGTGGCGCGACGGCCGGGCCCACCCCGGCGTGTCCGACCCGCGCGGCCTGCTGACCGGTGCCGGCCTGGTGCCGAGGGCCCGGTTGGACCTGGCCCGGTTCCTCGCCCGGGCCGCCCGGGACCGCGCGCGGTTCGACCCCGACCGTCCCGAGCGGACGCCGCTGGGCACGGCGACCGTCGCCGAGCTCGCCCGGGGCCACCACCCCGACCTGCACGACTACCTGTTCCAGCCGGTGGTCGGCAGCTTCTTCGGCTGGCACCCGGAACGCTCCGCCGCGGCCCCGTTCGTGAGCCTCCTGCTCGCCGTGGGACCGCCGTCCACCTGGCGGACCTACCGCGACGGCATGGACACCCTCGCCCGCCGCCTGGCCGACGACCTGGACGTGACGACCGGTGTCCCGGTGTCCGGAGTGGACACCGACGGCGGCACCGCCGTGCTGGCCACGGATCGCGGCACCGTCACCGCCAGGGTCGCGCTGCTGTGCGTGCCCGCGCCGGTCGCCGCCCGGCTGTACCGCGACCCGGCCGAACCGGTGCGCGCGTTCCTCGACGCGTGCACGTTCACCCCGACCCTCAAGGTGTCCTGCCTGCTGGACCGCCCGCTGGCCCCCCCGGCACCGCGCCCGGTCTACGCGCTGCTGACCCCGCGCGCCGAGGAGCCCGTGCTGGCCGGGATCATCGTCGACCACGTCAAGCACCCCTGGCGCGCCCCGCCCGGCCGGGGCCTGCTGACGCTGATGACCACGCCGTCGGCGATCCCCCGCCTCGTCGGGGCGCCCGACCACGAGGTCGCCGCGACGCTGCTCGCCCCCGCGGCCCGCCACGTGCCGGGCCTGGACGCCGCCGTCACCGCCACGGTCGTGCACCGCTTCCGGCACGGCCTGCCCGAGGCCACCCCGGCCGCCCTGCGCCTGCGCGCGGGGTTCGCGGCCCGCCCGCCCGGCCCGGTGGACTACGCCGGGGACTGGGAGTACCTGCGTCCGAGCAGCGAGGGCGCGGTGCGCTCGGCCGCCCGCGCCGCGTCCCGCGCGCTCGCACACCTGCGGGCGTCGACCCGGACCAGGGAGCCGGTGTGAGACCCCACGACATGGGCGTGCTGTTCGACGAGTGCGCCGAGCACGGCTCGACGACCGTCCACCTGGACCGGCCGTTCGACCTCGCCCCGGAGTCCGGGCTGGAGCACGACCTGCCCGGCCTCGCCCGGCTGGTCCGGGCCGCCGCGGGCTGGCTGTTCGCGGCCGGCGCCCGGCGCGGCGACCGGGTGGCGATCGTCAAGGACAACCACTGGGACTACGACCTGCTGGCCTGCGCGGCCGTCCGGATCGGGGCGGTGCCGGCGAAGCTGTCCGCCCACCTGCCGCCGGCGTCGCTCGCCGTCCTGCTCCGCCGCCTCGACCCGGCGGTACTGGTCACCACCGCCGGCGTGCTGGCGGCGGGCCGGGACGCCGGTGTCGACCTGGCCACGCTCGCCCGGACCACGGTCGACCTCACCGGCACCGACGCGCACGTGCTCGCCGTGTCCGACCTCCTCGGTCACGCCGCCCCGCCGCCGGTCCGCCCCCGCGACGACGACCCGCTGGTGATCATGCACACCTCGGGGACGACCGGCCCGCCCAAGCTGGTCGTGCACTCCACCCGCACGATCATCGGCGCCCTCGCCCGGTTGGAGGCTCGCCGGATCCCGGTACTGAGCGTCCGCCGCTCCGACACCCTCGCCAACGCCAGCGCCTACGCCCACGGCCGCACGTTCTGCTGGACGGCCAGCGCGCTGGCCCTGGCGCCGCGCCGGATCGTGGTGCTCACCGGCACCGACCCCGACCTCGCCGACCCGGTGCTGCGCGCGCACCCGCCGACCGTCGTCGAGGCGCTGCCCGCGACCTACGTGCGGCTCCAGCCGCTGACCACCCGGCTGGACAACGCGTTCCGGGCGGTACGGCTGTTCATGAGCACCTACGACGCCGTGCACCCGCCGACCGTGCGCACCTACCTCGCCGCGTCCGCCGTGCGACGTCCACTGTGGATGCAGGGCTGGGGACAGAGCGAGACCGGGCCGATCACGTTCCGCTTCCTCGGCCGCCGGGTCACCGCCCCGCGTGACCTCGGCCGGCCGATCCCGCTGCGCACCCGGCTGCGGCTGGTCGACCCGGACACCCTGGCGCCGGTGCGCCGGGGCCGCCCCGGGCTCGTCCAGGTCCGCACCCCGGCCCGCTGCCTCGGCTACCTCGGCGAGGACGAACGCTTCGCCGGCAAGGACGCGGGCGGCTGGTGGAACACCGGCGACCTGGCCGTGCGCGGGCGGACCGGCCGGGTGGTGCTGCTCGACCGCGAGGCCGACCTCGCGCCGGGCATCAGCTGCCTCGCCGTCGAGGACGTGATCGAGGACCGGCTCGACCCGGTCGTCGAGTGTGTCGTGCTCGGCGTGTCCGGGCGGCCGCCGGTTCCCGTGGTCGTCACCGCCGACGGCACCCTCGACCCGCGGGCCTGGACACGCGCCGTCGCGGACCTCCCCGCGATGGCCGACCCGGTGGTGCGCACCTGGGACCAGCTGCCGCGCACCGGCACCGGGAAGGTGCGCCGCCACGACCTGCTCGCCGCGCTCACCGCGGGCGCGACCCCCGCCGGCTCCGGCCGCTGGACCTGAACGGGAGAACGGTTGACCTCGCTCGCCGACCACCGCTACGTCTTCGACAACGACAACGCGCACAGCGACGAGCAGCACCGCTGCCTCGCCGCCGCCTACGACCCGCCCACCACCGCCGCGCTGGCCGCCACCGGCGTCGGGCCGGGCTGGCGCTGCCTGGAGGTGGGTGCCGGCGGCGGCAGCGTCGCGCACTGGCTGGCCGAGCGGGTCGCGCCGGGCGGCGCCGTGCTGGCCACCGACGTCAACCCCCGACACGTCCGCGCCGCGCCCGGCCTGACCGTCGCCCGGCACGACGTGGTGCGCGACCCGTTGCCGGAGAACGAGTTCGACCTGATCCACGCCCGGCTCGTGCTGCTGCACCTGCCCGAGCGGCTCGCCGTGCTGGACCGGCTGGTGCGCGCGTTGAAACCGGGCGGCTGGTTGCAGCTCGACGAGTTCGACATCTCCTACGGCCCCGCCCTGGCCGGCCCGGACAGTGCGCTGTACGAACGGTTCCTCGCCGCGAAGGCCGAGCTGATGCGGGCGGCCGGCGCGCTCGGCACCTGGGGCCGGTCGGCCGGCGCGGCCATGACGGCCGCCGGGCTCGAGGCGGTGGACGCGACGCCGCACGTGTGGACGTGGGACCGGGACTCGCCGGGCCTGCGGCTGCTGGTGCACCACACCCGGCACCTGCGCGAGAAGTTCCTCGCCACCGGGTTCACCGACGCCGAGCTGGCCCGGGTGCGCGCGGTGATGGGGCATCCCGGGTTCCGCGCCTGCTCCTGCGTGTTCTACACCGTGCGGGGCCGTCGCCCGGCATGACCGCGACGCTGCGCACCGAGCACCCGGCCGCCGCCCTCGCCCGCGAGCACCTGCGCGGGCTCGGCACCGGGCGCGTCGAGCTGACCGTCGACTGGGCGGGCCCGGTCCGGCTGCCCCTGGTCGACGAGCACCTGGTGCAGGCGGCCTGCGGGATCATGCACGTGCACGGCCGGGCGCGCGGGGAGCCGCTGCCGCTCGCCGTCGACTACGCCACCGCGGTGGCCGGTCTGCTGGCCGCCCAGGGCGTGCTCGCCGCGGAGCTCGGGGGAGCGCGGGCGGTGCGGACGTCGGTCGCGCAGGCCGCGCTGCTGTCGGTCGGCCAGTACCTGGCGTCCTGGCCGGACGAGCACCCCGCCGGCGAGGGCGAGCCGCCGCCGTTCGTGTCGGCGGACGGCGTGCGGTTCGAGATCGAGACGTTGCGGGCCGAGGACTGGCAACGGTTCTGGCGTGCCGTCGGCGCCCCGGAGCCGGCGTTGCGGCGCGGCTGGGTCCCGTTCCTGCACCGGTTCGCGACCGCGGTCTGCCCGCTGCCCGCCGCCCTGCACGACGCGCTCGCCCGGTTGCCGGTCGCGGCCGCCGTCGCCGCGGGCCGGGGGAGCGGCGTCAGCGTGGTCCCGATGGCGGAGGTGAGCCCTGGTCCACTGTGGTCTCTCACGCCGCTGGCCGCTGGTCCCGCCCCCGCGTTGACCGGAGGGGGCGCGCCGCTGTGCGGGTTGCGGGTGGTCGAGGCCACCCGGCGGGTGCAGGGACCGCTCGCCGGTCACCTGTTGCGGATGCTGGGTGCGGACGTGCTGCGGATCGAGCCACCCGGGGGCGACCCCGGCCGCGGAACCCCGCGGTTCGCCGTGCTCAACGCGGGCAAGTCCGTGGTGGAGCTCGACCTCACCACCGACCACGGCCGCGCGGCGACGCGGGAGCTCGTCGCGGACGCCGACGTGTTCGTGCACAACTGGGCGCCCGGCCGCGCGGAGGCGTGGCGCCTGGACGCCTCCGACCTCGCCGCCGTGCGTCCCGGCCTGGTGTACGCCGCGGCGTCCGGCTGGGGTCGGGCGCTGGGGGAGGACCCGCCGCTGGGCACCGACTACGTGGTCCAGGCGCACAGCGGGCTCGCCGCCGCCGCGCGTCCGCCCGGCGAGCCGCCGGCGCCGTCCCTGATGACCGTCACCGACGTGCTGGGCGGCCTCGTCTGCGCGCTCGGCGTCCTCGCCGGCCTCACCCGCCGGGTAGGCGTCCGGGTGGACAGCTCGCTCCTGTCCGCCACCGGAGCGATCCCCCGGCGACGCCCCGAGTTCCACCGCCCACTCCGGACCGCCGACGGCTGGGTCGCGCTGCCCCGCGGCGTCCCGCGCCCCGACACCGTGGCCGGTTCGACGACCGACGACGTGCTGGCCCGCCTGCCCGGAGTGGCGGTCACCACCGACCTCGGCGCGTTGACCGACGACCCCCGGTTCGGCGCCGCCCCGCACCGGCCGCCGTGGGAGTTCTCGTGACCGGGCCGTGGACCTCCACCGCCGGCGTCGAGATCCCCGACCTCGTCCCCGCCCACCTGCGCCGGCAGTGGATCGCGTCCGGCCTGTGCCCCGACCGGGACCTGTACCGACTGTTCACCGAGCACGTCGACGCCCACCCGACCCGCGCGGCCGTGATCGACGACGCCGGCACCGTCAGCTACGCCGACCTCGACCGCCTCGTCCGCGCCGCGGCCCACACCCTGCGGGAAGCGGGCCTGGGTCCGAGGGACATCATCGGCGTGCGCGTCCGCAACGGCCGCCTCGCCGTCGTCGCCGAACTGGCCGCCGCCGCGATCGGCGCGGTGTCGATGCCGTTCCCATCCGGCCACGGCTCCCGCGACGCGCTCAGTCTGCTGCGCCGCTCCCGCGCCTCCGCCCTCGTCGCCACCGACCCCCTCCCGGCCGCCCACCTGCGCACGATCCACGCCTTCGGCACCACGCCCGCCCCGCGCCCCCGGGAGTTCGTGGATCCCGAGTCCCCGGCCCGGATCCTGGTGTCCTCCGGCTCCGAGACCGAACCGAAGATGGTCGCCTACTCCCACAACGCCTTCGCCGGCGGCCGAGCGGCGTACGTGCGCGCCCTGCACCGGGGCGACGCCCCGATGCGCAACCTCGTGCTGGTGCCCCTGTCGTCGTCGTTCGGCTCGTGCGGCGTCCCCGTCACCGTCGCGGCGCTGGGCGCGACCCTGATCGTGCGGGAGAGGTTCGACCCGGCCGCCGCGCTCCGCCTGATCGAGGAGCACCGCCCCACCCACGTCTTCGGCGTCCCCACCATGCTCGACCGCCTGGCCGCACTGAACACCACCGAACGCCCGCACCTCACCGCCCTGGTCTCCAGCGGCGCCGCCCTACCTCCTGCCACGCGCCGCCGATGCGAGGCCGGCTTCGGCGTCCCCGTGATCTCCGTGTACGGCTCCACCGACGGCGTCAACTGCCACGACGCCACCACCGGCCGCCCCGACCCGGCCGTGGCGACCATCGTGATCACCGACGACACCGGCACGCCCGTCCCACCCAACGTCCCGGGCGAGATCCGCGCCCGAGGCCCGATGACCCCGCTGTCCTATGTGGCCGACCCCGCCCTGAACGCACAGCACCGCACCCCCGACGGCTGGGTCCGCACCGGCGACCAGGGCCACCTCGACGACCACGGCGTCCTGCACGTGACGGGCCGCCTCAAACAGGTCGTCCTCCGCGGCGGCCGAACCATCAGCCCCGCCGAGGTGGAGCTGCACCTGTCCGCCCACCCCGCGATCCAGGAGGCGACCTGCGTGGGTGTCCCCGACCCGGACCTGGGGGAGCGCCTGTGCGCCTGCGTGGTCGTCCGCCCCGAACGCCCCCGCCCCACCCTGGCCGACCTGACCGCGTACCTACGCACCCACCACGACCTGGAACCGGTCAAACTCCCCGAACGCCTCCTGGTCCTGGACACCCTCCCCCTCGGCCCGACCGGAAAGGTCTGCCGAACCACCCTCGCCGACCTGGCCGCCACCCTCAACCGCACTGCCAGGTGAACGAGGAGTCCCGAAAGTCCCCGGCAGCCAGGTCTTCCGGCCGCACCAGCCAGTACAGGGCCCCGGCGTCACCCCACATCATGCCCGCGTGGGCGTCGCTGCCGATCTGGGCCAGCAGGGCCCAACGCCGCCCTTCCTCGACCACCGCGTCCCACTCGCCCGGCCAGACACCCAGCCGTACCCGCGCGACGTCGAGTTCGACCGCGTCCTGCTCCGGCGTGGCATGCCCGCCGAACTGGTGTCCCGCCGGCACCAGCCGGCGCACCGCGCTCATGAACGCGTCCCGGTTGCCGTGATCTTCCAGAAAGGCGCGATCCGCATCGGACAGGCTCCGACACGCTCCCCGAAAGTCCGGGTGGAACCAGTCCGGCCCGGTCACGACGGACGTCGCCGCGAGCGGAACCTCGTCATAGGGCACGATCTCGGCCGGCGTCGCTCGCTCGACGGCCGGGACATCGGCCGGGACGTAGAGAACTCTCGCCCCGGCCATCGACTCCGGATCCCGCACTCCGACCGTCCTGGGCGTGTAATCGGACCCGAAGTAACCCGGCTCGGGGTCGAAGTAGAAGAACAGCAGCGTCCCGCTGTCCGGAAGCGCGAGGTCGAGCCCCTCCGCCGGCAGCCGACCACAGTCGATCGAGGCGACGAAGTTCAACGGGCCCTCGCCTTCCCACGCCGGCCAGTCGACGCCGTCGGGCAGACGGGGAACCCCGCCGAGTTGCCCGACCCGCCTCCGCCCATCCAGAAAGGACCGCAACCGCACCGCGGGCCGGATCAACGCGATCCACCGCTCGGCGACCTCCGGCGGAAGGTTGCGGCGGGCCATCGCCACCAGTCGGTCCGCGCGCGCCGTCATGCCGCGGATTATGGCAGCGGTGAGGCAGGACGGACGAAACGGATGGGCTGACCGGCCCAACTTCCGGTACGCGCGGTGTGACCTTCCTGGAACGGGGAACGAGGTTTCGGGAAGAAGAATCCGAGCGCACTCGAAGGAGGCCTTCCGATGGCTGAGGCAACACGTGTCGGCAAACCGGTGACCACGGGTCGAGTATGCGTCATCATCAGCTTCGTGCTCGCGGCGATCGCGGTGCTCTTCCTGCCCATCGTCTTCGGGCCGGCGGCCATCGTGCTGGCGATCGTCGGGTACGCGCTCGGCGACAAGCGGGTGGGGAGTTGGGCCATCGGAATCGCCGTGGTGGCGACGATCCTGGGATTCCTGCTCGGCTATCTGGTGATGCAGTAGACGGCCGGGAGTTCAGAGCTGGTAACAACCCTGGCCGAACACCCGCAGTTCGCCGAGCATGACCTGGCCCCTGATGGAATCGCACCAGTAGACCGTGCCGGTCGGCGTTTCCGTGACGCTGCCCCATCCGGTGTCGACCGGCCCGGTGCAGGAGTGGCCATTGACGGGGTCGTTGGGCAGCAGGTCGCCGAGCGACAGCACCATCTCGCACTGGTAGTGGAGATCCGCCGCCACGGCGGTGCCGCCGCCCGCCAGGAGCGTCGCGCCGGTCAGCGAGACCACGGCGGCGATCATGCCGAGAAGTCGAGACGCCGTTCTCATCTCGGCAGCATGGCACCCGCTGCCCATGGTCACCATCCGCCGTTCAGGTTCGGCGGTCAGCCGCTTGGTCAGGAGCTCGTGGCACTCGGTAGGTGTTCGAACGTGATCGCGTGCAGGCCACCGCGGTCTTCGTTGAAGTCGTCGTTGACCATGTACAGCTCGCCGGCCCGGTCCACCCCGAACGCCGTCGCGAAGGGCGGGAACGTGCCGATCCGGCCGCTCGTGTGGGTGCCGTCCCGGTTCGCACGTACGGCGAAGGCGGTGTTCGAGCAGTAGTCGGAGGCGACGTAGGTGCCCGCCGCCAGCTCGGCGAACCTCTCCCCGCGATACACCCGCCCGCCGATGACCGAGCAGCCCTCGGTGCCGGAACGGTAGTGGAACACCGGAGCGGTGTAGTCGGCGTCCGGGTCGCAGCGGGTCTCGTCGAACACGGCCGGACCCTCCATGCAGGACCACCCGAAGTTCGCGCCGCCCTGGTGGCGGCCGATGTGGTTGATCTCTTCGAACCGACCCTGGCCCACGTCGCCGATCCACAGTGAACCGTCGGCCGGGTCGAACGAGAAGCCCCACGGGTTGCGCAGGCCCCACGACCAGATCTCCGGCTTGGTGCCCGGCACGCCGACGAACGGGTTGTCCCTCGGCACACAGTACGGCCGATGGCCGCAGGACCGGCTCACGTCGATGCGCAGGATCTTGCCCAGCCACGTGTCGCGGTCCTGCCCGGCGTTGAACGGGTCGCCGCCGCTGCCACCGTCGCCGATGCCGAGATACAGGAACCCGTCCTTGCCGAACTCCAGGTGGCCGCCGTTGTGGTTGCCGAACGTGGCGTGCGGCTGGGCGAGGATGACCCGCTCCGCGCCGTCGCGGAGGCGGATCCTGGACAACGTCACCGCCTCGTCGGACTCACGCGTGTAGGCGACGTAGACGACGCCCGACCACCAGAAGTTCCTCGGGACCGCGATGCCGAGCAGACCTCGTTCGTTCTCCGTCTCGCTCACCCGGTCCCGCAGGTCGAGGACCGGCCGCGGCGCGAGGCCGGTCTCGGGGTGGTACGCGCGGACGGTGCCACTTTTCTCGGTGATCAGCAGGCGTCCGTCGGGCAGGGGGGCGATCGAGGTCGGGCGGCTGAGGGTGGCCACCTGGGTGGTCCGTACCCGTAGCTCGTCCAGCGGCACGACGTGGTGGGGTGTCGCCGCCGCCGGGCTGGTCGGCGGAAGTAGCGGCCACAGCAACGAGATGGCCGCGACGGGAATGGCCCGGGACAGTCGGCGCCGCAGGGTGGCTCGCGACATGTCAGCTCCCATCGTCGTTGATTGGTCTGGTCCAATTCAACCACGAGATGCGGTGCGGAGGGAAACAGCTCGTGCGCGATCGGTTACCGGAGCCTCGTCGGCATCAGGTCCTCGGCGAAGAAACAGGCGGACGGGTGCGCCGATCCCGGTCGCGGCTCCAGGGCCGGCTCCTCCTCCGCGCAGATGTCCTGAGCCTTCCGGCACCGGGTACGGAACCGGCACCCCGACGGGGGGTTGACCGGGCTCGGGACGTCACCGCCGAGCCGGATCCGTTCCCTGCGGCCGGCGACCTCGGGATCGGGCACGGGAACCGCGGACAGCAGTGCCTGGGTGTAGGGATGGGTCGGATGGTCGCAGATCTCGGTGTCCGTGCCGATCTCCACGATCTTGCCGAGGTACATCACGGCGATCCGGTCACAGATGTGGCGCACCACGGACAGGTCGTGGGCGATGAAGACGTAGGAGAGCCCGAACTCGTCCTGCAGCTTCTCCAGCAGGTTGATGACCTGCGCCCGCACGGAAACGTCGAGCGCGGACACCGGTTCGTCGCAGACGATCACCTCGGGCCGCAGCGCGAGCGCCCTGGCGATGCCGATCCGCTGCCGTTGGCCGCCGGAGAACTGGTGCGGGTACCGGTTGATGTGCTCCGGGTTGAGCCCGACGATGTCGAGCAGCTCGCGAACCTTGCGCTGCCGGTCGCCCTTCGGCACGACGTCCGGATGGATGGCGAACGGTTGCCCGACGATGTCGCCGACGGTCATCCGCGGGTCGAGCGAGGTGTACGGGTCCTGCATCACCAGCTGGATGTTGCGCCTGGCCCGGCGCAGCTCGCGCGGCGACATCGTGCCGAGGTCGTTGCCCAGCACCTCGACCGAGCCGGCGGTGGGCCGTTCCAGACCCATCAGCAGGTTGGCCACGGTCGACTTGCCGCAGCCCGACTCGCCGACGATGCCCAGGGTCTCCCCGCGGCGCAGGTCGAAGTCGATCCCGTCGACCGCGCGGACGTGGCCGACCGTGCGGTGGAAGACGATGCCCGTGGTGACCGGGAAGTGCTTCACCAGCCCGCGCGCCGTGATCACGGCGGATCCGTTGGCCTGCTCGGTCATTTCTCGAGCACCTCATCCCAGTAGTGACAGGCGCTCCGCCGGCCGGCTCCGACCTCGTAGAGCGGTGGATCGTCCTCCGCGCACCGGTGCCGCGCGAACGGACAGCGCGGGTGGAACGAGCAGCCCGGAGGGATCCTGGTCAGGCTCGGTGGCAGGCCCTCGATCGCCGCCAGCGTCTGGGCCTGGAGGTCCACCCTCGGGATGGAGCGCAGCAGCGACCAGGTGTAGGGATGTGCCGGGTTCCGGTAGATGTCCTTGACTCCGGCCTGCTCGACGATCCGTCCCGCGTACATCACGGCGATGTTGTCGCACGCCTCGGCGACGACACCGAGATCGTGCGTGATCAGCACCAGGCCCATGTTCCGCTCGGCCTGGACGTCCTTGAGCAGGTCGAGGATCTGGGCCTGGATCGTCACGTCGAGCGCGGTGGTCGGCTCGTCGGCGATCAGCACCTCCGGATCCAGCGCGAGCGCCATCGCGATCATCACCCGTTGTCGCTGGCCGCCGGAGAACTGGTGGGGAAAGGCACGCACCCGGCTGCGCGCGTCCGGTATCCCGACGAGGTCGAGCAGCTCGATCGCACGCCTGCGCCCCTCGGCCCTGCTGGCTCCCCGGTGCATGCGGAACAGCTCCGCCAGCTGGAAACCGACGGTGAACACCGGGTTCAGCGCCGACAACGCGTCCTGGAAGACGATCGCGACCTCGTTGGCGCGGGTCTGGCGCCGCGTCCGCTCGTCGAGCGCGAGCAGGTCGACACCACGCAGCCGGACCTCGCCGCCGGTGACGAAGCCGGGCGGACTGTCCACGATGCCCAGCACGGCCTGGGCGGTCGCGCTCTTGCCACAGCCCGACTCGCCGATCAGGCCCAGGGTCTCGCCGGGGTTCACCGACCAGCTCACCTCCCGGACAGCCTTGGCGACGCCGTCCCGGGTCCGGAACTCGACGGAGAGCTTGTCGACTTCGAGCAGCGGTGCGACCGGATCGAAGCCGGCGAGTTCGGTCAGTTCGGTCACGGAGGTCACCTCATCGCAGTTTCGGGTCGAGGGCGTCGCGCAACGCATCGCCCATCATGATGAAGGCGAGCACGGTCACGATCAGGAACGCGCACGGGAAGACCAGCATGTGCCAGTGCCCGGCGAGCGCCCACCCGTCGCCGATCGAGATCAGGATCCCCCACGAGATCTCCGGAGGTCGCAGGCCGACGCCGAGGAACGTCAGGGTCGCCTCGGCGGAGACGTAGGCGCCGAGCGAGACCGTGGAGATCACCACCACGGGCGCGATGGCGTTGGGCAGCAGGTGTTGGAAGATGATGCGCGCGTCGGAGGCGCCGAGTCCCCGGGCCGCGCGGACGTAGTCGCGGGCCATGATCTCCATGACGCTGCCCCGCATGATCCTGGTGAGCTGGGTCCAGCCCAGCGCGACGAGAATCGCGCTCACCGCCCAGATCGAGTGGCTGTCCAGGACGGACAGGAACAGCAGCGCGCCGACGATGAACGGCAGTCCGAAGAACACGTCCGTGATCCGCGAGATGACCGCGTCCACCCAACCGCCGTAGAACGCGGCCAGGGTGCCGAACAGCGTGCCGAGCACCGCCGTGGCCGCGGTGACCAGCACGGCGATGACGACCGAGGGCCGTGCGCCGTAGATGACCTGCGCGTACAGGTCGCAGCCCTGCAGGGTGCGCCCGAACGGGTGGCCGGCCGAGGGCGCCTGCTTGCTCAGCGTGAGATCGCACGCCTTCGGGTTGGTGTCGGTCCACAGGCTCGGTGCGATCGTCATCGTGAGCACCGCGAGCACGATGAGGCTCGAGACGATGAACATCGGGTTGCGGACGAGGTCGTGCCGGGCGTCCGCCCACAGGCTTCGGTTGCGTTCCTTCCGCCCGCCGCGCCGCAGGACGGCGCTGTGCAGGTCGGTGCCGCCGGTGCCGGGGGAGACGACGTCGCTGTCGGGGCCGCCGTCGCCCGGCCTGCTGGGTTCATTCATAGCGAATCCTCGGATCCAGTACGCCGTAGAGGACGTCGACGAGCAGGTTCACCACGAGGAAGATCAGCACCAGGATCGTGACGACCGCGATGATGACCGGTGCGGCGCCCGACGTCGCGGCGTTGAACGTCAGGCCGCCGACCCCGGGGATGTTGAAGATTCCCTCCGTGACGATCGCGCCGTTGATCAGGAACCCCGCGTCGATCCCGAGGTAGGTGACCACCGGGATCAGCGAGTTGCGCAGCGTGTGCACGCCGATCACCCGCCGGTTGGTGAGCCCCTTCGCGCGTGCGGTGCGCACGAAGTCGGCGCGGTAGTTCTCGATCAGGCTCGTTCGGGTCAGCCGGGAGATCGAGGCGACCGAGAACGCGCCGAGCACCATGCCGGGGATGAGCAGGCTCAGCCACTCGGCATCCGAGTCGTAGGTGGTGCTGAAGATCGACTGCAGCCAGGACGGCGCGTCCTGCTCGGCGAGCCAGGTGCCGAGGTACACGCCGGTACCGATCTGCACCAGAACGCCGAGCACGAACACCGGGACCGCGACCAGGAAGGTGGAGGAGAAGCGCACCGTGTAGTCCGCGGCGCCGTCCTTGCGCAGGCCCGCGAGCACGCCGGCACCGATACCGATCAGGGCCTCGGTGATCAGGGCGATGACGACCACCCGGAGGGTGACCGGCCACCGCCGCTCCAGCAGGTCGGCGACCGGCTGGCCACGGAAGTTGATCCCGAAGTCACCCTGGAGGTAGTTGCTGATCCGGTCGACGAACAGGCCCAGGCACGGGTTTCCCGTCTGCCGCAGGCACGGATTGTCCATGTTGAACTGGATCCGCATGTAGTTGAGGACCGACTCCGGGGGCTGCCGCGCCCCGAACAGGGCCTGCACCGGGTCGCCGTTGATCTGGATCCCGAGTGAGGTGAGGTAGTGGATGAGGAACAGCGATCCCAGCACCACGGGAATGAACTGCAGAAGACGCCTAGCGATGTAACGACCCATGTACCGCCGCCTTAGCTACCCCCACGCCGGATGCGTTTCCTGTGCCCTGCCACGCGCGTCCCTGAAGGTGACCGTCCGGTGCGGTGGCGACGGCCACCGTCAGGGGCACGGGCGGGTGACGCGTCAGCCGCTGACCACGACGCTCTCGTACTCGGGCACCTCGTGCAGCGCCGAGTACGGCACGGACTCCACGTTGTCGCTGTAGACGTAGAACGCCTTGCCGAAGTAGACCGGGATGACCGGCATGGTCTCCAGCAGCAACCGCTCGGCCTCGGTGTACTTCTCGATCGCGGCGTCCTCGCCGTCCGCCGCGTTGCCCTCCTCGACCAGCTGCTCGAACTGCTCGTTCGAGTAGGTGGTGTGGTTCGAGGGGAAGCCGCTGAAGTAGAGCGGCTTCAGGAAGTTGACCATCGACGGGTAGTCCATGCTCCAGCCCGCACGGAACGGACCGGTCAGCTCATGGGCCTGCATGGTGTCGAGGTAGTCGGAGAACTGCGGGGTTTCCATCGTGTAGTCGAGGCCGAAGGTCTCTCGCCAGCCGTTCCCGATCGCCTTGACCCACTCCTCGTTGCCGGCGCCGGAGTTCACCCACAGGGTGATCGTCTTGGTCGGTAGACCGCCGGCCTCGGCCATCAGCTGCTTGGCCCGCTCCGGGTCGTAGGTGCAGAACTCACACTTGTCGCCGCCACCGCCGGGAATGGACGGCGGAACGACGCTGGCCGCGGGTTCGGCCAGCCCGGCCAGCAGGTTCTCGACGATCGCCTCCCGGTTGATCGCCAGCGCCAGCGCGTGCACCTGCTTCGGGGTCCAGGTGTCCAGGTACTGCGGGATACCTATGTAGTAGAAGCTGGACTCGACCTCCTCGACCGCCCGGTCGCCAGCGAGTTGACGGGCCTGTTCCACGTTCTCCGGCTTCGGCTCGTTCAGCACGTCCAGGTTGCCCGCCTGCCAGTCCCGGAAGGCGGTGCCGGTGTCCGCGTAGATCGAGAAGGTGATCTGGTCGGCCTTGCCGGCGTTCTCACCGGGATAGTCCGCCCAGCGCTCGACGACGACGGACTGGTCGTGCTCCCAACTGACCATCTTGTACGGGCCGGTACCGATCGGCTTCTCGTTGCAGGCGTCGGTGTTGTCCAGGCACCACTGGGTCTGCGCGCCGAACGCGTTGGTGTAGAGCAGGCTGCGGTCGAACTGGCTGAACGGCGCGTTCAGCGTGACGGTGAAGGTGTGGTCGTCGACCTTCTTCAGCCCGGAGAGCTCGGTCGCGGTCGGTTTCACGCCCGGCTCCGTCGGGTTCATCGCGTCGTAGCCCTCGATGACGCTGAAGAAGCCGTTCGTGTCGGCCGCGTTCGGGGCGTACGCCGCCCAGTTCCAGGCACGGATGTAGGCGTCGGCGTTCACCGGGTCGCCGTTGTGGAACGTCCAGTCCTCCTTGAGCTTGATCGTCCAGGTCACCTGGTCCTCGGACTCGACGGACTCGGCGATCCGGTAGATCAGCTCACCGTCGGAGTCCATGTCGACCAGGCCTGCGTAGAGGACGCTGAGCACCTTGCCGCACTCCGAGGAGTAGCAGAGAGAATGTGGACCGAGAGCGTCCGGCTCGCTCATGTTGGTGCTGTACGAGCCTCCGGTCGCGCCGTCGCCGGCGCCTGGAGTTTCACTCCCACCGTCGTCGCCACCACAAGCGGTCACGACCAGCGCGAAAGCGGCCGTCAGGCCGGCTAAGGCGCGCGGCTTCCGTCGGTTGAACATCGGTCCGCTCCTTCCGGGGGCCTCACGATTGCGTCCACAGCTAAACATCGAATTCGAAATGCCGCACGCCGCGTAAGCCAATTGTAAGACGGGGTGCGTACAGTTCTCCGTCCACACGATTGCCGTGAGATCTCAATACAATCGTAAAGTCGCAAGGGCGCCGTTGGGATAAGATTCTTTGTCCCTTCACAAGGGAGCGAATCTACGATTTCTCGTGCCCGGCGGACCGTCGCCGGCTACGACCCTTACCGGCCGACGTAGGCCGCGAGGTGCTCGCCGGTGAGGGTGGAGCGGGCGGCCACGAGGTCCTCGGGCGTGCCCTCGAACACGATTCGGCCGCCGTCGTGGCCGGCGCCGGGGCCGAGGTCGATGATCCAGTCGGCGTGCGCCATGACCGCCTGGTGGTGCTCGATGACGATGACCGACTTGCCGGCGTCGACGAGCCGGTCGAGCAGGCCGAGCAGCTGCTCGACATCGGCGAGGTGCAGGCCGGTGGTCGGCTCGTCGAGGACGTAGACGCCGCCCTTGTCGGACATGTGCGTGGCCAGCTTGAGCCGCTGCCGCTCGCCGCCGGACAGCGTGGTGAGCGGCTGGCCGAGGCTGAGGTAGCCGAGCCCGACATCGGCGAGCCGCTCGAGGATCTTGTGCGCGGCCGGGGTGCGGGCCTCCCCGGCGCCGAAGAACTCCTCGGCCTCGGTCACCGACATCGCGAGCACCTCGCTGATGTCGCGGCCGCCGAGGTGGTGGTCCAGCACCGAGGCCTGGAACCGCTTGCCCTCGCACTCCTCGCAGGTGGTGGCCACGCCGGCCATCATCCCCAGGTCGGTGTAGACGACCCCGGCGCCGTTGCAGTTGGGGCAGGCGCCCTCGGAGTTGGCGCTGAACAGGGCCGGCTTCACACCGTTGGCCTTGGCGAACGCCTTGCGGATCGGGTCGAGCAGCCCGGTGTAGGTCGCCGGGTTGCTGCGCCGCGAGCCGCGGATCGCGCCCTGGTCGATCGACACCACGCCCTCGCTCGGGGGGATCGACCCGTGCACGAGCGAGCTCTTGCCGGAGCCGGCGACGCCGGTGACGACGACCAGCACCCCGAGCGGGACGTCGACGTCGACGTCCTGGAGGTTGTGCGCCGTCGCGCCGCGGATCTCCAGCGCGCCGGTGGGCTCGCGCACCGTCTCCTTGAGCGCGGCCCGGTCGTCGAGGTGGCGCCGGGTGACGGTGTCGCTGGCGCGCAGCCCCTCGACGGTCCCCTCGAAGCAGACGGTGCCGCCGGCCGCGCCCGCACCGGGACCGAGGTCGACGACGTGGTCGGCGATCTCGATCGTCTCCGGCTCGTGCTCGACGACGAGCACCGTGTTGCCCTTGTCCCGCAGCCGCAGCAGCAGGTCGTTCATCCGCTGGACGTCGTGCGGGTGCAGGCCCGTGGTGGGCTCGTCGAAGACGTAGGTGACGTCGGTGAGCGCGGAACCGAGGTGGCGGATCAGCTTCGTACGCTGCGCCTCGCCGCCGGACAGGGTGCCCGACGGCCGGTCGAGCGACAGGTAGCCGAGCCCGATCTCGACGAACGAGTCGAGGGTGTGC
Organism: Actinophytocola sp.; assembly: GCA_036259595.1. Lineage (GTDB taxonomy): Bacteria > Actinomycetota > Actinomycetes > Mycobacteriales > Pseudonocardiaceae > Actinophytocola. Next base: position 18,877 of record DATABL010000029.1, read on the forward strand.
GCGAGCGACACCAGCAGGGGCTCGACGGACGGCTCGTCCAGCTTCCGCACCCAGGTGGCGAGGTCGTTGATCTGCATCGCGCAGGCGTCGGCGATGCTGATCCCCTTGATCTTGGACGACCGAGCGCCCTCGGACAGGCGGGTGCCGTCGCAGTCGGGGCAGGTCATGAACGTGACCACCCGCTCCACGAAGGCGCGGACGTGTGGCTGCATCGCCTCGACGTCCTTGGACAGGAACGACTTCTGGATCGTCGGGATCAGCCCCGCGTAGGTCAGGTTGATGCCCTCGACCTTGATCTTGGTCGGCTCCTTGTAGAGCAGGTCGTCCAACTGCTTCTTGGTGAACTTGCGGATGGGCTTGTCCGGGTCGAAGAAACCGCAGCCGCGGAAGATCCGGCCGTACCAGCCGTCCATGCTGTAGCCGGGGATCGTGACCGCGCCCTCGTTGAGCGACTTGCTGTCGTCGTACAGCTCGGACAGGTCGATGTCGTTGACCTTGCCGCGGCCCTCGCAGCGCGGGCACATGCCGCCGGTGATGCTGAAGCTGCGCCGTTCCTTCGTGGTTCGCCCGCCCTTCTCCACGGTGACCGCGCCCGCGCCGCTGATCGACGCGACGTTGAACGAGAACGCCTGGGGCGAGCCGAGGTACGGCTTCCCGAGCCGGCTGAACAGGATGCGCAGCATCGCGTTGGCGTCGGTCACGGTGCCCACCGTGGAGCGCGGGTTGGCGCCCAGCCGCTCCTGGTCGACGATGATCGCGGTGGTCAGCCCGTCCAGCACGTCCACCTCGGGCCGGGCCAGCGTCGGCATGAACCCCTGCACGAACGCGCTGTAGGTCTCGTTGATCATCCGCTGCGACTCCGCGGCGATCGTGCCGAACACCAGCGAGCTCTTGCCCGAGCCGGAGACGCCGGTGAACACCGTCAGCCGGCGCTTCGGGATCTCGACGCTGACATCCTTGAGGTTGTTGACGCGCGCGCCGTGCACCCGGATCAGGCCGTGGCTGTCGGCGACGTGCGGCGCTGGGGCCTGCGTGTCCGTGCTCATCGTGTCTCCATCCTCGCCTGCCGCGATCTAACCATCCTGGCTGGTCACGCTAGGCGCGGACCGACACTCGGGCTTCTCGATTCCTGACCGTTCCGGATCACGCCCGCCACGTCGCCGGACCAGCAGCAGGACGCACGCGACGGCACCGACCGCCACCGTGACGAGCCCCGAGACACCGAGCGTCGTCCGCGGGCCCAGCGCCGTGACGAGCGGTCCGCCGAGGGCCGTGCCGAGCGGCGCCGCGGTGAGCAGCGCCGCGCTGCGGGCCGCGAGCATCGCGGCCAGGTGCCGCGGCGGTGCCTTCGCCTGCATCAGCGTCACCGAGAGCGCGACGAACGGTGCGTAGATCGCGCCGCCGAGCGCGAAGCACGCGACGGTGACGGCCGTAGGCACGCCGATCCCGAACGGCAGCAGCGAGAGCCCCCAGCCGACCACGATGGCGACCATCACCGGCCAGAGCGGCAGCCGTCGCAGCGCGCCGACCGCGAGCCCACCGAGCACCGCGCCGATGCCGAACAGGGTCCAGTAGAGGCCGAGCAGCGTGCCCGGCGCGTGCAGGTCGTCGGTCACGTGCAGCGGCAGGGCGACCTTGACCGGCCCGTACAGCAGGTTGAAGATCCAGGTGAGGGCCAGCAGCCCGAGCAGTTCGGGATGGGACCGCAGCAACGCCAGCCCGCCGCGGGCGGCTCCCTGGTCGACCGGTTCGACGTGCCCCGACTCCGGCAGCCGCAGCCGCGCCACGAGCACGGCGAGGAACACGTAGGTGAGCGCGTCCAGGCCGAGCACGAGCGCGGAGCCGACGTAGGTCACGAGCACCCCGGCGACCGCGGGCCCGGCGATCGTGGCGGCGAAGCTCAGCGAGCTGACCAGGGTGTTCGCGGCGAGCCGCTGCTCGCCGGGCAGCAGCTCGGCCAGCAGGGTGTACTTGCCCGCGCTGCCCCACGCGTGCAGCAGCGAGGAGCCCGCGAGCAGCGCGAGGTACAGCGGCAGCGTGAGCACCCCGGCGAACCAGGCGACCGGCACCGCGCCGAGGAACACCCCGCGCACCACGTTGTCGACGAGCAGCAGCCGCCGGGGCGACACCCGGCGCAGCCGGCGCCCGAACACCAGCGCGCCGACCACGCCGGGCAACGTGTACGCGGCCACCGCGCCGCCGACCCACAGCCCCGCGGTCGCCTCCGGGGCGAGCTCGATGGCGAGCCACGCCACCGCGACGAAGCTCATCCCGTCGCCGAGGTAGGAGACCGCGAAGCCGAGGATCAGCCGCCGGAACACCGGGTTCGCGAGGACCGGCCGGTAGGCGGCCGGGACGAGACGGCGGAACACAGCGTCAGTGCAGTTCCTGGATGCGGATCAGGTTGCCCGCGGGGTCGCGGAAGGCGCAGTCGCGGACGCCGTACGGCTGCTTGGTCGGCTCCTGGACGACCTCGGCGCCGCTGGCCTGCAGCCGGTCGAAGGTGGCGTCGAGGTCGGTGGTGGCCAGGTTGACGCCGGCGTAGGTGCCCTTGGCCATCATCTCGGTGATGGTGCGCCGCTCGTCGTCGGTGATGCCGCACCCGTCGACGACCGGCGGCTCGAGGACGATGGACGTGTCGGGCTGGTTGGCGGGGCCGACGGTGATCCAGCGCATCCCGTCGTACCCGACGTCGTTGCGGACCTCGAAACCGAGGGCGTCGCGGTAGAAGGCGAGGGAGGTGTCCGGGTCGTCGTGCGGGAGGAAGCTCTGGTGAATGGTGATGTTCATGGCGGTCACATTATGAGCGGGTCGAGGACCGTGCTTCTCGATTCCTGATCGGTCTGGTCACCTGTTTCGCCACACACGGCGCCATGCCCACGGTCGCGAGCTCGGCCTCGCGCCGATAGGTGCTCGGCGGCATCCCGACCAGCTCGGTGAAGCGGGTGCTGAAGGTGCCCAGCGACGAGCAGCCGACCTCGAAGCAGACCTCGGTGACGCTGAGATCGCCGCGACGCAGCAGCGTCATGGCGCGCTCGATCCGGCGGGTCATCAGGTACCCGTACGGTGACTCTCCGTAGGCAAGCCGGAACTGGCGGCTCAGGTGTCCGGCCGACATGTTCACGCCCCGGGCGAGCGCCTCGACGTCCAGCGGCTGCGCGTACTCCCGGTCGATCCGGTCGCGGACGCGGCGCAGTAGCGCGAGGTCACGCAGGTGTTGCGCCGGGGCGGGTCTGCTGCTCACCTACGGGATCGTACGTCGTTCCGCCGATGCCGTCGGCCAGGGCAGCACGGTGAGCTCGGGCCAGTGCTCCCGCCAGCGCCGGGCCTTGGCCTCGTAGACGCTACGGGGAGCGAGCACAGGATTGGGCCGAACGACGAGATTGAACACGTCGGCGAGCCCGTGCGGCGCGTAGACCCGCCAGTGCCCGCCACCGCCGAGGCGGACGCCCAGACAACAGGTCGTCGCCGCGAAGGAGTCGATGGCCGCTTCGGTGGAGGTGTAGGGCGGGCAGGGCACGCCGAAGCGGTCTTCGTACCACAGGTGCACGCGTGCCTCGTTGCGGATCTCGACGGTGACCGGCAGGTCGGCGAAAGCGTCCGCACCCGCGCGGATCGCGTTGTTCTCGGCGTCCCAGCCGAGGTCGGAGTCGTCGAAGTAGAACAGGTCGTAGTCCTTGATGCCCGCGTTCGGCGGCCGGTCGGTGACGACGTTCCACACGGTCTGGAACACGCACCCGGCGGTCAGGTACCACCCCGGCAGGTCGAGCTTCGCGGCGCGGGTCAGGACCTCCACCAACTGCTCGTTGCGGACGAGCGTCCGGCGCAACGCGTCGAGTTGTTCGTCCAGCGGGAGTCGGGCGATCACCGTGTCCCCACTCGCACGACTCTAACC
>DATABL010000030.1:0-8594 GCA_036259595.1 Actinophytocola sp.
AGGCGGTGCCGGAACTGCGGCCGGCGACGCCTCCAGGGCGTCCAGCAGTGCCTCGGTCAGGCCCATCACTCGACCTCGATGTCCACGATGGACACCTCGACGTCCACACCGGACACGCCGGCCTGCTCGGCCACCGCGGTCGCGACCGCGCGCTGCACCGCCTGCCCGACCCGCATCGCCGGCCCGGACACCGACACCGCGACCGCCAGCCGCACCCGGTCCCCCGCGACCCGGACCCGCACGCCCTCCACGGGTGCCGGCGCCAGCCCACGCACCCGGTGCCGCGCCTGCCGCACCGCCGAGGACAGCAGGCCAACCAGCCCCGGCTCGGTCCGCCGCACCCCGGGCACCGCGCACGCGGCGTGCACCGCCACCGCGGCGAGCACCGGCGCGCCCAGCACCGCCTCGGCACCACCGGGCGACCCGCTGTCCAGCTCGATCGTGATCATCAGCCGTCCTCGTACAGGTCGTCGAGCACGAGGTCGAGCCGCTCGAGCCGGACCCCGATCCTGGCCCCGACCGCGGACTCGACCCGGTCCCGCACGTCGTCGAGCAAGTGCCGGACGAAGCCGTGGTAGCTCACCGCGAGGTTCAGCTCGACCGCGAGCGCGCCGGCCGCGGCCCCGGCGGTGACCCGACAGCGCCTGGCCCGCACGCCGGCCACGCCGTCGGCGGCGAAGCGCACCACCGCGGCGACCGCCTGCGCGCTGACCTCGAGGCTCCCCGGCTCGGGTGTCGGCAGCGGCAACAGGTCGTGCCGGCGCAGGTCGGCGCGGACCGCGGCCATGATCCGGCCGGTCAGGTCGCGCGACGGCTCGGTCTCGTCGTCGGCCAGCTCGCGGGTCACGTCCCGCAACACCAGCAGGCTCCCCCGGGTGGCCCGGCAGTGCGGACAGTCCCGCTCGTGCACGTCGACGGGCTCGCCGAGCCCGCTCCACACCTCGTCGACGTCGCGCCCGCACGGCAGCAGGTACTCGCTGCTCGTGCCGTTCACCGCCATGGCTCCATCACCTCCGCCAGCTGCGCCCTGGCCCGGGCGATCCGGCCCCGGACCGCGGCGCTCGTCGTGCCGATCGTCTCGGCGATCTCCTCGTAGGACCGGCCGTGCACCTCGCGCAGCAACCAGCACGCGCGCTGCTCGCCGGTCAGCCGGTCGAGCGCGTCGACCAGGGCGGCCAACTGCGCGCTCGTCTCGGCGGCCCGGTCCGGCAGGCCGGCGGCACCCGTCGACGGCGTCTCGTCCGGTTCCACGTCCGTGACGGGCCGGCGCGCGCGGAGCACGTTGAGGCACCGGTTGGTGGTGGCGCGGTACAGCCAGCCGACGAAGGCGTCGTCGGCGTGCAGCTGCCCCAGCCGCCGCCACGCGGTCAGGAACACCTCCTGCACCACGTCCTCGGCGTCGCCCCGGCTGGACAGCATGCGCACGGCCAGCCGGAACATCTGCCCCTGGTAGCGGCGCACCAGCTGCTCGTAGGCCGGCACGTCGCCGTCGCGCGCGCGGGCCACCAGCGTGGCCGTGTCCAGTGCCGCGGCTGCGGTCACGGCACCCCCTTCCGTCGCACTCACGGTGTTCAGACACCGGTGCCGGGCAAACGTCACGGCCGCACTTGTCTTCGATGAGGGTGACTCGGCGTGCGCGGCACCGCTGCCCCCGGTACGGATGCCCGGCTCAGTCGACGAGCGCGTGCGCGGCGGCGAATCCGAGCACGGCCGCGCCGACCCCGGCGACGACGCTGAGCACGACGTAGCCAGCGGCGTGCCGGTGGGCCTTCCCCTCGACCAGGCGCACGGTCTCGTGGCCGAACGTGCTGTAGGTGGTCAGCGCGCCGCAGAAGCCGGTGCCGACGAGCGCGTACACCGGGTCGGGCAGGGCGCTGCCGGCGCCGGCGAGCGCGCCGAGCACCAGGCTGCCGGCCACGTTCACCGCGAAGGTGCCCCACGGCACGAGGCCGCGGTACCGGGCCCGGACCGCCCGGTCGACCAGGTACCGCAGGGGCGCGCCGACGGCGGCGCCGAGGACGACGAGCAGGGCGGTCACGACCGGCGCCCCAGCCCCGCACGCGTCACCCGCACGCCGGCGAGCACGGCGAGCACCGCCGCGACCAGCGTGCCGGCCAGGTAGCCGAAGGCGAGGCCGACCGCGCCCGAGCGGAGCAGGCCGTCGACCTCCACGGCGTGGGTGGAGAACGTGGTGAAGCCGCCGAGCACGCCGGCGCCGAGGAACGGGCGGACCAGACGGTGTCCGGGGCGGACCTCGGTGACCACGACCATCAGCACGCCGATGAGCAGGCAGCCGAGCACGTTGGTGCCGAAGGTGGCCCAGGGGAACCCGCCGGGCGGGGCGGGCAGCAGCACGGCCAGGCCGTGCCGGGCCAGCGCGCCGAGCCCGCCACCCAGGGCGACCACGCCGAGCACCGGCCCCAGGTCGCGACGGTTCACGGGCCTGTTCTCCGCAGCGGTTCGACCTCGCCATCGCCGCCAGCGACAACGGCGACCCGCACCGGCTGCGCGCGCCGCTCGTGCTGCTCCCGCACGACGTCGCCGGCCGACCCGGACAGCTCGTTGCGCGACAGTGTCCCGTCCAGGGCGGCATCGTCCACCGCGACATTATCGCCGAGCCCGCCACCCGAACCGGCGGTTTGGGGAAGGCCGGACCGGGGAAGCCGACCCGCACCGCGTTCTTCGAGGAGGTCAGATGGTCCACCGGGACGGCATCGCCCAGCCATGGGGCACCAGAACCCCGTACGGTCCCGGCGAGCCGTGGCCGGTGCGGGTGGACTCACACCTGGCCGACGGGGTCCGTCCCGAGGATGTCGACCGGTGGGTACCCACCGCGGCCGTGCTCCACTCCAACGGCGACGGCATGGAGCTCGCGGTCAAGGACGGGCGCATCGTCGGTGTCCGGGGCCGCGCGGAGGACCGGGTCAACCACGGCCGGCTCGACCCCAAGGACCTCTACGGCTGGCAGGCGAACGCCTCCCCCGACCGGCTGACCACTCCGCTGGTGCGCCGCGACGGCCGGCTCGTAGAGTCCACTTGGGACGAGGCGATGGACCGGATCGTCAGCCACAGCAAGGAACTGCTCGAGGAGCAGGGCCCGTCAGCCATCGGCTTCTACACCAGCGGACAGCTTTTCGCCGAGGAGTACTACACCCTCGCCGCGATCGGCCACGGCGCGCTCGGCACCAACCACATGGACGGCAACACCCGGCTGTGCACCGCCACCGCCGCCGCGGCGCTGAAGGCGACCTTCGGCTGCGACGGCCAGCCCGCCTCCTACTCCGACATCGACCACGCCGACACGATCGCGCTGTTCGGGCACAACATGGCCGAGACCCAGGCCGTGCTGTGGAGCCGCATCCTCGACCGGATGGCCGGCCCCGAGCCGCCCGCGCTGCTGTGCGTCGACCCCCGGCGAACCCCGGTGGCGCAGGCGGCCACCGTGCACCTGGCGCCGCTGCCCGGCACGAACCTGGCGCTGATGAACGGCCTGCTGCACGAGGTGATCCGCAACGGCTGGATCGACCAGGACTACATCGACCGCAGCACGGTCGGCTACCAGAACCTGGCCACGATGGTCGCCGACTACCCGCCCGAGCGCGTCGCGCGGATCTGCGGCGTCGGCGAGGACGAGATCCGCGCCGCCGCGCGCCTGGTCGGGCAGGCCCGGCGGCTGCTGTGCACGGTGTTGCAGGGCTTCTACCAGTCCCACCAGGCCTCCGCCGCGTCGGTGCAGGTGAACAATCTCGTGCTGGTCCGGGGCATGCTCGGCAAGCCGGGCTGCGGCGTGCTGCAGATGAACGGCCAGCCGACCGCGGAGAACACCCGCGAGTGCGGCGCCGACGGCGACCTCACCGCCTTCCGCAACTGGGCCAACGACTCCCACGTGGCCGAGCTGGCGAAACTGTGGAACCTCGACCAGATCCAGATCCCGCACTACTCGCCGCCCACGCACCTGATGCAGATGCTGCGCTACGCGGAGAACGGCACGATGCGGATGTGGTGGGTCTCGGCGACCAACCCGGCCGTCTCGCTGCCGGAGCTGAGCCGGGTCCGCTCGATCCTGAGCCAGGAGCGGCTGTTCCTGGTGGTGCAGGACTGCTACCTGACCGAGACCGCCGAGCTCGCCGATGTCGTACTGCCCGCGGCCATGTGGGGCGAGAAGACCGGCACCTTCACCAACACCGACCGCACGGTGCACCTGTCGGAGAAGGCAGTCGAGCCTCCCGGCGAGGCCCGGCCCGACCTGGACATCCTGCTCGACTACGCCCGCCGGATGGACTTCCGCGACAAGGACGGCCAGCCGTTCCCGTCCTGGAACGACCCGGAGTCGGCGTTCGAGGCGTGGAAGCGGGCCTCCGCCGGCCGGCCGTGCGACTACACCGGGCTGAGCTACGCCAAGCTCCGCGCCACCAACGGCGTGCAGTGGCCGTGCAACGAGGAGAACCCCGACGGCACCGAGCGGCTCTACACCGACGGCACGTTCTTCGCCGCCCCCGACTACTGCGAGAACTACGGCCGCGACCTGGTCACCGGCGCGCCGATGGAGCCGACCGAGTACCGGGCGATGAACCCCGACGGCAAGGCGATGCTCAAGGCTGCCGAGTACGTCGTGCCGCACGAGCCGCCGGGCGAGGACCACCCGTACGCGCTGATCACCGGCCGCACGCTGTACCACTTCCACACCCGCACCAAGACCGGGCGCACGCCCCAGCTGCGTGACGCCGCCCCCGAGGTCTGGGTCGAGATGTCGGCCGCCGACGCCGAGCGGCACGGCATCGCCGAGGGCGACCTCGCCGAGGTCACCAGTCCGCGCGGCGCGATCCGCGCGCGGGTGCGGATCAGCGGGATCCGCGACGGCGTCCTGTTCCTGCCGTTCCACTACGGCTACTGGGACACCGACGACCCGTCCGGCTCGGCGGGCGGCCGGGCCGCCAACGAGGTCACCGTCACCGACTGGGACCCGGTGTCCAAGCAGCCGCTGTTCAAGACCTCCGCGGCCGCGATCACCCGGGTCGAGGCGGTCGAGGGTGCCGCGCCGGCCCCGACCACCACCGCCTCAGCCCCCGTGTCCGCCAACGGCACCGTCGTCCCGCCGACCGAGGGTGGGACGCCGGCCCGGGCCGAGGAACGCGAGGCCGCACCGACCGCGGGAGGGAACCGATGAAGCTCGACCTGGCACTGCGCGAGCTGCACCGATCCGAGAAGTCGCTGGCCCGCGATCTGCTGAAGGTCTCCGACCGGCACAAGGTCGAGCACGAGATCCACCACGTGGCCCGCGACCTCGCCGGCTGGTCCGGCCGGCACGTGCACGAGCTGGCGACGATCGGGCGGGACTACGGGCTGCGGCTCGACGACGACCCGCCGAGCGACACCGGCACGCTGCACACGCTGCGCGGCAAGGTCAGTGAGCTGTCCGGCCGCCGGGCCGAGCCGGGGCTGCTGCTGCTCGCCGACCTGCGGCGGCTGCACCGCAAGGCGGCGGGCGTGTCGCTGGACTGGGAGCTACTCGCCCAGGGCGCTCAGGCCGTCAAGGACAGCAAGCTGCTCGAGCTGGCACAACGCAGCCATCCGCAGACGCTGCGCCAGCTCAAGTGGTCCAACGCGATGCTCAAGACCCTGTCCCCGCAGATCCTGGCCAGTTAGGGCTTGCGGCCGACGGCGGCCACGATGCACTGGCCGGCGGCGCTGAGCGGGGTCAGCGACGGGCCGTCCGGCCACCACTCGTCGCACGGCACCAGGCCGGGCTCGGTGGAGCCGTTGGGCGCGATCAGCTCCAGGCCGTCGAGCATCGCCATGATCTCGGGGTAGGTGCGGAACCGGCCGGCGCCGAACGGGCCGTTGACCAGGATGTCCTCGATCTTCTTGGCGACCCGGGTCAGCTCCGGCACCTCGGGGTCGAAGAAGTGGGAGAACACGACGTAGCTGCCGGAGGCGATGCGGTCGATGTACTCCCGCATCAGCGCGACCCCGTCGCCCTCGAAGTGATGCACGGTGGCGACGTGGAGCAGCACCATCGGCTCGTCGAGGTCGAGGTGGGTCCGCACGACCTCGTCGTCGAGCACCTGGGACGAGTCGTAGATGTCGGCGGAGACCATGCGCACGTAGTCGTTCTCCGCGAGCAGCGCACGGCCGTGGGCGAGCACGACCGGGTCGTTGTCGACGTAGACGACGCGGGCCTCGTTGTTGAACCGCTGCACGATTTGGTGGGTGTTCTCGGCCGTGGGCAGGCCGGAGCCGCAGTCGAGGAACTGGTCGATACTGGTCTCGCGGGACAGGAACCGGCAGGCCCGGTTGAGGAACGCCCGGTTCCCGCGGGCGATGTCGATCGCCTCCGGCACCGCCTCGTTGATCACCGCCATCACCTGGCGGTCGACCTCGTACATGTCCTTGCCGCCGAGGAAGCCGCCGTAGACGCGGGCGACGCTCGGCCGGTTCGGATCGACCCCGACGGGGACCTGTTTCGGCGACTTCGTTTCCATGTGCCCCTCACAGCTCGCGCACGGTCGGCTACCGGGAAACAGCGTACTCACCGCCGCCAGCACGCCCGCCTCCGCCTGGATTGTCCCGATTGCCCCGAGTTCGGTTAGTCTCCGGGAGTGGATTGGGTCCTGAGTCCGGAACTGTGGATCGCGTTCGGCACGCTCCTGCTGCTGGAGGTCGTGCTCGGCATCGACAACATCGTGTTCATCTCGATCCTGGCCGGGCGGCTGCCCGAACACCAGCAGCAGCGGGCGCGAGTCGTCGGCCTGTCGCTGGCGCTGATCACCCGGTTGCTGCTGCTGGCGTCGCTGTCCTGGGTGATCGGACTGACCGCGCCGCTGTTCACCATGTTCGGCCAGGAGATCTCGGGGCGCGACCTGATCCTGCTGCTGGGCGGGCTGTTCCTGCTCGGCAAGGCCACCTACGAGATCCACGAGCAGCTCGAGGGCGCCGAGCACAGCGCCGACCGCAAGGCGGCCTCGTTCGCCGGGGTGATCGCGCAGATCCTGGTGCTGGACATCGTGTTCTCACTGGACTCGGTGATCACCGCGGTCGGGATGGTCGAGGAGCTGACCATCATGATCGCCGCGGTCGTGGTGGCGATGGTGATCATGCTGGTGTCGGCCAAGCCGATCAGCGAGTTCGTCAACCGGCACCCGACGGTGAAGATGCTCGCGCTGTCGTTCCTGCTGCTCATCGGCGGCAGCCTGATCGCGGAGGGCTTCGACCAGCACATCCCGAAGGGCTACGTCTACGGCCCGATCGCGTTCTCGGTGCTCGTCGAGTTCCTGAACCTGCGCGCGAAGGCCAAGCGCGCCAAGGAGCCGGTCCACCTGCACCCGACGTATGTGAAGACCGACGAGGTCAGGAGCTCGGATCCGTCCTGACCGAGCCCTTCACCGCCGAGCGGACCGGGCCGCGGGCCGTGAGGTCGCCGGGCGGGATGCCGGGGTGGTGGCTGCCCTTCGCGGCCGATCCCGGTGTCGCGGTCGGGCCGAGGGCGAGGCGGGAGACGATCCGGTAGCGGTCGCCGCGGTACAGGGAGTGCACGTACTCGATCGGGCGGCCGGCGTCGTCGTTGGTCAGGCGCTCGAACAGCAGCGCGGGTGAGAGCACCGGCACGCCGAGCAACGCGGACTCGGCGTCGTTGGTGACCGTCGGCTCCACCGACTGGAGCGCGTCGTGCACCAGCACGCCGTGCTCCTGCAGGCGGTCGTAGAAGCAGCCGGACTCCAGGTCGTCCAGGGTCAGCCGGGGCGCGACCGCCACCGGCACGTGCAGGTACTCGATCGCCATCGGGGCGCCGTCGACGAACCGCTGCCGCGCCACGTAGAAGACCGCCGCGGCCGGGGAGACCCGCAGCCGCCGGCCCACCCGCGCGCCGGCCGGGATCGTCGCGAACTCCAGCACCCGGCTGGTCCAGACCCCGGCGGCCTGCGGCAGCACCATCGCGCCCTCGTCGGACACCAGCTCCTGGGTGATCTTGGCGGGGGCGACGAACGTGCCCCGACCGTGCTGGCGCACCAGCATGCCGTTGTTGACCAGCTCGTCCACCGCGGAGCGCAGGGTGGGCCGGGACACCGACAGCCGCTGGCACAGGATCCGCTCGGCGGGCAGAGGGGCGCCCGGCGGGTGGCTCTCGATCAGCTCGAGCAGGTAGTCCCGCACGCGCTCGCGCTTGAGGATGCCTTCGGCCATGCCGACAGTATGACAACCAGACCAGAGGTCAACCCACTGGGCTGACCAGGTTAATTCGTGATCGTTAGAGAATTACCTATCGACCTGCGGGTTGACTTCCAGATTGGTCTATGCCATTTTGATCCAGGCGCGCCGGACCTTACCAATTGGTCAACAGTGAGGTGACCCCGTGTCCCACCGTTTGCTCGCCGGCCTGCTCACGCTGGCCCTGACCGTCCCCGCCCTCACCGCCTGCGGCTCCGCCGACCCGGCGGGGCCGGGCGAGCCCCAGCACCTGACCGTCTGGCTGATGAGGGACAGCGCGAGCGCCGCGTTCGTCACCGAGTTCGAGGCCGAGTTCGAGGGCGCGCACCCCGACCTGCGACTGGACGTCCAGATCCAGGAGTGGGACGGCATCACCGAGAAGGTCACCG
>DATABL010000031.1:0-7873 GCA_036259595.1 Actinophytocola sp.
CCTGGACGTCCGCGCGGTCGGTGCTCCCGCGTACGACCGACACCACCAGGCCGCCCGCCATCGGGTCGACCCGCCAGCTCGCGACGCTCGCCGGGGCCTTGCCCCGGTCCAGCCTCGCCTTGGCCGCGTCCAGCGACGCCAGCGTGTGCTCGACGGTCGCCACCTCGGCGCCGGTGGCCCGGACCTCGTCGGCCCGGTCGGCGTCGGTGAGGCCGACGACCAGCGTGCCGCGCTTCGCGTCGAACCAGGACCCGCCGTAGTCCGCGCCGGCGGCGGCCTTCGCCGCCGGGTCGATGCGCATGGCGGTGGCCTCCTGCCGCATCCGCGCGACCGCCTGTGCCTCGGTCAACCCGAGGTCGCGCCGCATCGCGGCGACCATGCCGTCGGACCCGACGGCCCGCTCGGCGGATGACGTGTCGGGTGCCGCCGACGGTTCCGCCGACACGGCCGGTGCCGTCACCGCGCCCAGTGCGACGAGCGCGCACGCGCCCGCCGACACGAGCAGTCTTCCTCTCCTCATGTGATGCCCTCGCTGTCTCTTCGCAGGGAGGCCGGTCCCGGGCCCGGCCGTCGAGATCGTGAGAGCGCTCTCACCTCTAACCGTGGTATGTCCGGCACAGTCGCGTCAAGGTCTAGACCAAACTTGTCCGCCGGAAGCCACTAGGGGACGACCCGGAAATAACCCCCATCAGGGCCGTTCCCGCTGGCCGGAGCCGAAAAGCGGCCGCACCATGGCAGCATGACCCACGAACTGTCCAGCACCGAGCTGCGGACCATCGCCCAGACGGACGACCCGACCAGGCGCTACCGGGTCGACGCGTCGCTCACGATCGTCGTCCACGACCTGGACGCGTTGCGGGCGGCGGCACGCAGGGCCTTCGACCACGGGCGCTTCGCCAGCGAGCAGGAACGCGCACGGGCGTGGGCCGACATCGCCGACCGCCCGGACCGGCTGATCTCCCAGGCCATGGACTTCGCCCGGCTGACCGAGGACATCCCCGGCATCCTGGGCCACACCGCGGGCTGGACCGTCAGGCCCGACGCGCACGCGGGCCGGGAAGGTCCGACTCCACCCGCGCAGCGGTCCTGAGCAGCGGCGGCAGCAGGTCGCGTCGCATGGCCTCCAGCGACGTGCGGCTCGCGTGGGCCGAGACGTTCACCGCCGCCACCACCGCGCCCGACCGGTCCCGGACCGGCACCGCCAGCGCGCGCAGGCCCTCCTCCAGCTCCTGATTCACCAGCGACCAGCCCTGGCTCCGCACCCGCGCGAGCTCCCCGCGCAGCGCGGCCACCGACGCGACGGTGCGCGCGGTCAGCCGTTCCAGGCGGACGGTCGACAGGTACTCCGCCAGCGCCTCGTCCGGCAGCCCGGCCAGCAGCACCCGGCCCATCGACGTCGCGTACGCGGGGAAGCGGGTGCCCACGCTGATCGACACGGTCATGATCCGGCTCACCGGCACGCGCGCCACGTACACCACGTCGTGGCCGTCCAGCACCGACACCGACGACGACTCGCTCACCTCGCCGACCAGGGCCTCCAGGTGCGGCTCCGCCACCTCCGGCAGCGTCAGGCTGGACAGGTACGCGTACCCCAGCTCCAGCACCTTCGCGGTCAGCGAGAAGAACCGGCCGTCATTGCGCACGTAGCCGAGGTCGGCGAGGGTCAGCAGGAACCGCCGGGCCACCGCGCGGGTCACGCCGGTGACCGCGGCGACCTCGCTCAGCGTCAGCTCCGGGTGCTCGTGGTCGAACGCGCGGATCACCGACAGCCCGCGCTCCAGCGACTGCACGAAGTCCGGCCCACGCCCCGCCACCACTCACTCCCCGACTACAGACTGAAGAACACCGTCTCACGCTCGCCCTGCAACCGGATGTCGAGCTCGTACCCGTCGTCCGAGCGCCGCGCCACGAGCGTCTCGCGCCGGTCCGCCGGCAGGGCGGACAGCACCTGGTCGTCCACATTGGACGGTTGGTCGGCGAAGTAGACCCTCGTGACCACCCGGTCGAGCAGCCCGCGGGCGAACACCGACAAGTCTACGTGCGGTGCCTGGAGCCGTCCGTCCACACCGGGCACCCGGCCGGGCAGCAGGGTGCGGATCCCCCACCGGCCGTCGGTGTCGGTGGCGCTGCGCCCGTACCCGCGGAAGCCGGTCACCGCTCCGCGCGGGTCGTCGGGGTGGTCGAACCGGCCGTCCGGGTCGGCCTGCCAGCTCTCCACGAGCGCGTCCGGCACCGGCTCGCCCGCGCCGTCGAACACCCTGCCGCGCAACCAGAACGCGCCCGGCGCGTCCGCCGCCACCACGTCCGGACCGTCCAACCAGGTCAGCGCGTGCGAGAAGAACGGCCCGACGGTCTGGGAAGGGGTCAGTCCCAGGCTCCGCACTGTGTTCATTGGTTCGCTCCGTTCCGTCGCTGACACGCCGTCTTCCCTCCTCTCGTGCTCGGCGCTGACGCGCCTGCGCGCGTTCGTCAGCCCAGCCGGCGCACGACTCCACTCCCGCTCACATCGGAGTCTGCTCCCGGCCGCGCAGGACTACGTCGAACCGGTACGCCAGCGCCCACTCCGGCACCGTCTCGGACAGGTCGAACGTCGAGATCATCCTCGACCGGGCCGCCGCGGGCACGGCGTTGTAGATCGGGTCCTGGTAGAACAGCGGGTCACCGGGGAAGTACATCTGGGTCACCAGCCGCTGCACGAACGCGCGCCCGAACAGCGAGAGGTGGATGTGCGTGGCCCGCCACGCGTTCTCGTGGTTGCGCCACGGGTAGGCGCCGGGCTTGACGGTGACGAAGCGGTAACGTCCCGCCGAGTCGGTCAGGCAGCGGCCCACGCCGGTGAAGTTGGGGTCCAGCGGCGCCGGGTGCTGGTCGCGAACGTGCGCGTACCGCCCGGCCGAGTTCGCCTGCCACAGCTCGACCAGCGTGTCCGGCACCGCGCGCCCGTCGCTGTCGAGCACCCGGCCGTGCACGATGATCCGCTCCCCCAGCGGTTCCCCGTCGTGCTGGCGGGTCAGGTCGTGGTCGGTCGGCAGCACCCGGCCCTCGCCCAGCACCGGCCCGGTGATCTCGGTCAGCGTGTGCGGCAGCAGCACCGGCTCCTGGCTCGGCGCGCGCAGCACGGTCGAGCCGTACTCGGGCGAGGCCAGGGGCGGGTGCGTGCCGCCCGGGTCGCGCTGGTAGCCGTTGATCACGGATCGCTCCCTTCCACCAGGCCGCGCAGCACGGTCAGCTCCTCCTCGGTCGGCGGCGCGGTGACCCCGACCGACGGCGCGATCCGCAGGTCCCAGCCGGTCGCGGCCAGCACGTCGGCCACCTCGACGCCGGGGTGCACGCGGGTCAGCGTCAGCTCCCGGGTATCCGGATCGGGCTCCAGTACACCGAGGTCGGTGACCACCCGGACCGGGCCGGCGCCGCGCAGGCCCAGCGCGGCACGGTCGTCGCCGCCGGCGCCGTAGCCGACCGAGGTCACGAAGTCGAGCTCCGCCACGAACGTCCGCGGGCTCTGCCGCACCATGACGAACACCTCCCGGCAGGACGCCGCGATCTCCGGCGCGCCGCCGGACCCGGGCAGCCGCACCCTCGGCTCGGCGTAGCTGCCGCCGATGAACGTGGTGTTCAGGTTGCCGAAGCGGTCCAGCTGCGCCGCGGACAGGAACCCGACGTCGATCCGGCCGGGTTGCAGCCAGTAGTTGAACACCTCGGGCACCGACACCACGGCGTCCGCGGTCTCCCCCAGCTCACCGTCCCCGATGGACAGTGGCAGCCGGGCCGGCTTCGCGCCGATCGCGCCGGACTCGTAGATCAGCACCAGCTCCGGGTTGTGCACCCGGCGCGCCAGGTTCGCCGCCGTGCTGGGCAGCCCGATCCCGACGAAGCACGAGGTGCGTCCGGCCAGGGAACGGGCGGCCGCCACGGACATCATCTCAGTGGTTCCGCTCCCGCTCACGACACCGACTCCAGCCACTCGGTGAACCGCTCCCGGGACCGGCTGACCGGGTCCCACGCGCGGTAGGCGTCGTTGTCCCGCTCGTAGTAACCCTGCGCGTAGGACGGCCGCGCACCGCCCGGCACCTCGGCCACCGCGGTCACCACCCACGACGGCAGCACCACCGCGCCCGGCCGGGGCGCCAACTCGTCGACGACCTCCTCGACCGTCACCAGCGACCGGCTCGCCGCGAGCACCGCCTCCTTCTGCACCCCGACCAGGCCCCACAGCTGCACGTTGCCCCTGCGGTCGGCCCGCTGCGCGTGGATCACCGTGACGTCCGGCCGGAGCGCGGCCACCGCGGCCAGCTCCTCGCCGGTGAACGGGCAGGTGACCGTGCGGATCGTGCTGGTGTGCCGGGCGAGGTCGGTGCCCTGGTAGCCGCGCAGCACCGCGAACGGCAGGCCGGACGCGCCAGCCACGTACCGGTTGGCCATGCCGGCGTGGCTGTGCTCCTCGAGCTCCAGCGGCGCCGGCCACCCGTTCTCCACCGCGTCGCGCAGCCGGTGCAGCGAGCCGACGCCGGGGTTGCCGCCCCAGGCGAACACCAGCCGCCGCGCGCAGCCGGCGCCGATGAGCTGGTCGTAGACGAGGTCCGGGGTCATCCGCACCAGCGTGAGGTCGCGCCGGCCCTGGCGGATGATCTCCAGCGCCGCCGCCGACGGGATGAGGTGGGTGAACCCCTCCAGCGCCACGGTGTCCCCGTCCCGCACCAGCGCGGCGACGCCGTCGGCCAGTCCGACCAGCTCGGCCACTTGCCTCTCCGTTCGCATGACGAACGAGCGTTCACTAGTCGCACGATAGGAGCGGCCCTGTGCCCCGTCAACGGTTGACGACCCCGTGGCGTACCTCTACGTTCACCACGAGAACGAGCGTGCGATCTCCGAACACGCCCCTCGATAGGGAGTCCGCCGATGCGCCGACACCTCGCCGCGCTCCTGTTAGCGCCGACCCTCCTCGCCACGGCCGCGTGCGGCTCGGACGGCGGTGAGGCCACGTCCCCCGACCAGCCGGACAAGGTCACCGTCGGGGTCATCCCGATCCTCGACGTGGCGCCGATCTACCTCGGCGTCGAGAAGGGCTTCTTCGCCGAGCGCGACATCGAGGTCTCGCTCGAGACGGCGGAGGGCGGCGCGGCGATCGTGCCGGCCGTGGTCTCCGGCCAGTACCAGTTCGGGTTCAGCAACGTGGTCTCCATGCTGCTGGCGCACTCCCAGGGCCTGCCGATCCGGATCGTGAGCAACGGGGTCAACTCCACCGGCGTGGACGGCGAGGACTTCGCCGCGCTGATGGTCAAGGGTGACAGTCCTATCGAGACCGCCGCGGACCTGGAGGGCAAGACGGTCGCGGCGAACACGCTGCAGAACATCGTCGACACCAGCGTGCGAGCGTCGGTGCGCGAGGCGGGCGGCGACCCGAGCAAGGTCAAGTTCACCGCGCTGCCGTTCCCGGAACAGCCCGCGGCGCTGGCGACCGGCCGGGTCGACGCGGTGTTCGTGGTGGAGCCGTTCCAACAGGCGGTGCTCGCCCAGGGCGGCCGCAAGATCGCCTCCAGCTACGTCGACGCGGCGCCGGACCTGACCGTGGCCGTGTACTTCGCCTCCCAGCAGCTGATCTCCGAGGACCCGGACCTGGCCAAGCGGTTCACCGAGGCGATGGCGGAGTCACTGTCCTATGCGGACTCCCACCCGGACGAGGCCCGGCAGATCATCGGCACCTACACCGAGATCTCGCCGGAGGTGATCGAGCAGGTCACGCTCCCGAAGTGGCCGGCGGAGGTCAACCGGGAGTCCGTGCAGACCCTCGCGGACCTGGCGCTGGAGGACGGCCTGCTGTCCGAACCCGCCGACGTGGACGCGCTCCTGCCGTGAGAGTGCTGCTGGGGATCGTGGGGTTGCTCGGCTTCGGCGTGCTGCTGGAGCTGGCACCCCGGGTCGGGCTCGTCTCCGAGCGCTACGCCCCGCCCACCAGCACGATCCTCTCGACCCTGGCCGAGCAGGCCGCGGACGCCCGGTTCTGGACCGCCGTGTCCGACACCGTGCGGACCTGGCTGTTCGGCCTGGCCATCGCGGTGCTGCTCGGCGTGCTGGTCGGCATCGCGCTCGGCTCGGTGCCGATCGTGCGCGCGGCGACCTCCTCGACCATCGAGTTCCTGCGCCCGATCCCGTCGGTGGCGCTGATCCCGCTCGTGATCGTGCTGTACGGCCCCACGGTGACCTCGACGCTCGTGCTCGTCGTGTACGCGGCGTTCTGGCAGGTGCTCGTCCAGGTGCTGCACGGGGTCGCCGACGTCGACCCGGTGGCCAGGGACACCGCGCGCTCCTACCGGCTCGGCCGCTGGACGCGGGTGCGGTACCTGGTGTGGCCGACCGCGCTCCCCTACGTCGTCACCGGCGTGCGGCTGGCCGCGACGGTCGCGCTGATCCTCACCATCACCGGGGAGCTGGTGATCGGGTCGCCCGGCCTCGGCCAGGAGATCGCGATCGCGCGGACGTCCGGGGCGGTGCCGGCGATGTACGCGCTGATCGTGGTCACCGGGCTGTTCGGGGTGCTCGCGAACGTGGTGACGCGGGCCGCGGAACGCCGCGCGCTGCACTGGCACCAGTCGATGCGGACGGAGGTGCCGGTGTGATCTCTCTGCTCAAGCGGATCGTGCTGGCGCTGGGGCTGCCGGTGGTGCTGGTGGCCGCGTGGTGGTTCGCCAGTGCCGGCAGCACCGACTTCTACTTCCCGCCGCTGGCCACGATCGTCGAGGTGTTCCCGGAGACCTGGTTCGGCTCGCGGCTGGCCGACGACGTGCTGCCGAGCCTGGCCCGGCTCGGCGTCGGTTACGCGGCCGCGCTCCTGCTCGGCGTCGGGCTGGGCGTCGTGATCGGCTCGAACCGCTGGGTGCGGGCGCTCACCGAGCCGCTGCTGGAGTTCCTGCGCGCGATCCCGCCGCCGGTGCTGGTGCCGATCCTCATCCTGGTCGCGGGCATCGGCGACACCATGAAGGTCCTGGTGATCGTCTCCGGCTGCCTGTGGCCGGTCCTGCTGAACACCGTCGAGGGGGTGCGCTCGGTCGACGGCGTGCTCGACGACACCTGCCGCACGTACCGGATCCGCGGCGGCCTGCGCTGGTGGCACCTGGTGGTCCGCTCGGCCAGTCCGCAGATCGTCGCTGGTGCGCGGCAGGCGTTGTCGGTCGGGATCATCCTGATGGTCATCAGCGAGATGTTCGCGGCGAACAGCGGGCTCGGGTTCACGGTGATCCAGTTCAAGGACGGCTTCCGCATCCCGCAGATGTGGAGCGGGGTGCTCCTGCTCGGCCTGCTCGGCGTGCTGCTGTCGGTGCTGTTCCGGCTGGTCGAGCACCGGGTGCTGAGCTGGTACCACGGCAGCCGAACCGCGAGTGAGGAACCCTAGATGCTTGCCGTCAACGGACTGTCCAAGGTCTACACCGGGCGCGGCCGCCGGGTGGAGGCGATCGGCGATCTCACGTTCACCGTCGAGGGCGGCAGCTTCGTCTGCGTCGTCGGCCCGTCCGGGTGCGGCAAGACGACCCTGCTGCGCTGCTGCGCGGGCCTGCTGCCGCCGACCTCGGGCACGGTGACGCTGTCCGGCGCGCCGGTGACCGGGCCGCCGGACGGGCTCGCCGTGGTGTTCCAGGAGTACGGCCGCAGCCTGTTCCCGTGGCTGCGGGTCGCCGACAACGTCGACCTGCCGCTGCGCGCGGCCGGGGTCGCCCGGGCCGAGCGGCGCGACCTGGTGGCCGAGGCGCTGGACGCGGTCGGGCTCGGCGACGCGCACCGGGCCTACCCGTGGCAGCTGTCCGGCGGGATGCAGCAGCGGGTCGCGATCGCGCGGGCGATCGCCTACCAGCTGCGGGTGCTGCTGATGGACGAGCCG
>DATABL010000032.1:0-3449 GCA_036259595.1 Actinophytocola sp.
GGCGGACAACCACGTCATGCTGGTGACGGACCGGGCCGGGACAGGCCCCGCGCAGCCGGCCGCGGTCGGTGTGGAGGCGCTGCGGCTGATGGACCAGTGGCTGACCGCGGTCGACGCGGACACGTCGACCACCCCGCTGGCGGAGAAGATCGTGCGACACCGGCCGGCGGGCGCGGTCGACGCCTGCTACCGGGCCGACGGCACCAGGATCACCGACCGCGACCGCTGCGCCGCGCTGTACCCGACGCACGAGAACCCGCGCCTCGCAGCCGGCGAGCCCCTGGCGAACGACGTGCTCAAGTGCGCGCTCAAGCCCGTGTCGGCGGCCGACTACCAGCGGCCACTCACCGAGGCCCAGCTGCAACGCCTGCGCGCGGTGTTCCCGGACGGGGTGTGCGACTACAGCCGACCCGGTGTCGGCCAGCAGGCACCCGCCGGCAGCTGGTGGCGTTACGGATGACGTTCCGTACGCCGCCGCCGGTGCTGGTCGGGCGGGACAAGGAGTTGCGGGCCCTGCTCGCCATCGTCACCACCGCTCCACCGTCGTGCTGAGGCTGCTGGCCGAGTACCAGATGGAGGGCCGGTTGACGATCTTCGGAGGTTGTCAATCTGCCGTGGTGATTCGTGAGGTTCACGTTATTCAAATGTTGTGAGTCATGTCATGTCGGCTGGATTCCGGGTGGAAGAGGGGCGCATAGTCGCGGACGCCCCAACCCCGGACGTGTCGAGTGTTCCCCCGCACCGCGCGTCCCGACGACCCCTGGAGTTTCTATGGGTGCGCGTCGAAGACTGACGCGAGCCACGATCGCCGCCCTGCTCACCGCGTTGACCGCCGCGGTCATGGTGACCACGCCGTCGGCCACCCCGTCCGCCGCGGCGCAGCAGCCGTCCGGCTCGATCGAGGACCAGCTCGCGGCGGCCGACGCCGAGCTCAAGGCGGCTCAGGCGAAGCTGGCGAAGACCTTCGCCGCGTTCACGGCGGCCGAGCGGCGGCAGCGCAAGGCGAGCGCGGCGGCCGAGGCGGCGGCGGGCAAGGCGACCCGTACCCGCTCGGAAGCCCAGGCCGCCGCGAAGCGCGAGCGGGACCTGCGGCTGCGGTTCGACGAGTTCGCCGTGGCGAGCTACAGCCAGGGCAGCACCGTCGGCTCGGTGACCGGCTACCTCGGCTCGACCAGCCCGGGCGACCTGCTGGACCGCGCGGCCATGCTGGACGTGCTCGCCGGCGAGTACGTCGACGTCCTGGACGGCACGCGCCGGGCCGTCGAGCAGAAGACCGCCGCCGACCGCGACGCCCGGACCGCGCTGGACCAGGCCGTCCGCGACCGCGACGCGGCCACCAAGGCGAAGACGGACGCCGAGCGCGCGTACCAGAAGGCGGTCGCCGAACAGGACGCGGCCAAGGCGGAGGTGGCGCGGCTGGCGGACCGCCGTGCGTCCCTGGCCGCCACGCAGACGACCACCAGCGATTCCGGCTCCACCGGCCCGGTGATCGCCTCCGGTGGTGTGGTGCGGCCCGCGCAGGGCACGCTGACCTCCACCTACGGCGCGCGCTGGGGCACGATCCACTACGGCATCGACATCGCCAACAGCATCGGCACGCCCATCCTGTCCGCCATGTCCGGCGAGGTGATCGACTCCGGTCCGGCGAGCGGTTTCGGCCTGTGGGTGCGCGTCCAGCACGCCGACGGGCTGATCACCGTCTACGGCCACATCAACGAGTCGCTGGTGGGCGTCGGGCAGCAGGTCGCCGCCGGCGAACAGATCGCGACGATGGGCAACCGCGGTCAGTCGACCGGCCCGCACCTGCACTTCGAGGTGCACCAGGACGGGAACAAGATCGACCCGCTGCCGTGGCTGCGCAGTCGTGGGGTCAGCATCTGAGGAACCGCGCTCCCCAGGCGTGGACCAGGTCGAGCAGCTCCGGCGGGTGCACGACGTGGAAGTCGGCGTCGAGCACGCCGAGCGCCATGGCCGGCCAGCTCAGGGAGTCGGTGGTCATGCGGACGCGGCAGTGCTCGGCGTCGACCTCCTCGACGGTGCTCCACCGCCCGATCCGGTCACGCACGGTCGTGGCCGGGGCGTCGACCAGGATCTCCACCCGGTGCGAGCGAGGCGCCTGGTCCATGCTGGCCCGGACGAACTCCGCGGCGTCCGCGGCGGGTAGGTCGCGGGGGCGGAACCGGGCGCCGGTGCCCTGCGGCGAGGCGAGCCGGTCGAGCCGGAAGCTGCGCCAGTCGTGGCGGGTGAGGTCGTAGGCGACCAGGTACCAACGGCGACCCAGCCGGACCAGCCGGTGCGGCTCGACGTGCCGGTCGGTGCGTCGCCCGTCGGCGGCGGTGTAGTCGAACCGGAGCCGTTCGGTGTCCCGGCAGACCAGCGCGACCGCGGTGAGCACGTCGGAGTCGACGGCCGGGCTGGTCTGCTCGGTCCATTCGATCGGCACCGTCATCGAGCGGAGGGCGTCGGCGCGTCGCCGCAACCGGGCCGGCATCACCTGGACGACCTTGGCCAGGGCGCGCACCGAGGACTCCGCGACGCCCGCCACCGCGCTCTGGGCGGCGGTCTGCAGCCCGACGGTGAGCGCGATGGCCTCGTCGTCGTCGATGAGCAGTGGCGGGAGGGCCGCGCCGGCGGCGAGCTGGTAGCCGCCGTCGACACCGCGCTGGGCCTCGACCGGGTAGCCGAGCTCGCGGAGCCGGTCGACGTCGCGGCGGAGGGTGCGAGCGGAGACGCCGAGTCGTTCGGCGAGTTCCGGGCCGGGCCAGTAGCGGTGGTTCTGGAGCAGGGACAGCAGGCGGAGGGTTCGTGAGCTGGTGTTCGCCATGGCTCTCATTCAGGACAGGAAGTGGCCGCTATGCCCGTTAGCGTAGTTCCCGAAGGACGACGAAGGGAACAAGATGACCGCCGCCACCGCCCCCACGACCTCGACCGAACGCGCCGACCTGCTGGAGATGCTGGCCCAGCACCGCCACTTCCTGCGGTTCACCACGCGGAACCTGAGCGACGACGAGGCCAGGCGCCGGACCACCGCCAGTGAGCTGTGCCTGGGGGGTCTGATCAAGCACGTGACCGACGTGGAGCGGAAATGGGCGGACTTCATCGTGCGCGGCCCGTCCGCGATGCCGAACTTCGACGAGATGACGGAGGCCGACTTCGCCGAGCGAGCCGACAGCTTCCGCCTGCTGCCCGACGAGACCCTGGCGGGCGTACTGGCGGAGTACGAGGAGGTGGCACGGCGGACCGATGAGCTGGTCGCCTCGTTGCCGGACCTGAACGCCGCCCACCCGCTGCCCACGGCCCCGTGGTTCGAGCCCGGCGCCCGGTGGTCGGCGCGGCGCGTCCTGATGCACATCGTCGCGGAAACCGCCCAGCACGCGGGCCACGCGGACATCATCCGAGAGTCCCTGGACGGCGCGAAGAGCATGGGATGACGGCTCGACGTCCCGGCG
>DATABL010000033.1:0-5381 GCA_036259595.1 Actinophytocola sp.
GCTCGGCTCGGCCGCGGCCGCGCGGCTGATCGACTTCGACCGGCCGGTGGCGGTGCTCATGGTGGCCGTGCTGCACTTCATCCCCGACTCCGCGCGGCCGCACGCGGCGGTGGCGCGGTACGTGGACGCGATGGCGTCCGGAAGCCTGCTCGTGCTCTCCCACGGGGTCGAGCTGCCGACGGCGGACCGGGCGGCCGAGATCGACGACCTCTACCGGCGCAGCGCGAATCCGGGGGTGCGTCGGACCCCGGACGAGGTGGCGGCGTTCTTCACCGGGACCGAGCTCGTGGAGCCGGGGCTGGTGTGGACGCCGCAGTGGCGCCCGGCGTCGCCGGAGGACGTGGGCGAGCACCCGGAGGCCTCGCTCGTCTACGCGGGCGTGGGCCGCAAGCCCTGACCGGAGGACTCGCCGGACGGGAACGGGGCTCGCGGGTCGGGAATGGGGACTCGCGGGGTCACCAGTCGGGGCGTAGGGGCATGTGGGAATGGGTGCCGTCGAGGCGGACGCCGAGGATCTGGTGGAGCTGGACGGTGTTGCGCTCGAAGCCGAGGCGGGAGCCGGCCAGGTAGAGGCGCCAGACGCGGGCCCGGGCGGTGCCCACCTCGCGGACGGCGTCGTCCCAGTGGGTGTCGAGGTTGGCGCACCAGGCCTGGAGCGTGCTGGCGTAGTGCTCGCGCAGGTTCTCCTCGTGCCGGACCTCGAAGCCGTTGTCGTGCATGGCCGACACCAGGTGGCCGGGGCTCTCCAGCTCGCCGTCGGGGAAGACGTAGCGGTTGAGGAAACCGCCGACCTTGGACGGCTGGGAGTTGTCCGGGCGGGTGATGCAGTGGTTGAGCAGGCGGCCGCCGGGGCGGAGCAAGGAGTGCAGGGAGCGGAAGTACTCGGGCAGCCGGGCCTTGCCGATGTGCTCGGTCAGGCCGATCGAGCTGACCGCGTCGAAGCCGGTCTCCGCGACGTCGCGGTAGTCCAGGTGGCGGACCTCGGCCAGCTCGGTCAGCCCGGCCTCGGCGATCGCCTTCTGGCCCCACTCCGCCTGCTTGCGCGACAGCGTCACCCCCAGCGCCCGCACGCCGTAGTGCCTGGCCGCGTGCATCACCATCCCGCCCCAGCCGCAGCCGACGTCGAGCAGCCGCATGCCCTCCCGCAGACCCAGCTTGCGCGCGACCAGGTCGTGCTTGGTCCACTGCGCCTCCTCCAGGGACGCGCCGGCCTCCGGGTAGACCGCGCACGTGTAGGCCATCGACGGCCCGAGGACCCAGCCGTAGAACCGGTTCGACACGTCGTAGTGGTGGGCGATCGCCTCCCGGTCCCGCGCCTTGGAGTGGCGTCTGCCGCGCAGCCGGGACTCCTCCGCCGGCCGCCGGGTCGGCCACCACAGGCGGTACCCGCCCAGCCGCGCGGCCATCTCCAGCCGCAGCTTCGCCGGGACGCCCTCCAGGGTGGCCGCCGACATGCTCGCCAGCGCGGTGTACATGTCGCCGTCGATGTCCAGGGTGCCGCTCACGTACGCCCTGGCCAGGCCCAGCTCGCCGGGCGCGGACGCCAGGTACGACATCGCCAGCGGCGAGCGCACCACCACCCGCGCCGGTGCGTCCGCGTCCCCGGCACGGCTGCCGTCGAACGCGGTGAACGACAGCGGCGCGTCCCGTCCGATCGCGCGCTCGAAGATCTCCGCCAGCTGCATTGGTCGCTCCTTCCCCCTCAACGGTTGCCGACACACTTCGCGTACAGGTCGGGAAGCCGGTCGTCCGGGTCGTAGGTGCCCTTCAGCTTCCGGTAGGTCTCCCCGTCGTAACGGCGCCAGAACTCGTCCTCGGTGAAGTACGAGTCCGAGTACAGCGACTTGTGCCCGCCCAGCTCGGTGACCGTGCGCTCGATCAGCCGGTTGTGGTGGCCCGGGCGCTGGCCGGGGCGCAGCGGCACGGTCGCCCAGAAGCCGACGTTCACGAACAGGCGGCCCGGCGGCATCGGGTACAGCGGCCAGCCGGTCGGCTCGCGCAGCGTCACCGGGCACAGCCAGACCGGGCGAATGCCGATCTCGGCGTCGAAGAAGTCCAGGAACTCGGCCAGCCGCTCGACCGGGACCTCGATGTCCTGGATCACCGGCTCGCGTTCGGGGTTGCCGAGCAGCCGGTCGACCCGGGCGGACAGCCCGTACCGCCGGTCCAGGGCGACGATCCGGCGGTACACGTCCGAGCGGAGGTAACGGCGCGGCCACAGCCGGCGCACCAGCGGGTGCTGCGCGCCGAGGGCCTGGGAGCACCAGAACCAGTCGGTGTCCCAGCGCCAGAGGTAGTCGCGGATGGTGAGGAAGTCGTCGGCGCGGTCCCGGATCGAGTGGTAGTAGATTCGCCTGCCCGTGTAGTCGGACACCCTCGGTGCCTCGTCGGTGAAGGTGCCCAGCGTGAGGTACATCTCGTCGGCGGAGAACACCGTGCCGTCCACGAAGTCGACGGACGCGTCCACGTCCTCGATCGCGGCGGCGCACGCGGCCGCGGAGCCGTACCCGACGTGCCGCAGCGCGACGTACGGCCGGACCGGCGCCAGCTCGACCCGCAGCCGCAGCGCGTAGCCCAGCGTGCCGTAGGAGTTGGGGAAGCCGAAGTACAGATCGCGGTGCTCGTTGTCCGGCCGGGCGACCACGACCTCGCCGGCCGGGGTGAGGATCTCCAGCTCCAGCACGGCCTCGTGCGGCATGCCGGCGCGGAACGAGGTGGACTCGATGCCGAGCCCGGCGACCGCGCCGCCGAGGGTGATGGTCTTGAGCTGCGGCACCACGGTCGGCATCAGCCCGTGCGGCAGCGTGGCGTCGACCAGGTCCTCGTAGGTGGTCATGCCGCCGACCTCGGCGGTCCGCGCCACCGGGTCGACGTCCAGGACGCCGGCGAACGCGCTGACGTCCAGGGCGGCGGCCGGCGGCGGCTCGCGGAAGCGGAACAGGTTCGACGTCGGCTTGGCCAGCCGGATCGGGCTGCCGTCGGGCAGCGCCACGAGCTGGGCCCGCAGCGCGCTCAGTGCCTGGTCGTGGGCGATCCGTGCAGGTGAGCGGCTCACATGTCGATGCTAACCCCGACAAGTTCGCACCGCTAATGAAAACTTAGCGGGAGCGGTACTCCTCGAACAGCTCGGTCACGTACGCGAGGAACAACCCGGCCGCGCCGACGACGCCCGCGATCGGGTGAAGCTGGGCGAAGCCGTAGGCCAGCTCGCAGCCCTTGTACGACGGCGCCGACTCCCGCACGTCGGTGAACCAGTCGTAGAACGGCACCCGGGCGCGGGCGAGGTCCGGGTGGATCAGCCAGCCGTACACGGCGAGCAGGTCCAGCGCGAACGGTCGGTTGCGCAGCGTCCACCGGTAGGTCTCGGAGAACTGGTAGAACCGCTCCTCCACCGGCGTCGCGTACTGCCCGTGCCGCTCGGCGAGGACGACGCCGTACTCGGTGGAGGCCTGCTCGGCCGCGCTCCACGCCCGGTCGTGCGCGCCGCGGGTGGCGAACGAGCCCTCCGCCACACCGGTGACGTACGCCGCCCACAACGCCGACCCCGGGTTGCCGAAGTCGTCGGTGGAGCGGCCGAGCGCGATCGCCAGCCCGCGCTCGATCCCCTCCACGATCCCGGCGTCCACATAGGACACCCAGCTGTCCGGCGCGCCAAGCCCCTTGTCCCGGAAGAACGTGATGACGCCCTCGATGTTGCGCCACCGGTCGGTGACACCGAGCAGCGCGCCGGGCCCGGACTGCATGCCGCGCACGAACTCCAGCCGCTCGGCCATCGTCATCAGGTTGATGTCCTCGGCCGTGCAGTCCAGCGCCGCCACGCACTCGGCCGGCGTCCGGCGGGTGTCGGCGGCAGCCGGGGCGACCAGCCCCGACCCCAGCAGCACCACCAGGACCAGGACCAGCGCCCGCCTCACCGCAGGCCGCCGACGATCGGCAGGGTCACGGTGCTGCGGTGCGGGAAGACGGTCAGCTCGGTCCCGGGCAGCGGCCGCAGCGTGTAGTGCATGTCGGTGGACACGACGACCAGGCCGATCCGGTGCCCGGCGGGGAAGACGTAGT
Organism: Actinophytocola sp.; assembly: GCA_036259595.1. Taxonomy (GTDB): domain Bacteria; phylum Actinomycetota; class Actinomycetes; order Mycobacteriales; family Pseudonocardiaceae; genus Actinophytocola. The sequence goes on from DATABL010000033.1 coordinate 4,060, forward strand.
CGTCCGGCTCGAGGTCCCAGGTGAACGTGTACTCGCGGCCCTGCTGGATCGGCGTGCTGCGCTCGATCGAGCGGCGGTTCTGCACGTCGGTCCAGCCGCGGGTGACCATCACCGGCGCCGCGGTGGAGCCGGGCGGGCCGTAGTCGACGACGACCGCGGTGAGGTTGGCCGCGTACCGGTTGTCGACCGACGCGCGCAGCGACACCGACGGGGTGCCGCTCAGGTGCGCGGGCTCGCGCAGCGGCTCGGAGGTGTAGACCAGTCGGTTCGGGTTGGCCTCGTCCGGGTTCGGGAGCAGGTCCACGTCGGTGTCGAGCTCCCGGCCGGCGTCGGTGAACGACTGGCGCGGACGCGGGCCGGGCGCCTTGCGCGGGGTGAGCGTGCCGGGCTCGGTGGCGTTGGTCGCGCCGAGGTGCAGGCGGGTGTCGCGGGCGCCGGGGACGGGCCAGTCGGCGTACTGCTCGTAGGTGCCGTCGGGGCGCTGCACGTCGGCGCGCGGCTCGTCCATGATCCCGTTGTCGACGCCGAACAGCCAGTGGTCCATCCAGCGGTGCAGGGTGCGCGGGAAGTCGGTGGCGCCGCGCGGGCCGCCGTGACCGTCCTTGTGCAGCCAGATCTTGCGCGGCACGTCGTAACGTTCCAGCCGCTCCCACCAGGACGCGGCGGCCTTCGGCATCACGTTGTAGTCCTCGAGCCCGTGCACGACGAACACGCTGGCCTCGACGCCCCTGGCGCGGTGCAGGTAGTCGCGCTCGTGCCAGTAGGCGTTGTAGTCGCCGGTGGTGCGGTCGGAGTACTGGAGCATCGGGTCGGTCACGAAGCGGCACTCCTCGCGGCGCGGGCCCTCGATGAAGAACGCGAGGATGTCGAGGTCCTCGCCCTGGAAGGCGTTCTGCCCGACGCCGGAGCGGTTCGAGTGCGGGGCGCGGACCAGGCCGTTGGCGCGGTAGTAGTCGTACCAGCTGGAGATCGCGGAGACCGGGACGATCGTGCGCAGGCCCTCGACGCCCGTGGTGGCGACCTGGTTGGGCAGGGTGCCGTTGTAGGAGACGCCGAGCATGCCGACGTCGCCGGTCGACCAGTCGGCGGTGACCGGCTCGCCGGCCTCGTTCCAGGCGGACGCGCGGCCGTTGAGCCAGTCGATGACGGCCTTGGTGCCGAGGGTCTCCTCCATGCCGCCGACGGTCGGGCAGCCGTCGGAGAACCCGGTGCCGATGCTCTCGCCGAGCACGACCGCGTAGCCGCGCGGCACGTAGTAGTCGGCGAGCGGGTCGGGGAGCTGCGGGATCAGCCGGGCGCGGGCCCGGGCCGAGCGGGCGGTC
>DATABL010000034.1:0-18141 GCA_036259595.1 Actinophytocola sp.
CGGTTACCCGGCGGCAGGGAGTGAGGGGGCCACTCGGCGTCGGGGGAGTGAGGCGGCTACCCGGCGACAGGGAGTGAGGGGGCAGCCGGCGACAGGGGAGTGAGGCGGCCACTCGGCGACGGGGGAGTGAGGCGGCCGCCCGGCGACGGGGAGTGAGGGGGCCAGCCGGCGACAGGGGAGTGAGGCGGGGCCACGCGGCTACAGGAGTGAGGCGGCCAGTTGGAGACGGCGGAGTGAGGCGGCCAGTTCGTGACAGGAGTGAGGGGCAGCCCAGCGACAGGTGGTGAGACGGCCACCCGGTGGCAGGGACTGAGCGGGGGTCACCCGGCGGCGAGGACGATCAGCGCGGTCTCCACCGACGCGAGCGGGTCAGCTCACCAGCACGTGACGCAGGCCAGCTCAGTCCTGCAGCAACGCGCGGACGGCCACGTCCTGGTCGGTGGGGAAGACGAGGACCTGCCACCGTTCGCCGTCCTCGGTGGGGGCTGTGGTGGCTGGGACGCCTACGGCCTGTAGTCGCTCCTCGACGACGCGGGCCGCGGTTGCCGACGGGACTGTGGCCACGGACCGCAGGAGGCCGTAGTCCTTGCGGTGGGCCTTGTCGGAGTCGAGGTTCGACGCCCACCACAGGACCACCGCCAGCACGCCGATCACGCCGATCGGTACGAGCAGGGTGTACGCCACCTTCCCATTGTCCTCCGTGCGGTGTTCACCACAACATCTGCTCACCGGGTTACTGGCCAGTATCCTCGGGGGAATCGACCGGGAGGTGCCCGATGCCGTATCCGACCGATGACGAGCGCGACCGGCCCTGGGTCATGCGCACCTACGCCGGGCACTCCTCCGCCCGCGCGTCCAACGCCCTCTACCGCCGCAACCTCGCCAAGGGCCAGACCGGCCTCTCGGTCGCCTTCGACCTCCCCACCCAGACCGGCTACGACCCCGACCACGTCCTCGCCCGCGGCGAGGTCGGCAAGGTCGGCGTCCCGGTCAGCCACCTCGGCGACATGCGTCAACTCTTCGACGGCATCCCGCTCGCCGAGGCCAACACCTCGATGACCATCAACGCCACCGCCATGTGGCTCTTCGCCCTCTACGTCTCCCTCGCCCAGGAACAGGCCGAGGAACAGGGCGCCGACTGGCACGAGGTCGTCGCGAAGCTCACCGGCACCACGCAGAACGACATCATCAAGGAGTACCTCTCCCGCGGCACCTACGTCTTCCCGCCCGGCCCCTCTCTTCGCCTGATCACCGACATGGTCGCCTGGACCGTCGCCAACGTCCCGAAATGGAATCCCACCAACATCTGCAGCTACCACCTGCAGGAAGCCGGTGCGACCCCGGTCCAGGAAGTCGCCTACGCCATGTGCACGGCGATCGCCGTGCTCGACGCCGTTCGCGACTCCGGGCAGGTGCCGCAGGAGAAGATGGGCGACGTCGTCGCGCGCATCTCGTTCTTCGTCAACGCCGGGGTGCGTTTCATCGAGGAAATGTGCAAGATGCGGGCGTTCGCCGCGCTCTGGGACGAGATCACCCGAAAGCGCTACGGGGTGCGAAACCCCAAACACCGGCGCTTCCGCTACGGCGTGCAGGTCAACTCGCTCGGCCTCACCGAGGCGCAGCCGGAGAACAACGTGCAGCGCATCGTCCTCGAGATGCTCGCGGTCTCCCTGTCCCGCAACGCCCGCGCCCGCGCCATCCAGCTCCCCGCCTGGAACGAGGCGCTCGGCCTGCCCCGCCCGTGGGACCAGCAGTGGGCCCTGCGCATGCAGCAGGTGCTCGCCTACGAGACCGATCTCCTGGAGTACGAGGACATCCTCGACGGCTCCCCGGTCATACAGTCCAAAGTAGACGAGATCGTGGCGGGCGCGAAGGCGGAGATCGACCGGGTCCTGGACATGGGCGGCGCGGTCGCCGCCGTCGAATCCGGCTACATGAAGACCCAGCTCGTCGCCTCGCTGGCGCGGCGGCGCCGCCGGATCGAGACCGGCGACGAGGTCGTCGTCGGCGTCAACCGCTTCGACACCACCGAACCCAGCCCGCTGACGGGTGAGGGGATCATCGAGACGATCAAGCCCGAGGTCGAACAGGAGGCCGTCGCCGCGATCGAGCACTGGCGGTCCCAGCGCAATCAGTCCGAAGTGGACAAGGCGCTCGAGTCGCTGACGAACGCCGCCCGCGGGGACACCAACCTCATGGAGTCCACTGTGGAGTGCGCTCGGGCCGGCGTCACGACCGGGGAGTGGGCCGGCGCGCTGCGCGCGGTGTTCGGCGAGTACCGGGCGCCGACGGGCGTGTCCGGCGCCGCGAGCGGCGAGGCCGGCGGCGACCTCGCCACCGTGCGCGACCGCGTCCTGGCCACCGGCGAGGAACTCGGCGGCCGGCTGCGCATGCTCGTCGGCAAGCCCGGCCTCGACGGCCACTCCAACGGCGCCGAGCAGATCGCCGTGCGCGCCCGCGACGCCGGTTTCGAGGTCGTCTACCAGGGCATCCGGCTCACCCCCGACGAGATCGTGGCGGCCGCGGTGCAGGAGGGCGTGCACGTCGTCGGCCTGTCGATCCTCTCCGGATCGCACCTCGCGGTGGTCCCCGAGGTGGTCGACGGTCTGCGCGCGGCCGGCGCCGACGACATCCCCGTAGTGGTGGGCGGAATCGTCCCTCCGGGTGACGCGCAGCTGCTGCGCGAACGCGGTGTGGCGCGGGTTTTCACTCCGAAGGATTACGAGCTCACCGAGATCATGAACGAAATCGTGGCGGTGGTGCGCGTGGCGAACGGCCTCGCCGGATGACCTGTGCGGGACATCACGCGCAACCCCGCTGACAACAACCTGCCGTAGTCGTGTGGAATGTGTCCGCGAGCGAAACGTCCGGCATGTCTCGGTTTGCTAACGGGCCGTCCTGATCTTGCCTCTGGCCTTTGACCCGCTCCGGTGATGGCCCTACGTTCGGTCACCATCACAAGTGACCGAAGAACTGCGCGCGTGAGAAAAGGGACAGACACGATGGCGAGCGACAACTGGACACGACGGGACCTTTTCAAGCGCGGCGCGGCCCTGGGCGCCGTCGCCCTCGGCGGCCCGGCGGTGCTGGCCGCGTGCTCCGAGGTGCCCGAGTCGGGTGAGGGCAACACCCTGCAGCGCGTCCAGGACGCCGGCACGATCAAGATCGGCATCGCCGGCGAGGTGCCCTACGGCTTCACCGAGAACGGTGAGGTCACCGGTGAGGCCCCCGAGGTCGCCAAGGCCGTGTTCAAGGCGATCGGCATCGACAACGTCGAGGCCGAGCAGGTCGAGTTCGGCCAGCTGATCCAGGCGCTGAACGCCAACCAGTACGACATGGTGGCGGCCGGCATGGCGATCCTGCCCGACCGGTGCGAGAACGCCGCGTTCTCCGTGGTGGACTACGTCACCCCCACCGCGTTCATGGTGCCGACGGGCAACCCGCAGCAGGTCGCCAACTTCGAGGACGTCAAGGCCAAGGGCCTGAAGGTCGCGGTGCTCTCCGGCACCGTCGAGCAGGCGGTCGCCGAGGCGACCGGTATCCCGGCGGGCGACATCCAGCCCTACGACGGCCAGCCGGAGCTGTTCCAGGCGCTGGTCGACGGGCGTGCCTACTGCGGCGCCCTGACCGACATCTCGCTCAGGCGGCTGAAGGAGGACAACCCGGACGCCCCGCTGGAGGTGACCGAGGGTTTCGTCCCCGTCATCGACGGCGAGGAGCAGATCCAGGCCGGCGGCTTCGTCTTCCGCAAGGGCGACACCGAGCTGCTCGACGCGTTCAACCAGGAGCTGACCAAGCTGCACGACAGCGGCGAGTGGCTGGAGATCGTGCAGCCGTTCGGGTTCACCGAGGACAACCTGCCGCCGGACGACGTGACCACCGAAGAGCTGTGCGCCAAGTGAGCCGCGGAACGACGCGGTAGGCCTCATGTTCGAGAATGTGCCGGAGTTCGTCTCGACGGTCGCCGAAGGCCTGTGGATCACGGTGCAGGCCACGCTCATCGGCATCGTCATCGCGACGACGCTGTCGTTCGTGTTCGGGCTCGCCATGCTGTCCCGGCTGCGGACCGTCCGGGTGGTCGCGCGGATCTACGTGGAGATCTGGCGCGGCACGTCCGAGGTCGTCCAGCTGCTGTGGCTGATGTTCGTGCTGCCCATCCTGGTCGGGTACCGGTTGGTGCCGCTGCTCGTCGGCATCCTCGTGCTCGGCCTGAACTTCGGCGCGTACGGCGCCGAGATCGTCCGGGGCGCCGTGCAGTCGGTGCCCCGGGCGCAGTACGAGGGCAGCATCGCGCTGAGCCTGACCCCCGCACAACGGATGCGCCGGGTGATCCTGCCGCAGGCACTGGTCGAGATGGTGCCGCCGTTCAACAACCTGTTCATCCAACTGCTCAAGGGCAGCGCGCTGCTGACCATCATCGGCGTGCACGAGATGACCCATCAGGGCAAGGAGGTGCTGGTCCCGAGGAACATCGGCCAATCGGCCACGATCTGGACCATCATCCTGCTGTTCTACCTGGTGCTGGCGATTCTGATCACCGTCGGCATGCGGTGGATCGAACGCAGCTCGGCCAGGTTGGTCGGCCGGCGGCCGTCGGAACAGGAGGGCTTCTTCTCCTCGCTGTTCCGTGGACGGAAGAAGCCACCGTTGGTCAGAGACGTTCCGGTCGGCGGTGCGTCCGGCGCGGGCCCGGGGAGTGACCAGTGAACGACGACGTGTGGCGGTGGGACTACGCCTGGGAAGTGTTCCCGGAGATCGTCGGCGGCGGTCTGTGGACCACGGTGCAGGTCACCGTGCTCGCCTCGATCGTGGCCTATGCGCTCGGTCTCGTGTTGGCGCTGCTGCGCATGTCCAGCATCCGGATCGTCAGCACGATCGCCTGGGCGGTCATCGAGTTCATCCGCAGCACCCCGCTGCTGGTGCAGCTGTTCTTCGCGTTCTTCGTGCTCCCGGACATCGGCCTGCGGTTCGGTCCGGTCACGACCGGTGTCATCGTGTTCGGACTGCACTACGCGACCTACTCGGCCGAGGTCTACCGGGCGGGCATCGAGGCCGTGCCGAGGGGCCAGTGGGAGGCGGCCACCGCGCTGAGCCTGCCCCGGTCGCGGACCTGGACCAAGGTGATCCTGCCGCAGGCGGTCCCGCGAGTGCTGCCCGCGCTGGGCAACTACACGATCTCCATGCTCAAGGAGACCCCCCTGCTGTTGACCATCGGCGTCCTGGACATCGTGGGCGTCGCCTACCAGGAGGGCTCCGCCGCGTTCCGGTACGTCGAGCCGATCACCATCGCCGGCGTGCTGTTCCTGGTCCTGAGCTACTCGGCATCCCTACTCACTCGATGGATGGAGCGTCGTGTCGGAATCGCACGCTGAGTCCCGATCCACCGCCATGATCAGGTTCGAGGACGTCGGCAAGAGCTTCGGTCCGGTCACGGTGCTCGACGGGTTGAACTTCACGGTCGCGCCGGGGGAGTTCGTCACCCTGATCGGGCCGAGCGGGTCGGGCAAGACGACCATCCTGCGGCTGCTGATGACGCTGGAGCAGGTCACTTCGGGTGTCATCTATGTGGGTGACGAGTGCCTGAGCCACGTGACCCGGGGCGGCCGGCAGGTGCCCGCCGACGAGAAGCACCAGCGCGAGGTGCGCAAGCGCATCGGCATGGTGTTCCAGCAGTTCAACCTGTTCCCCAACATGAAGGTGATGCAGAACCTCACCGAGGCCCCGATCCGGGTGCTGGGCAAGTCCCGGGCCGAGGCCGAGGATCGGGCCCGTGAGCTGCTCGACCTGGTCGGCCTGAGCGAGAAGGTGGACGCCCACCCCTCGCAGCTGTCCGGCGGCCAGCAGCAGCGGGTCGCGATCGCGCGGGCGCTGGCGATGCAGCCGGACGTGCTGCTGCTCGACGAGGTCACCTCGGCGCTGGACCCGGAGCTGGTGGCCGGCGTGCTGGCACTGCTCAAGGACATCGCCAGGACCACCGACATCACCTTCCTGTGTGTCACCCACGAGATGGGCTTCGCCCGCGACGTGTCCGACCGGGTGATGATGTTCGACGGGGGCAAGGTCATCGAGGACGCGGCGCCGGACAAGCTGTTCAGCGACCCCGACCACGAGCGCACCCGGTTGTTCCTGCAGGCCGTGCTGGAGCGCGGGTAGCCGGCGGGGTTACCGTCAGGGCATGGCGGAGTACCGACACCTGCTGGTCAGGCGCGACGGCGACACGGTCCGGGTCACGATGAACCGGCCCGCCCGGCGGAACTCGCTGTCGTTCGACCACCTGACCGAGCTGTGCGCGGCGTTCCGGGAGGCGGGCTCGACCGACGCCACCGGCATCGTCCTGGCCGGGGAGGGGCCGGTGTTCTCCGCCGGCCACGACTTCGCCGACGTCGCCGCCCGGGATCTCGTGGCCGTCCGCGACCTGCTGGGCGTGTGCACCGAGCTGATGCGCGCGGTCCAGTCGGTCCCGCAGGTGGTGGTGGCCCGCGTGCACGGCCTGGCCACGGCGGCGGGCTGCCAGCTCGTCGCCTCGTGCGACCTGGCGGTGGCCGCCGAGTCGGCCGCGTTCGCCCTGCCCGGCGGCCGGGGCGGCTGGTTCTGCCACACCCCGGCGGTTCCCGTCGCGCGCGCGGTCGGCCGCAAACGCCTGATGGAGCTCGCCCTCACCGGCGACCCGATCGACGCGCGCACCGCCCTCGACTGGGGCCTGGTCAACCGTGTCGTCCCGGACGCCGACCTCGACGACGCGGTGGCCGACCTGCTGGCCAGGGCCACCCGGGGCAGCCGGGCGAGCAAGGCCATCGGCAAGCAGACCCTCTACGCCCAGCTCGACCGCCCGGAGGCCGACGCCTACGCGATCGCGCTGGAGGTGATGGCCTCGGCCGCCCAGCTCCCCGGCGCCCGCGAGGGCATGGCCGCCTTCCTGGAGAAGCGCCAGCCGACCTGGCCGGACTAGAACGACCGCCGCCGTCGCGAGCCGCTAAGCAGAGTGGGCCCGCCGGTCTGGTCGGTTCAGGAGGACCGCCGCCTTCGCGAGCCGGCGAGTAGGACTAGCCCGCCGGCCGCCGCGATCACCACCGCCGCCGGTAGTTGCGCGTCCTCCGGCAGCACGTGCCTGACGGCGAACCAGCTCGGGTCCCCGTCGAGGACCGCGCTCAGGCCGCCGCCGACGCCCTGGATACAGAGCAGGATCCCGGCCAGCTCGGTGAGCCACTTCATGCCCGGCCCCTCTCGTAGCTCCTCGTCATCACCGACAGCAGCGTCCACAGCGGACCCGCCACGAACCAGATTCCCACGAGGCCCCCGAGCCGCGGCATCCATCCGGCCGGCGCCTGCCACAGTGCCTCGGTGCGCTCTGGGGTGCCGACCACGAACGACAGCAGCGCCATCACCGCGCACGCGATCCCGCAGGCCAGCACGCACTTGCCCCACTCCCGCCACTCGTGGGCCAGCCTTGCCGGCCCGCGTTTCGGTGGTTTCACCGGCGGCGGGCCGCCTGCGAACCGGTGCGCGAATCGCTGGTCGGCCCAGCGGATCACGGAGTGTCCGAACGCGACGCTGAAACCCAGGTACACCGCGCCCAGGCCGTGCACGTCGGTCGCCTCGCCGCCGCGGCCCAGGTCCACCACGGTGATCGCCAGCAGCGCGACGTCCAGCAGCGGCGTGCTCACCAGCAGCACCGTGCTGGTCCGCCGGAGTCGCAGCAGGTACCGGGCCACCAGCCCTCCTGCCAGCAGGACCCAGAAGCCGAGTTCGCACGCCGCGATCGCCGCGGCCAGCGGGTTCTCGGACAGTGTTTCGAAGATGTCTCCCACGGCCTCGAGCCTGCCGCCGCGGCCGGCGGGTGTCGTCGGCCGGCGGGGTCACCGCGGGTCATCACTTCGACGGAGAGCGTCCTCCGGCGCTCGGCCGAGGTGCGGGGGCCGGCCGGTGTGCTGTGATGGGTCCATGAGCTCGACGACCACCGCGATCCGCCGTTGGGCCGGGCCGCGGATCCCGCGGCTGCAGGCGGTCGTCCTGTTCGTCCTCGGCAACGTGATCCTCGTGTCCGGCCTGCCGATCGTGTTCGTGCTCGACGAGGACACGGCGTTCGACCAGTCCCACCCGATGCGGTTGGTGACCCTCGCGGTGATCTGCGCGGCGGAACTGCTGCGGTCGCGCGCGCCCGCCGCCGGGCTCGGTGTCGGCGTCGCGGTGGTCGGCGCCGAGCTGTTCTACGGGGTCAGCCTCGCCGTGGTGATCGTGTTCACCGACCTGCTGTTCGCCGCCACCCTGCACGGCTCGCGGCGCGTCGTGCGGGTGATCCTGTGGTCGGTCGGGGTCGTCGTGCTCGGGCTGGTCGCCGCCTCGGTGGTGCTCGCGCCCACCTGGAGCGACACGGTGGTGCTCGCCCTGCAGGTGTCCAGCGTGCCGCTGATCCCGGTGTGGTGGGCGATGAACGTGCGCCAGCACCGCGACATCGCGCGCGAGCAGCGGGCGCGGGCCGACCAGCTCGCCACGATCGCCGAGCTGGATCGCAAGGCGGCGGTGGCGGCCGAGCGGTCGCGGATGGCGCGCGACCTGCATGACGTGGTCGCCGGCCACCTGTCCGCCATCGCGATCCAGTCCGAGGCCGCGCTGTCCATGGTGGACGGCGACCAGGCGACCATGCGCAGGGTGCTGCGGTCGGTGCGGGAGAACAGCGTCGCGTCGCTGTCGGAGATGCACGCCATGATCGGCCTGCTGCGCGCCGACGACACCGATGACACCGAGCGCACCGCGCCGGCCCGGCTGCGGGACATCGGTCGGCTGCTCGACTCCGCGCGCGCCGCCGGGCTCGACGTGCACGCCCACGCCGCCGTGGACGATCGCCTGCCCGCGGCCGTCGACCTCTCGGCGTACCGGATCGTCCAGGAGGCGCTGACCAACGTGGTCAAGCACGCGCCGGGCAGCCGGGCCGAGGTGACGGTCGGGCGCGAGGACGCGACCCTGGTGGTCGAGGTGACCAACTCACGGGTCGGCGGCGCCGAACCGGCGGGCACGGGTCGCGGGCTGCTGAACATGCGGGAGCGGGCGCAGGCGGTGGGCGGCGTGCTCGTCGCCGGGCCGTCGGCCGGCCGGTGGCGGGTGCGGGCGGAGCTGCCCGCGGAACTGGAGCGAGCGTGACCATCAGGGTGCTGGTCGCCGACGACCACGCGGCGATCCGGGCCGGCCTGGCGATGATCCTGGACGGCGCGGAGGGCGTCGAGGTCGTGGCGGAGGCCGAGGACGGCGCGGCCGCGGTGCGCAAGGCGGCGGCGCTGCGCCCGGACGTGGTGTTGATGGACGTGCGGATGCCGGGCACCGACGGCCTGGACGCCACCCGGCAGGTGATCGAGGCGGGCAGCGCGCAGGTGATCGTGCTGACCACGTTCGACCTGGACGAGTACGTCTACGGCGCGATGCGGGCCGGCGCGGCGGGCTTCCTGCTGAAGTCGGTCGACGCGGCGCGGCTGGTCGAGTCGGTCCGCCTGGTCGCGGCCGGCGACGGGGTGCTGGAGCCGAGCGTGACCCGCCGCCTGATGTCGGCGTTCGCGTCGAACGCGCCCGCGGCGCCCCGGCCGGCGCTGGACGAGCTGACCAGCCGGGAGCGCGAGGTGCTGTCCTGCCTGGGGGAGGGGCTGTCCAACCAGCAGATCGCGCGGCGGCTCGGCGTGGGGGAGGCGACGGTGAAGACGCACGTGTCGCGGGTGCTGACCAAGCTCGACCTGCGGTCCCGGGTGCAGGCGGCGGTGCTGGCGAAGGACGCGGGACTGGTCGGCTAGCCTGCCCTGCGTGCGCCTCGTGATCGCTCGCCGTCAGGTCGACTACGCCGGCCGACTCACCGCCCACCTGCCCATGGCGACACGGTGGCTGTTGGTGAAGGCGGACGGGTCGGTGCCGGCCGTTGGACGCTCGATTGTCGTTGGAGGACGTCGCCGATGAGGCTCGTGATCGCCCGCTGCCAGGTGGACTACGTCGGCCGGCTGACCGCACATCTGCCGATGGCCGAACGGTTGCTGCTGGTGAAAGCGGACGGCTCCGTGCTGGTGCATTCGGATGGCGGCTCCTACAAGCCTTTGAACTGGATGTCGCCTCCTTGCTGGTTGATCGAAGAACCCGATATGTGGATCGTGGAGAACAAGGCAGGAGAAAAGCTCATCATCGCGATCGACGAGGTTCTGCACGATTTCAAGTATGAGCTGGGTGTCGACCCCGGCCTGGTGAAGGACGGAGTCGAGGCGCACCTGCAAAAGCTTCTCGCTGAGCACATCGCGACTCTGGGCGAGGGATATTCGCTGATCCGCCGCGAGTATCCGACTGCTATCGGCCCAGTAGACATCTTGTGTCGTGACGACGCCGGCGTGACGGTGGCTGTCGAGATCAAGCGCCGGGGTGAGATCGACGGCGTCGAGCAGCTGACCAGGTATCTGGAACTGCTGAACCGTGATCCGTTGTTGACACCGGTGAAGGGTGTTTTCGCTGCTCAGCAGATCAAGCCGCAGGCGAGGACGCTGGCCGAGGACCGGGGCATCCGATGTGTGGTGCTGGACTACGACGCTCTGCGTGGCGTCGAGTCGGACGATCTGCGACTCTTCTGACAGGGTGTCGCGGACGTGGGCCGGAGGTTACTTCGCTGAGGTGGGGTTCTTGCGCTGGTTGGCGTTGAAGCGCGCCTTCTTCTGCGATTCCCGCACGTGTTCATGTCACACCACTTGCGGGTGCGGCTTCGAGTCGGTTTCCAGAGACAGAGTTCTCGACGACGTCACCCTGTACTGGCTGACGCGGACCGGCGCATCGGCAGCTCGCATCTACTACGAAGGCCACAACTCGCTCGACCCCGAACTTCGGGTCGACGTCCCGTCGGCAATCAGTGTGTATCCCCGCGACATCGAGAAGTGTCCGCGCCCCTGGGCGCAGCAGCGGTACCGACAGATCGTCCGATGGCGGTCGCCCGAAACCGGGGGAAATTTCCCGTCGCTGGAGGTTCCCGAGTATCTCGTCAAGGACCTGCAAGAAGGCCTCGCGGCAGTGCTGGCCGCCAACCGGTGAACGCGGCCGGGTGCCGAGCTCGGTTCCGCCTGTTCTGACCGAGGCCGGCCGCGCGCGGGCGGCGGCGGCCCCGGTCAGTGTCGTGCGCTTGTGTCAGCAGCTGCCGCAGCAGCCGCAGCCCTTACCGGAGCAACTCGCACATCCGCATCCGCAGCCACCCATCGTTACCTCCTACGGTCGACGAGACACCGTCCGTTGACGTTACGTCGCGTGCGCCGCCGCCGATAGCGCCGACGGGGTGTAGTCGCCGAGCACCATGAGAAACAGTCCGGCGGACCGGATACGGTGCACGGTGTGAGGGGACTCCTGTTGCTCGTGGCCGTCGCCGTGCTGGTCGCCGGGTGTGGGGCCGAGGTCGACACGGCCAAGGTGACCTACCCGCGCACGACCGTGCCCGCCGGGCAGCAGCTGCCCGCCGGCAAGACGACCAGCGCCGGCCCGGCCCGCGCCAACGACCCCGCCTTCACCCCAGACAAGCTCCGCGTCGTCGACCCCTGCGGGCTGCTCGACGAGGACCTCCTCGCCGAGCTCGGCGATCCGGAGGACAACGTCCGCGGCGACTTCGGCGAGTGCGCGAACTACATGGAGGACGCCGACGGCAACGAGCTGAACCTCTCGATCACCATCGGCGAGACGGTACCGAACGCGGTCGAGGCCGACGAGAACATCGGCGGGCTGCCGGCGCTGGAGAACGACGACATCGACGACGCGTGCTTCGTCAGCGTCGTCACCTCGACCTCGCCGAACTTCGGCATCGTCGTCCAGGCCAACGGCGAGACCGAGGACCTCTGCGCCGCCGGCCGCACCCTGCTGACCGGGGTCGTCGACCGGATCCGCACCGACCCGCCCGGCTACGACCTCGCCGCGGGCACGCTGGTCGAGGTCGACCCGTGCTCGTTCTTCGAGGACAACGCGCTGAGCGACACCCTCGGCGGCGACGTCGAGCCGCGGCCCTACGACCTGCACTGGTGCACCTGGTCCGGCACCGGCGCCAGCCTCGGCGTCCAGTTCCGGCTCGGCCCCGACCCGGCGGCGGGCGGCGGCACCCCGGTCGACCTGGGTGGCGGGATCACCGTCTACCAGGAGAAGACCGTGTCGGGCAACTCGTCGTGCACCCTCGCGTGGAAGCACCGCCCCTTCGGCGGCGACGAGGTCGAACTCGTCAGCCTCAACTACGACGACCAGAACTCCGCGGAGGGCGAGGATCCCTGCGCCCCGACCCAGGCCGTCGCGAAAGAACTGATCCCCGCCCTGCCCAAGGCCTGACCCGGGCGGCGCCCGCGTGAGGTGGGCCACGGGCGTCCGACCGATCATGTTACTGGCAGGTAGCATCCGGTCCAGCCGTTTCGCCGGTCTCCGGAGGTTGCGATGGCGCACGGGTTCGGATGTGTCGGAGTGGTCGGGCTCGGCACGATGGGTGCCGGCATCGCCGAGGTCGTGGCGCGGACCGGGATCCGGGTGATCGGCGTCGAGCTGGACGACGAGGGCGTCGAGCGGGCCCGGGGGCACCTCGAGCACTCGACCGAGCGCGCGCTGGCCGGCGGCAAGCTCGACCCGGCCGCGCGTTCGGCGCTGCTCGGCCGGATCGACTACACCACCCGGCTCGCCGACCTCGCCGACGCCGACCTGGTGATCGAGGCGATCCCGGAGAGCCTGGAGCTGAAGGCACGGGTGTTCCGCGAGCTGGAGGAGGTGTGCCGGCCGGACGTCGTCCTCGCGTCGAACACCTCCTCGCTGTCGGTCACCGAGATCGGGGTGCACACGGGGCGGCCGGGCAAGGTCGTCGGGCTGCACTTCTTCAACCCGGCGCCGGTGCTGCGGTTCGTGGAGATCGTGCGCACGGTGGTGACCGAGCCGGACGTGATCGCCGACGTGACGGCGTTCGCGCGCGCGCTCGGCAAGGAGCCGGTCGTGATCGGCGACCGGGCCGGGTTCATCGCGAACGCGCTGCTGTTCGGCTACCTCAACCACGCGGTGTCGATGTACGAGTCGCGGTACGCCACGCGGGAGGACCTGGACGCGGCGATGCGGCTCGGGTGCGGGTACCCGATGGGCCCGCTGGCGCTGCTGGACCTGATCGGGCTGGACACCGCGTACGAGATCCTGGAGACGATGTACCGGCAGTCGCGCAATCGTTTGCACGCGCCGGCGCCGATCCTGCGGCAGATGATCACGGCGGGACTGCTCGGCCGGAAGTCGGGCCGCGGCTTCTACACCTACGACGAGATCGACTCGCCGGTCGTGGTGCCGGACTCGCTGACACCGGTCGCCGCGGCGGGCGACGAGCCCACCCGGGACGTCCAGCGGGTCGGCGTGGTCGGCACCGGCACGATGGCGACCGGGATCGCGGAGGTCTTCGCGCGCCGGGGCTTCGACGTCGTCCTGCGGGCGCGCTCGGCCGAGAAGGCCGCGTCCGCTGTGAACGCCGTGCGGAAGTCGTTGGACCGCCAGGTGAAGCGGGGCCGGCTGTCCGAAGAGGACCGGACGGTCGTGCTGGCCCGGCTGCGCGGTGTCGTGGAGTTCGACGAGCTGGCCGACTGCGACCTCGTGGTCGAGGCGGTGGCCGAGGACCTGGCGGTCAAGCGGGCGGTGTTCGGCGCGCTGGACGAGGTGGTGAAGCCGGGGGCGGTGCTGGCGACCACGACGTCGTCGCTGCCGGTGGTGGAGTGCGCGGCGGCGACCTCGCGGCCGGCGGACGTGGTGGGGCTGCACTTCTTCAACCCGGCGCCGGTGATGAAGCTGGTGGAGGTCGTGTCGACGATCGCGACCGGGGAGGACGTGGTCGCGACCGCGCGGGAGGTCTGCCGGCGGGTCGGCAAGCAGCCGGTGCACTGCGGCGACCGGGCCGGGTTCATCGTGAACGCGCTGCTGTTCCCGTACCTGAACGACGCGGTGAAGATGCTGGAGGCGCACTACGCGGAGGCCGACGACATCGACACCGCGATGAAGGTCGGGTGCGGGCTGCCGATGGGCCCGTTCGAGCTGCTGGACGTGGTGGGGCTGGACGTGTCGCTGGCGATCGAGCGGGCGCTGTACTACGAGTTCCGCGACGCCGGTTTCGCGCCGGCGCCGCTGCTGGAACACCTGGTCACCGCGGGCCGGCTCGGCCGCAAGACCGGGAAGGGCTTCCGCGACTACCGCTAGCCGGGCTCAGCCGCAGCCGCAGGCCCCGCCGCAGCAGCCGCCGCCACCGCTCGGGGCCGCCGCGCCGGCGCCACCGGTGAGCGCGACCGTGGAGAGGAGCTTGACGGTGTCGGTGTGGCCGTCCGGACAGGGCGCGGGATCGGCGGAGGCACTCATGGGCCGCTGGACGTCGAACGTCCGGGCGCACGCGTGGCAGCGGAACTCGTATGTCGGCACGCGACCATTGTGCCCTGTCGCTACCGTGATCGTCCGTGCCTCGCCGTAACCGGGACCGCCGCACGCGTTCCACCCCCGCGCCACCAGCACCGACAGGCGGCTGGCAACAACTGGAGACCGCCCAGGACGGCGACTGGCTGGTACGCAGGGTGACCGGCACCCAGACGACGAAGCAGTACCGCTGCCCGGGCTGCGACCACGAGATCCGCCCCGGCACCGCCCACGTCGTCGTCTGACCCGCCGACGAGACCGGCGGCGTGGCCGACCGCCGGCACTGGCACGAGTCCTGCTGGACCGCCCGCCACCGCCGACGGCCCAGCCCTCGCCGCTGGTGACGGCTGCTCTGTTCGGGTGGTCGTGGGGAAGTCGCGGAGAAAGCACCGAAAATCATGGGCGGGCGTGTCGTTCTCCGCGTCTCTGTTTCGTACGTCTCTGTGAAGGCACTCGGATCGGAGGACACCATGTCGCACCCACTCGGCCCGCTCGCCCACAACCTCGCCGCCTACGCGATCTACGCGACCGCGCAGGCCGGGATGCGGCGTGCCTACTCCCTGATCGACGCCGGCGAGTACGGCGCCGCCGCGAACGAGCTCGACTCGGCCGCCCACGCCGCCGAGGTGCTCGTCACCGCGTCCGTGTCCGTCGACGAGACGCGGGCCGCGCACTGGCGGCGGGTGGCCGCCGCGCGGCACCGGTTCGCCGAACGGGCCCGAGCGGCCGCGGCCGGCGAACCGGCGCACGCGGCCGCCGCGTGAGGCGCCGAAGACCGTCCGGAGCGGACGTTCAGGGCTCGAACGTCCGGGCCGCGGCCAGGAACGCGTCGTTCTCCTCCGGCTGGGCGACGGTCACCCGCGCGCCCTCGCCGGCGAACGCCCGGACCACCACCTTCTGCGCCAGCAGGTGCTCGTTGAACGCGGCCGTCCGGTCGCCGAGCGGCAGCCAGACGAAGTTCGCCTGCGACTCCGGCACCTCGTAGCCCAGCTCCAGCAGCTCGGCGCGCACCCGGTCGCGTTCGCGCGAGACCGGTGCGCAGCGGGCGAGCAGTTCCTCGCAGGCGTCCATCGCCGCCATGGCCGCCGCCTGGGCGACCCGGCTCACCGAGAACGGGATCGCCACCTTGCGGACCGCCGCCGCGACCTGCGGAGCCGCCACCGCGTAGCCCACCCGGAGGCCCGCCAGCCCGTACGCCTTGGAGAAGGTGCGGATCACGGCCAGGTTCTCCCGGCTCTCGGCGAGCGCGAGCCCGTCGGGCAGACCGGGGTCGGTCACGAACTCGCGGTACGCCTCGTCCAGCACGACCAGCACGTGGTCGGGCACGGCGTCGAGAAAGCGCTCGACCTCGTCCGTGTGGAGCGCGGTGCCGGTGGGGTTGTTGGGGTTGGCGACGAACACGACCCGGGTGCGGTCGGTGATCGCGGCCAGCATGGCGTCGAGGTCGTGCCGGTAGTCGCTGGTCAGCGGCACCTTGACACTTCGCGCGCCGACGACCTGCGTCACGATCGGGTACGCCTCGAACGACCGCCAGGCGAACACGACCTCCTGGCCCTCGACGCACATGGCCTGGATCAGCTGCTGGCAGAGGCTGACCGACCCGCAGCCGATCGCCAGCCGCTCCTCCGGCACGCCGACGTACCGGCTGGTGCGGGCCATGAGGTCGTCGTTGGCCATCTGCGGGTACCGGTTGATCTCGGCCGCCGCCTCGGTGATCGCGGCGAGCACCGACGGTGGCGCGGGGGTGGAGACTTCGTTGCTGGACAGCACGATCGCGCCGGGGATCTTGCGTCCCGGAATGTAGTCCGGGAGATTGGCGAGGTCGGCTCGAACGGTGAGGGCCATGCCCGCATCATGTCATTTCGATGTCCTGGATGGTGACGTGCACTTGAGTGATCCTGTCGTGCTGTTGCACGCGTTCCCGCTCGACTCGACCATGTGGGACGGCCTACGGCCCGTCCTGGGATCGCGGCTGGTGACGCCCGATCTGCCGGGCTTCGGCTCGGCACCGCCCGTGTCCTCGCCCTCCCTCGACGAGGCGGCGTCGGCCGTGTTGGCGGCCCTCGACCAGCGGGGCGTGTCCCGCGCCGTGTTCGGCGGCTGCTCGATGGGCGGGTACGTGGCCATGGCCGTGCTCCGCGCGGCGCCGTCCCGGGTCAGCGGGCTGGTGCTGGTCAACACCAAGGCGTCGGCGGACACCGAGGAGGCCCGCGCGAACCGGTACGCGATGGCCGACCGCGCCGAGGCCGAGGGCACGGACTGGCTGGCCGACGCGATGCTGACGAGCCTGCTCGGCGAGACGACCCTCGCCACGCGTCCGGCGGTGGAGGCCAGGATGCGGGCGCTGGTCGCGGCCCAGCCGCCGGCGTCGGTGGCGTGGGCCCAACGGGCGATGGCGGCGCGGCCGTCGTCGACGGACGTGCTGGCCGGGTCGGGGCTGCCGGCGCTGGTGGTGCGCGGCGCGGAGGACACGCTGATCCCGGCCACCGAGGCGACGGCGATGGCGTCCGCGCTGCCCGGTGCGGAGTCGGTGGAGCTGGCCGGGGTCGGTCACCTGGCGCCGCTGGAGGCACCCGAGGACCTGGCCGCGGTGCTGACCCGTTGGCTGGCGGCGCACTGACCGGAGTCAGCGCCGCTTCCGGCGGCCCAGCCGCGGGCGGTCGTCGTCCGGGTGCAGCGGGATGTGCGGCTCCTCGTCGCGGGGGTCGTCGGCCAGGCCGAGGAACTCGGCGGCCAGCTGTTGCGCCGACTCCGCCAGGCTCGGTGACTCCTCGCCCGCGCGGCGCAGGCTCGCCGAGCGCAGCCGCGCGTAGCCGCGCACCGACGTCGGCCGCCGCGTCCGCACGGTGTACGACGGCTCGTCGGCGAGCGCCTCGGTCAGCTCCCGGTCGATCAGCACCGTCCCGGGGCGCGCCACCGACGTCAGGCGGCTGGCGATGTTGACCACGGAGCCGTACACGTCGCCGAAGCGGCTCAGCACCCGGCCGAACGCCAGTCCCACCCGCAGCGGCGGCACCCCGTCCCGGGTCGCGGCGCGGTCCAGCAGGGTCAGCGCGATCTCGGCGCCGTCGGTCGGGCTGTCGGCGACGAACAGGACCTCGTCGCCCAGCATCTTCACGATGCGGCCGTGGTTGTCGGCCACCACCTCGGCGGCGAGCGCGTCGAAGCGGTCCACGACCTCCACCAGCTCGGTCTCGGTCGAGCGCCGGGTCAGGCTGGTGAAGCCCACCATGTCGGCGAAACCGACCACCTGCCGCCGCTCGTCGATGTCCTCGTCCCGCGCGACCAGCATCCGCACCGAGTACGCGGCGAGGTGCCGGCGCCACACGTAGTCCTGGAGCTGCGTCAGACCGTGGGTGAGGTTCTCGACGAGCCGGGCGAGCTGCCGCTCGTCGGCCAGCTCCGGGTTCGCCGCCACGACGTCGCGCAGCATCAGCACCTGCGACTCGGCCAGGCGCGACATGTGCTGGCCGATCATCCGGGTGCTGGCGATCACCGCCGACGGGTCGACGATCCCCGCCTGGACCAGCTCGTTCGCGAACCGCAGGGCGGTGACGTCGCTGTCGGTGAACACCACGGCGTCGTCGCCGACCGTCGCGAACCCCAGGGCCCGCCACAGGGCGGTGGCCCGTTCGAGCGGGACGCCGGCGAGCTCGGCCACCTCGGCGCGGGTGTACCGGCGGGCGCCGTCGAGCAGGACCCGCTCGATGCGTTGTTGCAGCGCCGCCAGCTCGTCGTCGTCCTGGG
>DATABL010000035.1:0-12127 GCA_036259595.1 Actinophytocola sp.
GTCCGAGCCCGGCCGCCACCGCGAGATCCTCGGCGGTGTCCACGTCGCAGCGCAGCGAGGCGAGCCCGTCGCCGACCGCGACGGCGCCGCTGGCCCGGTGCGCGGACGCCGAACCGTGTCCGAAACGCGGGTCGAGCGGGCCGCCCGGCGCGGACAGCAGCAGCGTCGTGCCGGTGCCGGCCCGGTCGGCGCAGAACGCCCGCCGGCCGCGCGCCTCGGCGATCGCCTCGGCCAGCTCGGCCGGGCGCAACGCCGGAAGATCGGCCTGCAGCGCCCCGACGGCGCCGTGCGGGTCGCCGGCGCGCAGCAGGTCGGCGCCGTGCTGGAGCGCGGCGTTCAGCCCCGGCAGGCCGCGTTCGTCGACCGACTCCACGCCCGTGCCGGGCAGGGCCTCGTCGATCGCCTTGGCCACCCGCGGGTCCTCGCAGACGACCAGGACCCGCCGGACGCCCGCGGCCGCCGCGGCCGCGGTCACCGTGTCCAGCAGCAGGGCCAGCACCGCGTCGGCGTGTGGTCCGGCGACCGCGCCGCGCAGCCGCGACTTCGCCCGGTCCAGCCGTTTGATCGGGACGACCAGGTCGACGGTGGGGTCCATCCAGTGCTCCACGTGCTCCATCGTGGCGCAGGTGCGAGCCGGGTGTCGGCGCCGGGGCATACTCACGGGCATCAGTCGACGAGGAGGAACGCACGTGCCGGCACGAATCGAGAAGAGCGGTTTCTGGGTCACGATGACCGCGTTGATCTTCTACCCGCTCTCCTGGATCGGGAAGATGGTGTCGGTGGGTGGCGAGCGGATCCGCCACGAGGGCGGTGTCCTGCTCGTGATGAACCACGTCTCGCATCTCGACCCGCCGGTCGACGCGGTGTTCGTGCACCGGCAGGGTCGGGTACCCCGGTTCCTGGCGAAGGAGAGCCTGTTCCGGGTGCCGGTGTTCAAGTACCTGATCGGCGGCGCGGGCAGCATCCCGGTGGCCCGTCGCTCAACCGCGGCGGGGGAGAGCCTGACCGCGGCGAACGAGGCGCTGCGGTCGGGGAAGCTCGTGATCATCTACCCGGAGGGCACGATCACGAAGGACCCGACCGGCTGGCCGATGCGTTCGCGGACCGGTGTGGCGCGGCTCGCGCTGGACAACGACGTGCCGGTGATCCCGGCGGCGCGGTGGGGCACGAACCACATCTTCGACGGCTACACGAAGAAGTTCCGGCCGTTCCCGCGCAAGAAGGTGCACATCCGGCTGGGGGAGCCGGTGGACCTGTCGGCCCACCGCGGCCGGCCGATCACCAACGAGCTGCTGCGCGAGGTCACCGACCTGCTGATGGTGCGGGTGCGTGACGAGCTCGCCGAGATCCGCCAGGAGCCGGCGCCGACGGAGTTCTTCGTCCCCGCGCGGAGGACCGTCGAGTGACCACGGGGCCCATCGCCGTGCTCGGCGCCGGCTCGTGGGGGACGGCGTTCGCGAAGGTGCTGGCCGACGCGGGCAGCGAGGTGACACTGTGGGCGCGACGGGCCGCGGTGGCGGAGTCGGTCGCGGCGGACCGGTGCAACCCGGACTACCTGCCGGGCGTGGTGCTGCCGCCGACGCTGCGGTCCACCTCGGATCCGCGGGAGGCGCTGCGCGGCGCGGCGGCGGTGGTGCTCGCGGTGCCGAGCCAGAGCCTGCGGCACAACCTCACCGCGTGGCGGAACCTGATCGACCCGTCGGTCACGCTCATCTCGCTGGCCAAGGGCGTGGAGCTGGGCACCCTGCGGCGGATGTCCGAGGTGGTCGTCGAGGTGCTCGGCGTGCCGGAGAGCCAGGTCGCGGTGGTGTCCGGGCCGAACCTGGCGAAGGAGATCGCGGCCGAGCAGCCGACCGCGTCGGTGATCGCCTGCACCGACCACGACCGCGCGGTGGCGGTGCAGGAGGCGTGCACGACGGGCTACTTCCGGCCGTACACGATCACCGACGTGGTGGGCTGCGAGCTCGGTGGGGCGTGCAAGAACGTGATCGCGCTGTCCTGCGGGATGGCCGGCGGCCTCGGCTTCGGCGACAACACGCTGGCGACGCTGATCACCCGCGGTCTGGCGGAGACCTCCCGCCTCGGCGTCGCGCTCGGCGCCGACCCGATGACCTTCTCCGGCCTGGCGGGCCTCGGCGACCTGGTCGCCACCTGCGCGTCGCCCCTGTCCCGCAACCGGGCCTTCGGCGAGCGTCTCGGCCGCGGCGAGACCGTCGCCCAGGCACAGACCGCCGCCCACGGCCAGGTCGCCGAGGGCGTGAAGTCCTGCTCCGCCATCCGCGAACTCGCCAAGCGCCACGGTGTCGAGATGCCCATCACCGAGGTCGTCCACCGCGTCTGCCACGACGGCTTCGACCCCCGCGAGATGGCCACCGACCTCATCGGCCGCAAAACCAAACCCGAACGCTGACCCCCGCGGGTCCCCGTTCCGGGTGGGGGACTCACGGGGCCGGGTGGGGGTCAGGCCAGGGGAACTGCATGACGGGGTCCATGGTGGCCTGGTCGGAGCCGCCGGTGGGTTCGAACGTGATGCCGATCAGCTCCGCCTGGCCGAGGTCGTCGATCGCGAGGGCCGTCGTGCCGCCGTCGGGGAGCGGGCCCCGGCTCCCACATCGTGGACCGCGTTGCCTCCGGCCAGCCGGAATGGTCTGCTGGGGTCGTGTCCACGATCGAGCGCTACTCGCTGTTCGCCAGTGCGCTGTGTCCCTCCCGGTGACCGAGCCGCCGTCCTCCGCTGGTTCTCCCGAGAAGGTTCCCACTCCGATGTTCGCAGTGCCTGAGAACACCGTCGCGCGCACCACCACCGCCCCGAGCGTGCACCCCGCCCTGGTCGCCCGCCAGTACGCCGAGGACCGCACCCGCTGGGGGCACCTGCTGCGCTACGACCCGGACGAGCGGTACGCCGCCCTGGTGCACCGCAGCACCGAGCAGGAGGTGTGGTTGCTGAGCTGGCTTCCCGGCCAGGCCACCGAACCGCACGACCACGGCCCGTCCGTCGGCGCGTTCACGATCGTCTCCGGTGAGCTGACCGAGCACGTGCTCCGCGACGGCTCCACCCGCCGCCTGGCGGCCGGCCAGTCGCGGGTCTTCGCCCCCGGCTACGCCCACGAGGTTCGCAACGAGGGCCCGGACCCGGCGGTGAGCCTGCACGTCTACCGCGCCACCCGCACGATGCACACCTACCCGGCGCTGCGCCGGGTCTCCTAGGCCGGGCCCGGCCGGCTCGTCACGTGCTCGGGCACGGCCACCCCGGCGGGCAGTTCCGGGCACGGGACCGGCGCGCCCCAGGTCCGCGTCAGCGGCAGGACGCCCGCCCACGTCGGCCGGTCCAGATCCTCGGGCTCGTCGCCGGGCGGACCGGTGCGGATCTTCACCGCGGCCTCGGTCAGGTCGAGCGCCAGCACCGCCGTCGCGGCGAGCTCGCGCTGGTTCGGCTCGCGCGCGTACTCCCACGAGCCCGGCGCGATGTGGTCGGTGATCACCCGCAACGCGGCCAGCTTCTCGGCCCGGTCGGTCACCGCACGGGCGCGTCCGTGCACCACCGCCGAGCGGTAGTTCACCGAGAAGTGGAACACCGCCCGGCTGTAGACCACCCCGTCGAGCAGCGTCACGGTCGCGCACACCTCGGCGCCCTCGGCCGCGGCCCGCAGGCTCGCCGCCCCGGTCGACCCGTGCACGTACAGCGTGTCGCCCTTCCGCCCGTACCCGGTGGGCAGCACGATCGGCGCGCCGTCCGCGACGAACCCGAGGTGGCAGACGATCCCGGCGTCGAGCACCGCGTGCAGGGCCGTCCGGTCGGTCACGGCCCGCTTCCTGCCGCGCCGGACCGTGCTGCGCTCGGTGGGTGAGAGTGCGTTCACGTCTCCAGCCTGGCCGGTGGGGTGGCATCCTTGAAGGGCCACGAGTTGCCGTTTCCGAGAGGCCACTTTCATGCCGGAGACCCCCGCCCTGCCCGTGACGCTGGACCGCGCGTCGGCCACCCCGCTCGCCGTCCAGCTCGCCGAGCAGCTCCGCGCCGCCGCCGGCGAGGGTCGCCTGCGCAGCGGTGACCGCCTGCCCTCCACCCGCGCGCTCGCCGGCGAGCTCGGCGTCAGCCGCACCGTCACCGCCGCGGCCTACGAGCAGCTGCACGCCGAGGGCTGGATCGCCGGCCGGCACGGCTCCGGCACCTACGTCACCACCGAACCCCCCGGCTCGCTGCGCCCCACCACCGTCCCCGCCCGCCGCGACTCCGCCGACGAGACCGCCCTCGACCTCACCCCGGGCTCCCCGTGGGCCGGCGGCATCGACCGGGCCGCCTGGCGCCGGGCCTGGCGCGCCGCCGCGCACGTGGGCCCGATGGTCCGCCCGAACCGCGCCGGCCTGCCCGCCTACCGCGCCACCGTCGCCGAGCACCTGCTGCGGCACCGGGGCCTGCGCGTCGGCACCCTGTCCGGACAGGACGGCCGGGACGCCGTCCTCGCCACCTCCGGCACCAGCCACGCCGCCGCCGAGCTGGCGAACGCCGTGCTGCACCCCGGTGACGTGGTCGCCGTCGAGGAACCCGGCTACCAGCGGGCGGTCGGCGCGCTGCGGGCCGCCGGGCTCACCGTCGTGCCCGCCCCGGTGGACGCCGACGGCCTGGTGATCGACGCGGTGCCCGCGGCCGCCCGCGCGGTGTACTGCTCGCCCGCGCACCAGTACCCGCTCGGCGGGCGCATGTCCGCCGCCCGCCGGGTCGCCCTGGTGGAGAGCGCCCGCGAGCGCGGCTGGCTGGTCATCGAGGACGACTACGACGGCGAGCTGCGCTACGACGTGGCCCCGCTGCCGCTGCTGGCCGCGCTCGCCCCGGACGTCGTGGTGCACCTCGGCACCACCAGCAAGATCCTCACCCCGACGCTCGGGGTCGGCTGGATGGTCGCCCCGCCACACGCGGTGTCGGCGATCCTCGCCCACCGCGACCGCACCGGCTCCGGCCCCGCGCCCGCCGGCCAGCTGGTGGTCGTCGAGTTCGCCCGCGGCGGCGATCTGGGCCGGCACCTGCGCCGCCTGCGCCGGGAGCTCTCCGAGCGCCGCTCCCTGGTGGTCGACACGCTCGTGCGCGGCGGGGTCCGGGTGCTCGGCGACGAGGCCGGCGCGCACGTCGTGGTGCCGGTGTCCTCGGCGGAGGCCGAGCGCGAGCTGGTGCGCCGCGCGCTGGGCCGGCGCCTGCTGCTCGACGGCCTGGCCCGCCACCACGTCGGCCCCGCCAGGTGGTTCGGCGTCGCGCTCGGCTACGCCGCCTGCTCGCGCGACGAGCTGCGGGACGCGCTGCCGGTGTTGGTCGAGTTGGTCCGAAAGGGCACCTGACCCCGGCGGGAGTAGGGTCGAGCGCCATGGCCAGCCAAGAGCGAATGCGCGTGGCAGTGGTGTTCGGTGGACGCAGCACCGAGCACACCGTGTCCTGTGTGTCTGCGGCGAGCGTGCTCGCCAACCTCGACCCGGACCGCTTCGAGGTGCTGCCGGTGGGGATCACGCCGGACGGCGCGTGGGTGCTCGGGCCCGCCGACCCGGACCGGTTGCGGATCGAGGGGCGGACGCTGCCCTCGGTCACGACGGGCACCGCGCTCACCCTGCCGGCCGACCCGACCTCGACGAACCTCGTGGTGCTCGAACGCGGCCGGGAGGGCGAGGTGCTGTCCGGCGTGGACGTCGTGTTCCCCGTGCTGCACGGGGCCTACGGCGAGGACGGCACCATCCAGGGGCTGCTGGAGATGGTCGGCCTGCCCTACGTCGGCGCCGGGGTCCTCGCCAGCGCCGTCGCCATGGACAAGGAGTTCACCAAGAAGCTCCTCGCCGCGGAAGGGCTTCCGGTCGGCCGGTACGAGGTGCTGCACCGCGGCACCGCGACGCTGACCGAGGCCCAGCGGGAGCGGCTGGGGCTGCCCGTGTTCGTCAAGCCCGCGCGGGCCGGGTCGTCGACCGGGATCACCCGGGTCACCGACTGGTCCGACCTGGACGGCGCGGTGGCGGCGGCCCGGGAGATCGACCCCAAGGTGCTCGTCGAGGCCGCGGTCGTCGGGCGCGAGGTCGAGTGCGGGGTGCTGGAGTTCCCGGACGGCCGCGTCGAGGCGTCGCTGCCGGCGGAGATCCGGATCACGGCGGACGGCCCGGAGTGGTACGACTTCGAGACCAAGTACCTGGGCGACGCCGCCGAGCTGGACATCCCGGCCAAGCTCGACGACGTGGTGGTCGAGCGGCTGCGGGCGACGGCCGTGACCGCGTTCCGCGCGCTGGACTGCCAGGGCCTGGCCCGCGTCGACTTCTTCGTCGGCGCGGACGGGACGCTGACCGTCAACGAGCTCAACACGATGCCCGGCTTCACGCCGACCTCGGCCTACCCGAAGATGTGGGCGGTCACCGGCGTGGACTACCCGACGCTGCTGTCGACCCTGGTCGACACGGCTATCGCGCGGGGCACCGGGCTGCGGTAGTGCTGCTCTGGATCAACGGGCCGTTCGGCGGCGGCAAGACCCAGACCGCCTTCGAGCTCCGGCGGCGGCTGGCGGGCAGTGTCGTCTGTGACCCGGAGCAGGTCGGCTACGGCCTGCACCGGACGATGCCGAGGTCGTTGCGCGGCGACTTCCAGGACCTGACGGCGTGGCGGCAGGGCGTGGTCGAGGTGCTGGACCTGGTGCTGCGCCGCCACGACGGTCCCGTGATCGCGCCCATGACACTGGTGGAGCCGCGTTACTTCGCCGAGGTCGTCGGGCGGCTGCGCGACCTCGGGCACGACGTGCGGCACGTCGCGCTGCTGGCCTCGCGGGAGACCGTGCTGCGCCGGCTGCGGGAGCGTGGGCTGGGGCTGGGGCTGCGGTTGGACCGCTTCGCCGTGGACAAACTGGACGGTTGCCTGGACCGACTGCGCGGCGAGGAGTTCGCCGAGCACGTGTGGACCGACGCGCTTCCGGTGCCGGCCGTGGCCGAGCGCGTCGCCGCGTCGGCCGGCCTCACGCTCGCCCCGAACACCGACGGCCGCCTGCGCGGTTGGGCGCGCCGCGCGTGGACCGGCGCCCGGCACATCCGGTTCGACTGAGCGGTGTCAGCGGGTGCGGACCGGGGCCGCGGCGAGCGTCGACCCGACGGTGGCGGAGATCTCCTGCAGCGGACCGGTTCCGGCGTGGTCGGGCACGGTCAGTGCGACGTAGACCCCGCGGTCGACGACGTACCAGGTCTCGGCGAGCTCGCCCCGCACCATGAGCCACTGGACGTCGTCGATGGCGCGCAGCGACGACGTCGGGGTCAGCTCGGCGGGCCGGTTCAGCCCGCAGCGCAGCACGACCGGCTCGCGGACCTGGTCGCCCCACGCCGCGGTCGCCGGCGGGGCCGGCTCGGCCAGCGGGAGTCGGCGCAACGTGTCGCCGGCGTTGGGCAGCTCGTCCGGGAGCGCGTCGGTCAGCGCACGGCACTCGGCCGAGTCGGCCTCCGGCGCGTCGACCGTGACCAACGCCACCGGACCGGTCCGCGGTGCGCCCGAGGTCGTGCCCGTGTCGGCAGCCGTGTCGCTGCCCGTGTCGTCGCCGCCGACGAGCTGGCTGGCCACCACCACACCGACCACGAGCAGGATCACGAGACCCGCCGCGATGCGGAGCGCGACCGGCGACAGCTGCTGTTCCGACACGCCCTTACTGAAGCAGGTGTCAGAGATGGACCACCGGGCAGGTCAGCGTTCGGGTGATCCCGTCCACGTTCTGGATCCGGGCCACGACCAGCTGGCCGAGCAGGTCGACGTTCTCCGCCTCGGCGCGCACGATCACGTCGTAGGGGCCCGTGACATCCTCGGCGGTGGTCACCCCGGCGATCTCCGCGATCTTGGCGGCGACGGCGGCGGCCTGACCGACCTCCGTTTGGATCAGGATGTATGCGTGGACCACGGCGCGCCCCTTCGTGTCGAACAGTCCTCTAGAGGTAGGAACGTGAGCAGCAAAAGGTACCGCAGTTCTCGATCGTTTGGGGATCCGACTATCGGAGGTGGTCGTGCCGGACAGCGATGAACCGCGGGAGACCGTGGCCGACATCGGTGAGTTCGGACTCATCGGACGTGTCACCGCCGGCCGCCGCCAGCCCGCCACGACCCTGCTCGGGCCGGGCGACGACGCCGCCGTCGTGGCCGCCGCGGACGGGCGCGTGGTCGCCAGCACCGACGTCCTGGTCGAGGGCGTGCACTTCCGGATGGACTGGTCCACCCCGGAACACGTTGGGCGCAAAGCGATCGCGGTCAACATGGCGGACGTCGCCGCGATGGGCGCGGTGCCGACCGCGCTCCTAGTCGGGCTCGCCTGCCCGAAGGCCACCGACGCGGAGGTCGCCGAGGCGATGGCGGCCGGCATGTGGCAGGAGGCCGCCCGGGCCGGCGCCGGACTCGTCGGCGGCGACGTGGTCGCCGCGGACCAGATCGTGATCAGTGTCACCGCGCTCGGGGACCTGGAAGGTCGCGCTCCGGTCACGCGCGGCGGCGCGATGCCCGGTGACGTCGTCGCGGTGTGCGGGCGGCTCGGGTGGTCGGCCGCGGGGCTCGCGGTCCTCGGCCGCGGCTTCCGGTCGCCGGTGACCGTCGTCGGCGCCTACCGCGCGCCCGAGCCGCCGTACCCGGCCGGGCCGCAGGCGGCGCTCGCCGGCGCGACCGCGATGATCGACGTCTCCGACGGGCTGCTGGCCGACCTCGGGCACATCGCGGAGGAGTCCAGCGTGGCCATCGATGTGCGCACCTCGCTGGTCCAGGTCCACCAGCGGCTGGTCGAGGTCGCCTCCGCGCTCGGCGCCGACGCGCGGCACTGGGTGCTCACCGGGGGCGAGGACCACGCGCTCGCGGCGACCTTCCCGGACCCGAGGGAGGTCCCCGAAGGCTGGGTCACGGTAGGCACGGTCGGTCGGGGCGGCGGGGTCACCGTCGACGGGCTCCCGTACGAGAAACCGCCGGGCTGGCAGCACTGGCGGTAACGGTGGCGGTGACGCAAAACCCATGGCGCGGCCGGCCGGGTCGAGGGCAGGATCGGGCCGTGCGGATCGATGTGTTGCCCTACGACCACCCGGACGCGGTCGCCCTGATCGCCGAGGTGCAGCAGGAGTACGTGGTGCGCTACGGCGAGCCGGACCGGACCCCGGTCGACCCGGCCGAGTTCGCGCCGCCCGAGGGCCTGTTCCTGGTCGGCTACCTCGACGACGCCCCGGTCGTCTGCGGCGGCTGGCGCGTACACGGCGACGGCGACACCGACGGCGCCGCGGAGCTCAAGCGCATGTACGTCACCCCCGCCGCCCGCGGCCGCGGCCTGGCCCGGGCCATGCTCGCCGAGCTGGAGCGCACCGCGCACGCGGCCGGACACCGCCGGATCGTGCTGGAGACCGGCCTCAGCCAACCGGAGGCGATCGCGCTGTACACGTCCTCCGGGTACGTCGAGGTGCCCAAGTTCGGGTACTACGCCCACGAGCCCAAGAGCGTGCACCTCGGCAAGCCGATCGGGGTCGAGGAGCAGGCCGAGGAGGCCGCGTGCCCATCTACGCGCTAGGCGAGCACGAGCCGACGATCCACCCGGACGCCTACGTGCACCCCGACGCCGTGCTGATCGGCAACGTGCACCTCGCGGCGGAGTCGTCGGTGTGGCCGACGGCGGTGCTGCGCGGCGACTCGGGCGGCATCTGGGTCGGGGAGCGGACCAACGTCCAGGACGGCACGGTCGTGCACTGCACCGAGTGGCACCCGACGCGCATCGGCGCCGACTCGGCCGTCGGGCACAACGCCCACATCGAGGGCGCCACGATCGGGACCGGCTGCCTGGTGGCGTCCGGTTCGGTGCTCCTCAACGGCTCGGTGCTGGAGGACGGTTCGGTGCTCGGCGCGGGCGCGGTGATGTCGTTCGACGGGCACCTGCCGGCCCGCCGGATGGCGCTCGGCGTGCCGGCGCGCGTGCGGGAGAACCACGAGGTGCCCCCCGAGATGGTGGCGGCGATCGTGGCGAACTACGTGTCCCGGATCGCGCCGTACAGGAAGGGCCTGCGCCGGCTGTCGTGAGCCGACCCGATAGGGTCTGCTGCCGTGACGGCACGACCCCTGTCCGAGATCGTCGAAGCAGGCTGGGCCGAGGCGCTCGCCCCGGTCGCCGATCGGATCGCCGCCATGGGGGACTTCCTCCGCGCGGAGATCGCCGCCGGACGCACGTACCTGCCGGCCGGGGAGCACGTGCTGCGTGCCTTCCAGCAGCCGTTCGCCGACGTGCGCGTGCTGATCGTCGGCCAGGACCCGTACCCGACACCGGGTCACCCGATCGGGTTGTGTTTCTCGGTGGCGCCGGACGTGCGTCCGCTGCCGAAGAGCCTGGTGAACATCTACCAGGAGTACGGCGCCGACCTCGGGCACCCGCCGCCGTCGAACGGGGATCTGTCCCGCTGGACCGAGAACGGCGTGCTGCTGCTGAACCGCGCGCTCACCGTGGAGCCGGGCCGGCCGAACTCCCACCAGGGCAAGGGTTGGGAAGAGGTCACCGAGCAGGCCATCCGCGCCCTCGCGGCCCGCGGCGGGCCGCTGGTGGCGATCCTGTGGGGGCGCAACGCGCGCAACCTCAAGCCGCTGCTCGGCGCGGTGCCGTGCGTCGAGTCGGCCCACCCGAGCCCGCTGTCGGCGCGGAGCGGGTTCTTCGGCTCCCGGCCGTTCAGCCGCGCCAACGAGCTGCTGGAGCAGCAGGGCGCCCAGGCCATCGACTGGAAACTGCCCTAGCGTCTCCGGCGCACGAAAACGGGCCGCTGGGATACTCCCAGGGCCCGGTTCGTTTCTGTTGGCTCGCGGGGAACCTCAGCCGCGCGTGACCTTGCCCGCCTTCAGGCAGGAGGTGCACACGTTCAGCCGCTTGCGCTGCGAGACACCGATCTTCGCGTGCACGGTCTGAATGTTCGGGTTCCACCGGCGGCTGGTGCGCCGGTGCGAGTGCGAGACCGACTTGCCGAAGCCTGGCCCCTTGCCACAGACGTCGCAGACGGCAGCCACGTCAGGCACTCCTTTCTCGGGGGAACCGACCGATACGGTCAGCAGGTTCATCCAGCCGGCGTTCATGCCGGGCAGGTCAACAGGGTAACGGCTCGCGTCGGCGGCCCCCACACCGGCCCACTAGTCTCCGCATGTCGATGGCATGTCGATGGCATGTCGGCATATCGCTTGAGCCGGCCGGGTGCGGGAGGGCTGATGTTGCGGGCGTTGGACGCCGCCCAGGTGCGGCGCTGGGCGGTGGCCTGTGTGCAGTCGCTCGACGCGCACCGGGAGGCCATCGACCGGATCAACGTCTACCCGGTCGCGGACGGCGACACCGGGTCCAACCTGCTGCACACCATGCGCGCCGCCCTCGACGCCCTGCTGCGGGCGCCGGCCGGGGCCAGGTCGGCGGCGGGGGTGGCGCTCGCGGAGCTGGCGCGCGGGGCGCTGACCGGGGCACGCGGGAACTCCGGCGTGATCGCCTCCCAGCTGCTGCGCGGGTTCGCCGACGCGCTGGCCGGTAGCACCGAGATCGGCGGGGCCGAGCTGCGCTCGGCGCTCGCGGCCGCCGCGGCCCGCGCCGAGGCGGCCCTGTCCCACCCGGTGCCCGGCACCATGATCAGCGTCGTCCAGGGGGCGGCCGAGGCGGCCCGGTCGTCGGCCTCCGACGACCTCGGGGACGTCGTCACCGCCGCCGCCGCCGGGGCGGCCGCCGCGTTGGAGCGGACCCCCCGGCAGCTCGCCGTGCTCGCCGAGGCCGGCGTGGTCGACGCGGGCGGGCGCGGGGTGACGGTACTGCTGGACGCGCTGGTCGCGGTGGTCGCCGAGCAACCGGCGGCGCTGGTCGCGGCCGCGCGGGCCAGGGAGCTGCCCGCGCCGGAGCTGTCGATGTACACCGCGCGGGAGGCCGGGTCGGACCAGTTCGCCTACGAGGTCATGTACCTGCTGTCCGAGGTCGCCGGGAACGGGGTCGACCCGGTCGGGCGGCTCCGTGACACGCTCGTCGGCCTGGGGGACTGCGTGTCGGTGGTCGGGGACGGCGCCGGGTTGTGGACCGTGCACGTGCACTGCAACGACGTCGGCGCGGCGATCGAGGCCGGGATCGAGACCGGGCGGCCGAGGAACATCCGGGTGGCCAGGTTCGCCGAC
>DATABL010000036.1:0-11400 GCA_036259595.1 Actinophytocola sp.
CTTGATGAGCTTCGCGGAGGAGAGCTCGTCGGCCTTGCGGGGCTGCTGGGGCTGCTGCTGAGGCGAGCCGGGCGGGTACTGCTGCTGCGGGTAGCCGGGCTGCTGGGGGTAGCCCTGCGGGATCGGCTGGGGGCCCGACGGCGTGGCCTCGGCATAGCGCGGGCCGGACACCGACGGGTCCGCGTACTGCGGGCCGGGAGCCTGGTGGGGGCCGGACGCGGCCGGGTCGCCGTACTGGTGCGGGCCCGAGGCAGCCGGGTCGCCGTACGGTTGTGGGCCGGAGGCGGCCGGGTCACCGAACGGTCGTGAACCCGAGGCGGCCGGGTCGCCGTAGGAGTGCGGGCCCGAGGCGGCGGGATCGCCGTACTGGTGCGGGCCCGAGGCGGCTGGGGCGCCGTAGGGGTGGGGGCCGGAGGCGTTCGGGTCGGCGTACGGCTGGGGGCCGGACGGGGTCGGGTCGGTGTAGTGCGGCTGGGGGTGCGGTCCGGACTGCGCCGGGTCCGGGTGCCGGGCCGAGTCGGTGCGCACCTCTTCCTCCAGGTGTGACCGCGGGCCGAAGTCCTGCTGGTCCGACCCACCCTCGGCGCGAGCCCGCTGCTGGCCTGGCGGCAACCAGGAGAAGTCCTGGCCGACTCCAGCCGTGTCCGGCTCGCCTTCGCGCCCACTCACCGCTGGGTTCCTCCCTGAAAACACTGCCCGAGACCGGCTCCGACCGCGACGGTAGTCGCAGGGCGGAGACAACGTCGACACCGGGGCCTGCCGGTGTTCGCACCAGCAACCGCGCCGGCTCGGGCAGGCGCTCCGGACGGGGCCCGCGCGACGGGACTCAGCGACCGAGGAGGTCGCCGAGCGGGTTGTTGATCATGGTCATCGCCGGCTGGTCGCCGGCGCTGAGGAGCCCGGTCACCGGGGACAGCACGTCGCCGACGGTGTCGGTCACCGGGTCGAGGATGCCGCCGACCGTGTCGGTCACCGGGGTCACGACCTGCTCGATCGGGCCCTGCTGCTGCGGCGGCGGAGCCGGCTGCTGCTGCGGGGGCTGGGGCGCCGGCTGCTGCGGGGCCGGGGCGGGCGCTGGAGCCGGGGCGGGGGCCGGCTGGGGGGCGGGGCGGACGGTGTCGCCGCCGACGTGACCGCCACCGCCGCTGTGGCCGCTCTGGGCCTGGCGGTCGGGAGTCTGGGTGACCGCGGCGACGGGCTTGGGCTTCGGAGCCGGCTTGCGCTTCGCGTCGGCGTCCCGGTCGGGCGGGGCGGCGACCGCGGGGCTGCCGATGTCGTTCGGGTTGTTGCCGGGCGACGCCGGGGCGTGCTCGGGAGCGCCCGCGTGGTCGGTGGCGAGCGGCGCGCCGTTGCTCAGGCCGAGCGCGCCGGCCGCGAACGTGCCGGCGACGAGCAGTGCGCCGGCGGCGACCCCGAACGTCCACCTGCGACCGGTGCCGGCCTCCTCGACCTCGTCGGCCGGGTCGGCGTAGGTCCGGCGCACCCCCAGCGGGTGCTCCTGGCGTAACCGGCGCTCAGCCGGAACGCGATCACGATGACCGTATGCAGCTACGTAACTCACTAACACCCTCCTGGCCTGGAAGCCTCACCCTTACGGGTGACCTTGGCGAACCCCGGTGGCGGAGAGTACTGATCTCTTGGCAGCTTGTCCAATAAGGCTGGTCAGCCGTTCGCGTAGGAGTGCAGCCCCGCGACGACCAGGTTGATGAAGAACAGGTTGAACACCATCACCGCGAAGCCGACGATGTTGATCGCCGCGGCCCGGCCGCCGCGCCAACCCGCGGTGGCGCGGGAGTGCAGGTAGGCGGCGTAGACGATCCAGGCGACGAACGCGACCGTCTCCTTGGGGTCCCAGTCCCAGAACCGGCCCCAGGCGGACTCCGCCCAGATGGCGCCGAAGATCACCCCGGCGGTGTAGATCGGGAACGCGAACACCGTGGTGCGGTAGGCGACCTGGTCGAGCACGTCGGCGGCGGGCAGCCGGCCGGCCCACTCCGGCTTGCGCACCTTCACCAGGTACAGCACCGACACCACACCCGGGACCAGCACCATGCCGCTGCCCAGCGCGATCGAGACGACGTGGATCACCAGCCAGTAGGACTGCAGCGCCGGCTGCACGGGCGCGGCCTCGGTGTAGAGCACCACGCCGCCGAGGAACATCAGCACGATCACCGGCAGCAGCACCCACACCGACAGGTGCTGGATCGCGAACCGGCGCAGCACCACCAGCCAGGTGATCACCGCGGCCAGGCACAGCGTCGCGCCGTACTCGTACATGTTGCTCCACGGCACCCGCCCGGTGGCGAGCCCGCGCAGCGCCAGCGCGGCCAGGTGCAGGCCGACGCCGAGCACGGTCAGCGAGACCGCCATCCGCCCGAAGCGGCGCGCGCGTTCGGCCCGGTGCGAAGAACCGGGCGGTTCCGGCCGGTCGGTGGCCTCGACCGGGGCGCCCGCGCCGGCGAACTCCCACGCCCGGTCGGAACTGGCCGGTTCCTGCCGCTCGGCGGGGTCGACCGGGGCCCCGGCGCCGACGAGTTCGCGGGCCCGTGCGACGCGGGTCCCGTGCCGGCCGAAGGCCTGGTCGACGAGGGAGAACAGCATCGCGAGCACGTACACGCCGACCGCGGAGCCGTAGCACCAGTCGCTGTAGGTGGAGAGTGTCTCGTCGACCGGCATCAGGTTTCCCTCCCTGTGGTGACGCCGCGCTCAGCGACGTCCTCCGGTTCCCGCGGCGGCAGCAGGTCGTCGGCGATCCTGCCGAACTCCTCGCCGTATCCGGCCTGGTCGGTGCGCGCGAGGCCGCCGAGCAGGACCACGGTACGGCGGTTCCCGTCGTCATCGGTGATCGGGGTCGCGCGCACCCACACCCGCCGGCGCTTGATCGTCAGCGACGTGACCAGGCCCAGCACCAGCGCGATCGCGAAGCCGAGCACCCACACCTGCGTCGGGTCGTGCGAGATCTGGAGGTAGGCGAAGCGCTCGACGCCGTCGAAGCGGACCACGGTGCCGTCGTCGAGCCGGATCTCCTCGCCGGGGCGCAGGTTCTCCCGTGCCACCCGCTCCAGCCGGCCCTGCTCGACCATCCGCTGGTCGATCTCGAAGATGGACTGGCCGCGGCCGGAGTTCGTGCCGAGGTCACCGCGCATCACGTCGACCGCGACGGCCGGGTCGCGCGGCTCGGGGAAGGACGAGGCGAGCACGTTGCCCTGGAGCACCGCGGTCGGCGCGAACAGGCCGGTGATCGCGATCTGCTTCTCCCGGCGCTGCGCCGGGTCGGTGATGCCGGGCGGGTCGAACTTGGTGGCTCCCTCGGAGAGGTAGGTCCGCTGGTCGACCGGGCGCCACTGGGTGGTGTGGGTGCGCTGCTCCCCGTTGGGGAAGGTGACGGTGAACGTGGGCGCGTAGCCGTTGCCGAGCAGGTAGACGCGGTCGCCGGCGATGCGCAGCGGGTCGTTCACCTCGAGCGCGTAGGGCCGCCAGGTGCCGGTCTCGAGGTCCTCGCCGGCCTGGTACTCGATGTCGGCGCGGAAGTAGTCGGCCGCGCCGGACGGGAGGAAGTTGGCGGTGAAGTCGTTGACGCGGACGCAGAACTGGGTGAGGTTCGTGCCGTCGACGCGCAGACCGGGCTGGAAGCTGTCGTAGGCGTAGGTGCCGGAGTTGCAGAACTCGGACCCGTCGGCGAGGACGATCACCTGGCCCTCGTAGCTGAACATCTTGCCGAGCGCGAGCGCGGCGATCAGCCCGAGCATGGCGAAGTGGAACACGAGGTTGCCGGTTTCGCGCAGGTACCCGCGTTCGGCGCTGATGCTGCGGGCGCCGTCGTCCTCCGCGCGTTCGGTGAGCCGCCAGCCCCTGAGGCGTCGCCGGGTGTCGGCCATGACGTCGGCGACGTCGGCGTCGGTGTGGCCCTCGCGGTGGTGCGGCAGGCGGGCGAGGTTGCGCGGGGTGAGGACCGGCTTGGCGCGCAGGGACCGGGCGTACTCGACGGTGCGCGGGACGAGGCAGCCGATGAGGGAGAGGAACAGCAGCAGGTAGATCGCGGAGAACCAGACGCTGGCGTAGACGTCGTAGAAGCCGAGCCGGCCGAGCAGGCGACCCCACCAGCCGTTGGCGGCGACGAAGTCCTCGACCGCGCCGGCGTCGAGGTCGCGCTGCGGGAGCAGGGCGCCGGGCATCGCGGCGACGGCGAGCAGGAACAGCAGGACCAGCGCGGTGCGCATCGAGGTGAGGCCGCGCCAGGTGTTGCGGAGGAACGCGATCACAACGGGAGCCTCGTGTCGTTGACGAAGGTGATGCGCAGCCAGGAGGTGATCTCGCCCCACAGCCCGGTGACCAGGAGCACGCCGACGACGAACAGGAGGCCACCTCCGACGAGTTGGATGGTGCGGCTGTTGCGGCGCAGCCAGCCGCTGGTGCGGACCGTCCAGCGCGCGCCGAGCGCGATGACGAGGAACGGCAGGCCGAGCCCGAGGCAGTAGACGAGGACGAGGACGTACCCGCGCAGAGCCGTACCGCCGGTGCCGGCCGCCAACGCCATCACGCTGGAGAGCGTCGGCCCGAGACAGGGCGTCCAGCCGAGCCCGAAGACCGCGCCGAGCAGGGGCGCGCCGGCGAGGCCGAGGCGGGGCACGCGGTGGATGCGCACGTCCCGCTGCAGCCCCGGCACGAGGCCGACGAACACGAGCGCCATGCCGATGGTGACGACGCCGCCGATCCGCTGGAGCAGATCCTGGTTGACCAGCAGGGCGTCGGCCAGCCAGACGAGGCTCCCGATGGTCCCGACGAACACGACGGTGAAGCCGAGCACGAACAGCCCCACCGCGCCGACCACCCGCCAGCGGCTGGTCCGCGGCTGGGCCTGCCCGGCGGGTTCGACGGCTCCGGGGGTCGGCGTGGCCGCGATCTCGGCCACCGGCGCGGTCCCGGAGTCGGCCGCGGCGGTTGCCCCGGCTCCGGCCTTCGCCGGCACTTTCACCGGCGGGGCGTCCGCCCCCACGAGCGCGGCGAGGTAGGCCAGGTAACCCGGCACCAGCGGAACCACACACGGCGAGGCGAACGAGATGACCCCCGCGAGCAGCGCGACCCCGGCGGCCAGCAACAGCGGCCCGTCGGAGGCGAGGGCGGAGGGGTCCACGGGCTCAGGGTAGGCACCGCCACGGACACCCCGACCGGCACCTCCCCACCGACGTGGCCCGCGCTACTCGGTCTTCTCGGCGAGGAGGCGGTCGATCAGTGGGAGCAGGTCCTCGGCGAGGAGGTCGCGGAGGAAGACCGCCGCCACGCGGTGTTGGGAGTCCAGGACGATCGTGGACGGGACCACCGAGCGGGGGTAGCCCTTGAGGGCGAACAGGGACCGTCCGGAGAAGTCGTAGATCGACGGGTAGGTCAGGCCGGTGTCGCGGACGAAGTCCTGCGGCGCCGTGCGGTTCTCGTCGCGGACGTCGATGCCGAGGACGGTGACGCCCTCGTCCTTCTTGCGGTCGTAGACCTCCTGCAGCTCCGGGGCCTCCACCCGGCACGGCGGGCACCACGCCCCCCAGATGTTGAGCACCACGACGTCCCCGGCGAAGTCGGAGAGGGCGATCCGCTCGCCCTCGTTCATCAGCGCCTCGCCGGACATCTCGGGGATCTGCTGGCGTTCGTCCACGTCGTAGAAGATCTCCGTCTTGCCTCCCGGCGAGACGAACTGGAACTGGGTGCCGCCGATGCCCGCGTCGGCGCCGGTGGTGCAGGCGGTGAGGAGCAGCAGGACACCGACCAGCAGCAGGGGCCTCATGCGCCGGTCACCTTCGGGCTGGACGCGCCGGCGGGTTCGGAGTAGCGCATCGCGATCAGGCGTTCGCCTTCGAAGAGCAGGGTGGTGACCGAGGCCAGGGAGCACTGGCGGCGGCGTGGGTCGTGCCAGAGGCGCTTGCCCTCCAGGAACCGGCGCAGCGTCCAGATCGGGAGCTGGTGTGAGACGCACACCGCCTCCCGGCCCTCGGCGCTGTGCCGTGCCCGGTGCACGGCACCCAGCATGCGGTGCGCGATCTGCAGGTACGGCTCGCCCCAGGACGGCAGGAACGGGTTGTGCAGCTGGGGCCAGTGCCTCGGCGAGCGCAGGGCGCCGTCGCCGACCGCCACCCGTTGGCCCTCGAACTTGTTGTCCGCCTCGATCAGCTGGTCGTCGGTGGCCAGGGCGAGGCGGTGCGAGTCGGTGATCGGCCCGGCGGTCTGCTGGGCCCGCTCCAGCGGGGAGGCCACCACGTGGGCGATGTCGTTGCTCGCCAGGTGTTCGGCGACGATCAGTGCCTGCCGCCGGCCCAGCTCGGACAGCCCGAAACCCGGCAGCCGGCCGTACAGGATCCCGGTCGGGTTCTCCACCTCCCCGTGCCGCACCATGTGCACGGTCGTGCGCTTGTTCACTCGCCCCCCTCGGCCGCCGCCGCGGCGGCGGCGGGTAACGCCTCACTGATGATCTCGAACGCCTCGTCGTCCATGGCCGCGTTGACGAACCACGCCTCGTACGCGCTCGGCGGCGCGTACACCCCGCGGGCCAGCAGCGCGTGGAAGAACGCCGGGTACCGGCCGGTGGCGGACGCCTTCGCACCCGCGTAGTCACGGACCGGCTCGCCGGTGAAGAACACCGACAGCAGGTTGCCGGCGAACTGCACCCGGTGCTCGACCCCGAGCGCGGACAGCGCCGAGGTCAGCAGCGCCCCGAGCCGGGTCGAGTTCGCGTTCAGCGCCGTGTAGACGTCCGGCGTGGCGGCACGCAGCGACGCCAGACCGGCGGCGACCGCGACCGGGTTCCCGGACAGCGTCCCCGCCTGGTACACCGGACCGGCCGGGGCGAGCGCGGCCATCACGTCGGCCCGGCCGCCGAACGCGGCCGCCGGCAGGCCGCCGGACATGACCTTGCCGAACGTGTAGAGGTCGCCGGCGACCGCGTCGATGCCGAACCAGCCGGCGGCCGACACCCGGAAGCCGGTCATCACCTCGTCCATCACCAGCAGCGCGCCGTGCTCGTCGCACAGTGCCCGCAGGCCCTCGTTGAACCCGGGCTCCGGCGGCACCGCGCCCATGTTGCCGGCCGCGGCCTCGGTGATCACCGCGGCGATCTCGGCACCCTCCGCGGCGAAGACCGCGCGCACGGCGTCGAGGTCGTTGTACGGGAGCACGACCGTGTCGGCGGCCGACGCGCCGGTCACGCCGGGCGTGGTGGGCAGGCCGAGCGTCGCGACGCCCGAGCCGGCGTCGGCGAGCAGGGCGTCCACGTGGCCGTGGTAGCAGCCCGCGAACTTGACGACCTTGCGCCGACCGGTGAAGCCGCGGGCCAGGCGGATCGCGCTCATCGTCGCCTCGGTACCGGAGTTGACCAGCCGTACCCCGGCGACCGGGCCGACCCGGCCGATGATCTCCTCGGCCAGCTCGACCTCGCCCTCGGTCGGCGTGCCGAACGACAGGCCGGACGACGCCGCCGAGCGCACCGCGTCGACCACGGCCGGGTGCGCGTGCCCGAGGATCATCGGCCCCCAGGAGGAGACCAGGTCGACGTACCGGGTGCCGTCGGCGTCCCACAGGTACGGGCCCTCGCCGCGGACCATGAACCGCGGGGTGCCGCCCACCGCCTGGAACGCGCGCACCGGCGAGTTCACCCCACCCGGGGTGACCGCCCGGGCCCGCTCGAACAGTGCCGCCGAACGCCGTGCGTCCACCTCAGTCACGAGCCACCTTCGTCGATCGTCTCCGCCGGGGTCTGGTGCGCACCGCGAGCACCACCTGTCGCGCCGCGTCCACCACCAGCAGCGCGGCGAGCGCGCCGAGCCCGATGGCGGCGGCCAGCCAGTTGCCGGAGGTCTGCTGCGAGGTCAGCTCCGTGCCGTCGCGCGCCACCGTCACGATCGTGGCGAAGCCCTGCGGCCACGCCCAGAACACCGCGGCGGCGACCAGGCCGGCGGCGACGAGCAGCTCGGCGAGCGCGACCGCCGCGCGCGCCGGGCGGTGCAGCCGGGCGGGTTCGGTCGGCGGCGGCGCGACCAGCTCTTCTGCGGGCGGTGCGGTCACGAACCCAAGCCTCTCATGTCCGGTAGCCGCCGCCGCGCCGGGCGAGCCGGCGCTTCTTGTGCTCCATGAAGTACTGGGTGGACTCCGGGCGGAACATGTAGACCACCGCGGTGACCGCGAACGCGACCTCGGCCAGGCTCCAGATCAGCTCGAGCTCGGCGCCGCTCGCGGCCATGGCGTTGAGGAAGCTGACCACGCCGACGAACGCGAGCACCGTGATCAGCACCCGGGCCCAGTTGCGGCCGGCGCGCATCTTCAGCGCGAACAGCAGCGACAGGCCGAGGAACACGAGGATGCCGAACACCATCGCGACGCGGAACGTGCCGACCGCCTGCGTCACCTCCGCGTCGCCGTGCGGCGCCCCGGCGCCGGCGAGCGCGTCGCGCACCAGGAGCGACAGCCACTCGGGGTCGAGCAGCACGGTGACCACCGTGGCGACCGCGCCGATCGCGGCGCCGGCGAGGCTGGCCTGGAACGCGGTGTCGACCGCCTTCGGACGCGGGATCTCGGCGCCCTGGTCGTCCCGCACCGGGGGCGCCGGTTCCAGCTGACGGCCGTCTTCGTGGGGGTTCGACACACCTCCATTGAACATGACGCCGCGTCGTTCAGCTCGGGTCGGGTTCGACCAGCCGGCTCAGGGCGTCGCGCAGGCCGTCGTCGTCGCGCGCCCAGGCCAGCACCACCCCGCCGTCGGTCAGCCGGAGCGGGACGGCCTCGGTCTTGCGCGGCACGGTCCAGCCGCCGCCGAGGACCTTCGCCCCGGCCGGGGTGCCGACGTCGGTGACCGCGGCGATCTCCGCCACGCGCAGGTGCTCGCGGCCCTGGGTGAGGGTGCCGGTGGTGAGCCGCACGAGGTACACCTTGCGCCGCGCGGACACCCACACGATCGCGCCGCCGCCGAGCACGCCGGCCACCACGATCCACGGCAGCCAGTGCACCGGGCCGGTCGACGCCTCCAGCGCGACGCCGACGGCGGCGAACAGCGGACCCCACAGCACCGGCCACCAGGTGGAGCCGGCCTCGGCGAACAGGACCGGCTCGTCCGGCTCGGTCACTTGAGCCGGGGACGCGGCGGGTAGAAGTCGCGCACCACGGGCAGGTGGTACAGCGCCACCCCGATCGCCGCGACCAGCGCTGCGATCAGCCCGAACAGGGTCTGCACCAGCAGGTAGTGGAAGAGCAGGATCAGCACCGTCGCGATCGTCAGGAACAGCCGGGCGCGCCGCTGGCCCTCGCGGGCCTTGTAGGCGAACAGCGCCTGGAACACGCCGAAGATGACGTTGATGATGACGAGCGTCCAGACGGCGTTGGACACGACCTGCTCGGCCTCGGTGCGGGTCATGTCGGTCATGATCCGCATCTGCTGTTCGGCCAGCACGTCCTGGTTGGCCAGCAGATAGACCGCGCCGAGCACGCCGACCACGGCCCCGGTGACGACCAGGTAGAACCCCCAGCGGATGGGGCCGGGCAGCGGCTTGCCGGTGGTCTCGGCCGCGGCCTCGCGGGCGGTCGGCATGACCGGCTTCCTCGCCGCCGGCTTCGCGGGCTTCTCCGCCGCCGCCTTCTCCGGCGTCGTGGCCGGCTCCGCGGCGTCGTCGGGGTCCGAATTGCCTGGCTTCGTCACGGCGGGCAGGTTACCCGCGCCGTCACCGCAGCCAGCGGGCGGCCTCGGCGGCCCAGTAGGTCAGCACGATGTCCGCGCCCGCGCGGCGCAGCGAGGTCAGTGTCTCCAGCACGGCGGTGCGGCGGTCGACCCAGCCGTTGGCGACCGCGGCCTCGACCATCGCGTACTCGCCGGAGATCTGGTACGCCGCGACCGGCACGTCGCTGATGTCGGCGACCGCGCGGATCACGTCGAGGTAGAGCATCCCCGGCTTGACCATCACCAGGTCGGCGCCCTCGTCGAGGTCGAGCCGCACCTCGCGCAGCGCCTCCCGGACGTTGCCCGGGTCCTGCTGGTAGGTCTTGCGGTCGCCGGTGAGCTGGGACTCGACGGCGTCGCGGAACGGGCCGTAGAACGCCGAGGAGTACTTCACCGAGTACGCCAGCACGCCGACGTCGGAGCGGCCGTGCCGGTCGAGCGCCTCGCGGATCGCGCCGACCTGGCCGTCCATCATCCCGCTGGGGCCGAGCAGGTGGGCGCCCGCCTCGGCCTGTGCGAGCGCCATGTCGCCGTAGACCCGCAGGGTGGCGTCGTTGTCGACGTTGCCGTCGGCGTCCAGCAGCCCGCAGTGGCCGTGGTCGGTGAACTCGTCCAGGCACAGGTCCGACATCAGCACGGTCTCGTCGCCGAGCTCGTGGCGCAGGTCGCGCAGGGCCACGTTGAGCACGCCGTCCGGGTCGAGCGCGCCGGAGCCGGTGGCGTCGCGGGTCTCCGGCACGCCGAACAGCATCAGCCCGCCGACCCCGGCCCGCACCGCCTCGACGGCGGCCTTGCGCAGGCTGTCGCGGCTGTGCTGGACGACGCCGGGCATGGTCGCGATCGGCACCGGCTCGGTCGCGCCCTCCTTGACGAACATCGGCAGCACCAGCTGGTTCGGCCGGACCGTGGTCTCGGCGACCAGCCGGCGCATGGCCGGGGTCGTGCGCAGCCGGCGGGGCCGGTGGCTGGGAAACATGCGCGCCTCCTAGCGGCGGGCTCGCTTCGTCTTGCGGGGTGGGGGCAGGGCGCCCTCGGCACGCAGCCGGGCGGCGTGCTCGGCCAGCGCGTCCACCAGGGTCGGGATCTGCGGGTTCTCCGGTTGGACGTCGACGCGGAGGCCGAACTCCCGGGCTGTCTCCGCGGTCTTCGGGCCGATGCAGGCGACCAGCGTGCGGGTGTGCGGCTTGCCGGCGATGCCGACGAGGTTGCGCACGGTGGACGACGAGGTGAAGCACACCGCGTCGAAGCCACCCGTCTTGATCATCTCGCGGGTCTCGGCGGGCGGCGGCGCGGCGCGCACCGTGCGGTACGCGGTCACGTCGTCGATCTCCCAGCCGCGGTCGCGCAGGCCGGCGGCGAGGGTCTCGGTGGCGATGTCGGCCCGCGGCAGCAGCACCCGGTCGACCGGGTCGAGGATGTCGTCGTAGGGCGGGAACACCTCGAGCAGGCCCTCGCTGGACTGCTCGCCGGTCGGCACCAGCTCGGGGATGATCCCGAACGAGCGCACCTTCTCCGCGGTCGACTCGCCGACGCAGGCGATCTTCACGCCGGAGAACGCGCGGGCGTCCAGGCCGAACTCGGCGAACTTCTCCCACACCGCGCGCACGGCGTTGGTCGAGGTGAACACCAGCCACTGGTAGCGGCCGTCGACCAGGCCCTTGACCGAGCGCTCCATCTGCGCCGGGCTGCGCGGTGGCTCGACGGAGATCGTC
>DATABL010000037.1:0-17998 GCA_036259595.1 Actinophytocola sp.
GATCGTCTTCCTCGACGACGACATCACCGTCCCGGACCCCGAGGACCTGCGCGTGGCCGCGGGCCTGACCGACGAGCACGCCGTGGTCGGCCTGCACGTCGACGGCTGTCCGGACAACTCGGTCGTCTGCCACGCCTACCGCGAGGCGAACGGGCCGCAGGGCACGTTCATCGGCGGCGGCGCGCTCGCGGTCGGTGCGGCGGCCACCCGGTCGTTCTTCCCCAACATCTACAACGAGGACTGGTTCTTCCTCCTCGACGAGCGGGGCTTGCTGCGGCCCTCGGCACTCACCGGGAACGTGCGGCAGGAGGAGTACAACCCGTTCGCGAAACCGCAGCGCGCCCGTTCGGAGGAGCTCGGCGACCTGCTGGCCGAAGGGCTGTTCTCCCTGCTCGACGTAGGCAAGACCACGCGGGACGCCACGTACTCGTTCTGGCGCGGCTTCCTGGGGCAGCGCTCCCGGTTCATCAGCGACGTGATCACCATGGTCAACGGCGCCGACCTCGACGAGCACCGGCGGGCGCAGATGATCGCCGCGCTCACCGCCGCCAAGAGCCAGTGCGTGTCGATCCGGGCCGACCAGTGCGTTCGCTATCTCGACGCGTGGCGCAGGGACCGGATCCGCTGGCGGAGGCACCTCGACGCCCAGTACGAGAAACACGGGCCACACACCCGGGACAGCGGCGCTGGGATCGACAAGCTGCTCGCCTCGCTCGGCCTGACCGACCTGGCGTGGACCTCACGTCCCCAGCGGCTTGACCAGGATGCGGCAGATCTCGACCTCCCGCTGCCCGTTGCCGTCGGTCAGTGAGTAGCAGCGAATCGGCGGCTGGTCCCAGTCCGCGTAGCCGAGGCGGCGGT
Organism: Actinophytocola sp.; assembly: GCA_036259595.1. GTDB lineage: Bacteria > Actinomycetota > Actinomycetes > Mycobacteriales > Pseudonocardiaceae > Actinophytocola. Next base: position 862 of record DATABL010000037.1, read on the forward strand.
ACAGGCGGGCCGCGCGGTCGTTGGTGACCTCGACCGCCAGCGCCACCGCGGCGTGCCCGCGCCGGACCAGCTCCCGCTCCGCGGCCTCGATCAGCGCGCTGCCCATGCCCCGGGCGCGGTGGTCGGCGTGCACCTCGAGGTGGGTGAGCAGCGGGGTCCCGGGCAGGTGGAGCCGCAGCTCCGGCTCCTCGGCCGGCTCCCACCAGAGGTAGACCACCCCGACCGGCCGGTCGCCGTGCCAGGCGACGAGGAGGAGACCGCGGCCGTCCTCCTGCCGCGCGAGGCGGTCGAGGAAGAACGGTCGCTGGCCCAGCTCGCGGGTCAGGGTCGCCAGCTCCGCGGAGCGGGCCACTCGAATCTGCAGGGTGCGCATGGGTCTCGTACTCCACAGTAGCCGAGCGTTCCGGGTGGATTTTGCCGAACGGTGAGACAATTCCCGTGCTGTTTGGCATGGATCGGACATTCAGCAAGGGCTCTTCGGGGAGGGCACCATGCACGAGGCCGAACTCACGCGCCGGGACGTACTCCGCGGCGCGGGCGTCGGAGCCGGAATCCTGGCCGGCACCACCACCCTCACCACCGCATCCGCGGCCGCCGAACCGGAGACCGGCGGATCGGTCCGGCTCGCGGAGGGCACGAACATCTCCGCGCACGTGTCGCCGGACGGCCGGCACGTGGCGTTCGACCTGGTCACCGCGATCTGGACGGTGCCGACCGCCGGCGGGCGGGCCCGCCGCCTCACCGGCGACGACACCGACGCGACGCTGCCCGCCTGGTCACCGGACGGGCGCACGATCGCGTTCCAGGCCTACCGCGACGGCAACTACCACCTGTGGACGATCCGGCCCGACGGCTCCGGCCCGCGACAGCTGACCAGCGGGCCGTTCGACCACCGCGAGCCCCGGTTCTCCCCGGACGGCACCCTGCTCGCGTTCTGCTCCGACCGCGGCGGCACCGGCAGCTACGGTGTGTTCACCCTCGACCTCGTCACCGGCGCGATCACCGCCCGCACCGACACGGCGGCGGAGGAGGCGATGCCGGCGTGGTCGCCGGACGGGCGGCGGATCGCGTTCACCGTCGACGCCACCGCGATCGACGTGCTCGACCTCGCCACCGGGACGGTGACCAGGGCCGTCACCGCACCCGAGGGCGCGAGCCTGTACGGGCCGTCCTTCTCCCCCGACGGCGCCACGCTGGCCCACGTCCGCGTCGCCGGTGCCACCGCCGAGCTGGTCGTCGGCGACCGGGTGGTCAGCGCCGACGGCGAGGACGTGTTCGGGTTCGCGCCGTCCTGGCTCGGGCCGGACGAGCTGCTCTACACCGCGGACGGGCTGGTCAGGCGCCGCACGCTGACCCGTTCCGGCTCGGTGACCGTGCCGTTCGCCGCCGAGGTCCCGGTCCGGCCGCGCCCGGAGTACCGGCAGCGGGTCCGCGACCTCGACGGCGCCCACCCGCGGCGCGCGCTCGGCATCGCCTCCCCGGTCGCCTCGCCGGACGGAACCAGGGTGGCGTTCCGCGCGCTCGGCGCGCTGTGGCTGCTGACCGTCGGCCGGCCGCGCCCGGAGCGGCTCGTCGCCGACGGGTACTTCAACTCCGACCCCGACTTCGCCCCGGACGGCCGCTCGATCGTCTATGCCTCCGACCGTGCGGGCGAGGCGGACCTGTGGCTGCGCGACCTCGACAACGGCTCGGAGCGGCGGCTGTCCGGGCTGGCCGGCGCACAGACCGCGCCCCGCCTGTCCCCCGGCGGCGACCGGGTCGCCTACGCCGACCAGGACGGCGTGGTGTGGGTACTCGACCTGGCGAGCGGGACGCCGACGCAGGTGACGCCGCCGCTGTTCATGCCGGGCCGGGTGAGCTGGTCGCCGGACGGGCGCACGCTCGCGCTGGCCGCGGTGAAGCCGTACTCGAAGCGGTTCCGCGAGGGCACCAGCCAGGTCCTGACCGTCGACCTGGACACCGGCACGCTCACCTACGCCCCGCCGCTGTCCGAGGCCCCGCACGCGTCGATCGCGACCCGCGGCGACGACGGTCCGGTGTGGTCGCCGGACGGTGCGCACCTCGCGTTCGTCGTCGAGTCGTGCGCGTGGGTGCTGCCGGTGGACGGCCGGGGCGCGGCCACCGGCCCGGCGCGACAGGTGACCCGCGAGGTCACCGACTCGCTGTCCTGGCTCGGCCCGGACCGCCTGCTGTACCTGCACAACGGGCGCCTCCGCGCGGTGCGGACCGCCGGCGGCACACCGCGGGACGTCCCGCTGTCGCTGCACTATCGGCCGGCACGCACCAGCGAGCACCAGGTGATCCGCGCCGGCGCGCTGTGGGACGGCCGCGCCGAGCGGCTGCGGGAGAACGTGGACATCGTCCTGGCCGGCGGGAAGGTCGCCGCCGTGCTGCCCCGGCGCGACCGGCGGTACACGGTGGACGCGCGCGAGCTGACCGTCCTACCCGGACTGATCGACGCGCACAACCACTGGCACCTGCGCGGCCGGCAGTGGGGCGACCGGCAGGGCCGGACCTGGCTGGCCTACGGGATCACCACCACCCGCTCCCCCGGCGACCCGGCCTACCAGCTCGCCGAGACCCGCGAGGCGCTGGAGTCCGGCGACCGGCTCGGCCCGCGGCTGTTCGGCACCGGCGAGGCCGTCGACGGCTCGCGGGTGTACTACAACTTCATGCGGCCCACCCGCTCACTGCGCCAGCTCGCGCTGGAGCTGGAACGGGCACGGGAGCTCGACTACGACATGATCAAGACGTACGTGCGGCTGCCGGTGTCCTACCAGCGCCGCACCGTCGTCGCCGCGCACCGGGCGGGCCTGCCGCTGTCGTCGCACTACCTGTACCCGGCCGAGAACATCGGCATGGACGGGATGGAGCACACCGGCGCGACCAACCGGCTCGGCTACTCGCACACCGTGTCCCGCCTCGGCCGCGCCTACGCCGACGCGGTCACCCTGTTCGTCCGCTCCGGCATGTCGATCACGCCGACGCTGTTCAACTCCCGCGCCCTCTACGCCGACGACCGCTCGCTGGTCGAGGACCCGCGCACCCGGGCCCTGTTCCCGAGCTGGGAGTACGAGCAGTTCGTCAGCAAGGCCGACGAGGCGGGAACCCCGGCGAACGAGGCGACGATGGCGCTGCTCGCCGCGAACGTCGACATGGTGCTGCGCATCCACCGCGGGGGCGGGTTCGTCATCGCCGGCACCGACGCGCCGCTGGACAACGTGGCCGTGTCGCTGCACACGAACCTGCGTGCGATGGTGCGCTTCGGCTTCACCCCGTACGAGGCGCTCACCACCGCGACCCGCAACCCGGCGCGCTGGCTCGGTCTGGCCGGCCGGCTCGGCGAGGTCCGCCCGGGCGCGCACGCCGACCTGGCGTTCGTGTCCGGCGACCCGCTGGCCGACATCCGCGCGGCGGCCGCGGTCCGTATGGTGATGGTGGGCGGGCGCCTGCACACGGTCGACGACCTCGTCGCCCCGTTCGCCGCGCCCGTCGGTGCCGCCACGCCGGCACTCGCCACCCGCGCCGCCCCGACCGACCACGGCACCGGCGGCCACTGGTGGCACGAGCCCGAGTGGGCACACCACCACTGTTGAGGAGTCGAAGGTGCCGGAAGGGGACACCGTCCACCGGACGGCGTCGCGGTTGACCGAGGCGCTGGGCGGACAGGTGCTGCGGCGCGCCGAGCTGCGCCACCCCCGCCTGGCGGCCGCGGACCTCACCGGCCGGGTGTTCGACCGCGCCCGGTCGGTGGGCAAGCACCTGTTCCTGCGCTTCGGCGGCGAGGTGAGCCTGCACTGTCACCTGGGCATGGACGGCTCGTGGCGGATCCACGACCCGCGCCGGCGGGCGCCCGTCGGACACTGGACCCGGGTGCTGCTGGAGACCGCCGACCGGCTCGCGCTCGGGCAGAAGCTGCTGGAGCTGGCCCTGGTGCGCACGCCCGAGGAGAGAACGCTCGTCGCCCACCTCGGCCCGGACCTGCTCGACCCGGACTGGTCCGCCGACCACGAGGCCGAAGCCGTGCGACGGCTGACCGAGGACCCGTCCCGCGAGCTGGGGCTGGCCCTGCTCGACCAGACCGTGCTGGCCGGGGTCGGCAACGTCTACAAGGCCGAGGTGTGCTTCCTGCTCGGGGTGTCGCCGTGGACCCGGGTGTCCGAAGTGGACGCGCAGGAGGCGGTGGCGCTGTCCCGGAAGCTGTTGCTGGACAACGCGACCCGCGCCAACCGCGTCACCACCGGCGATCCGCGCCGCGGGCGGGAGCTGTGGGTCTACGGCCGCGAGCGCACCGGCTGCCTGCGCTGCGGCGGCCGGATCGTCGTCGGCACCCAGGGCGGCGCCGGGCGCGAGCGAGTGGCGCCCTACTGCCCACACTGCCAGCGGTAATGTCAATCGTACCTAATTGACGTTACAGTCGGGCCATGGCCTCCGAAGTGACCGGCTACCGCAACGACGGCGTGGGCACCGCCGTCGCGCTGGCGAACGCGCCGGACGCGGACGACGCCGAGCTGGCCGAACTCCTGGCCGGGTTCAACTTCCTGGCCGACCAGCTCGACCCGCCCGGCGCCGAGCGACTGCGCGACTGGGCCCGCCGGCTGCGCCCGGTGTTCACCGCGGCCGGCCAGGCCGCGGCGGTCGAGGTGGTGAACGGGCTGCTCGCCCAGGTGGCGATGGCCCCACACATCTCCGACCACGGACTCGGCCCGCACCTGCACTACGCCGTACCGGGCGCCGACCTGGTCGACCGGGTGCGGGCCAACACGGCGGTCGGGCTCGCGTTCCTGCTCTGCGAGCGCGGCGCCGGGCGGCTCGGGGTGTGCGACGCCGACGGCTGCGAGCGGGTGTACGCCGACGTGTCGCGCGGGCCGCGGCGCCGCTACTGCTCGCCGGCCTGCCTCAACCGCAGCGGCGTCGCCGCGTACCGCGCTCGCCGGGACCGGCGGTGACCTCGGCGCGCGGCACGCTGCTGGTCCTCACCGGTGCGCTGCTGCTGCTGAAGTCGACCTGGTTCTCGGCGACCGCGGTGATCCCGCAGGTGCGGATGGAGTGGGGGCTCTCGTCCGGTGCGGCCGGCTGGCTGACGATCGCGGTGCAGTGGGGCTTCGTCGCCGGCGCGGTGGTGTCGGCGGTGTTCGTGCTGTCCGACGTGCTCTCCCCGACCCGGCTGATCCTGCTGAGCTCGGTCGGCGCCGCCGCGGCGAACCTGGTCCTGCTCACCGCGGGCGGTGCCGCGCTCGGGGTGCCCAGCCGGTTCGCCACCGGGTTCTTCATCGCCGGGGTGTACCCGCCGGCGCTCAAGCTGATCTCCACCTGGTTCCGCGCCGGCCGGGGTGCCGCGATGGGGCTGCTGGTGGGGGCACTGAGCATCAGCTCCGGCGTGCCGCACCTGGTGAACGGGCTCGGTGGGCTGGACTGGCGCGTGGTCATCGTGGTCACGTCGGTGCTCACCGTCGCCGGCGGTGTGCTCACCTGGGCGGCGGTGCGGGTGGGCCCGTACCCGTTCCCCGCGGCGGTGTTCGACCCGAGGCAGATCCGACTGATCCTGCGTGACCGGGGCACTCGCCTGGCGACGCTGGGCTACCTGTGCCACATGTGGGAGCTGTACGCGATGTGGGCGTGGTTCCTGCCGTTCTTCACCGCGGCGCTGCACGAACACGGCCGGGACGACCCGGTGCTGGCCGCGTACGTGACGTTCGCCGTGTTCGCCGCCGGCGCGCTCGCGAACTACACCGGAGGCGTCCTCGGCGACCGGGTGGGCCGCGAACGCACCGCGATCGCGATGATGGCGGTGTCCGCGGCGTGCGCGGCGACGATCGGGCTGTTCCTGGCGGCGCCGCTGTGGCTGGTGGTCGTGGTCGGGCTGGTGTGGGGCTACAGCGTGGTCGGCGACTCGGTGCAGTTCTCCGCGCTGGTCACCGAGCTGGCCGACCAGAGCTTCGTCGGCACCGCGCTCACCCTGCAGATGGCCCTGGGCTTCCTGCTCACCGGCGCCACGATCTGGCTGGTCCCGGTCCTCGTCGGCGCGGTCGGCTGGCAGTGGGCGTTCGCCGCACTGGCGGTCGGCCCCCTCGGCGGCATCGTCGCCATGCGTCGCCTGCTGCGCCTGCGCGCCGGATGAACCGACACCGTGCAGCTCAGTCGAGCACGGCGAACGCCTCGACCTCGACGAGCACGTCGGGCTCGAACAGGTAGTCCACGCCGATCGCCGACAGGGGCGGCAACGGGTGCGGGATCCCGAGCTCGTCCGTGACGCGCTCGATGCCGGCGATGAAGTCGTGGTACTTGTCCGGGCTCCAGTTCGTGACGAAGAACCGGAGGCGTACGACGTCGGCGAAGGTCGCTCCGGCGCCGGCCAGGCCGCGTGCCGTGCTGCGCAGCGCGTGCGCGAGCTGTCCGGCGAGGTCACCGGTCGCGACCGGGTTCCCCTCGGCGTCGCGCGCGATCTGGCCGGCCACGTGCACCTGACGGGCACCCGTGCTGACCGAGACGTGGTGGTACGGAACAGGGCCGAACATGCCCTCGGGGGTGAGCAGCCGCACTGACACGGGCTTCCCTTCGCTGTCGGAGTAGGTATCCGATGTCTACCTGGTGTCCGAAGGTAACTTCAACGAGACTAGGTGTCATGGCCGAAACCGAACCCGCGCCTCAGCTCACCGAACGACACCGCGAACTGCTCGACCAGGTGCTCGACAAGTGGTCGCTGCAGATCCTCGACGCCCTGTGCGGGAGATCGCTGCGCTTCAACGAACTCCGCCGGGCGATTCCGGTCGTGACACAGAAGTCGCTCACGGCGGCACTGCGGCGGCTGGAGCGCAACGGGATGGTCGAGCGCATCGTCACGGACACCCGACCGGTCGCCGTCGAGTACCGCATCACCCCGCTCGGGAAGTCGCTGCAGGAACTCATCGACGCGCTCCTGCGCTGGACCACCGTCACGCTGCCCGCCGTCGAGCGGGCCCGCGCGCGCTTCGACCGCCTGGTGGACCCCGTGCCAGGATGACCCGGTGCGCGTGTTGGCCGTGGTCGTGGTGCTGCTCGGGCTCGGTGGGGTGATCGCCTGGCAGGTGAACGCGGCGCTCGGGCTGGAAGTGCGGGACGTGGACGTGCCGGTGGAGGAGCTCACCGCCGCGCCGCGGCAGGAGGTGGTCGCGGCGCCGGGCATCTCCGCCGTCGTGGTGCCGGACGGCCTTGCGCTGCGGGTGGCGGCGGACGCGGTGGCCGACGCGGTGGCGGATCGTGGGCTGGCGCGGCCGGTGGTGCGTACGCGGGCTGCGGACGGGGCGGTGCTGCGGGTGCGGGTCGAGGCCGGGATCGGCGGGCCGGAGGCGTACCGGATCGAGCGCGGCGGCGGGTTGACCGTCACCGGCGCCACGGTGGCGGGGGCGGCGGCGGGGTTGTACGCGGTGGCCGACCGGATCCGGGCCGGGGCGGCGGTGGTCGCGGACGGGCGGGTGGTGTCGCCGCGGCTGGGGTTGCGGCTGACCGACCTCGGCGGGGTGGGGCTGCCGGACGACCCGACGCGCTTCGCCGAGGGCAACGACTACTCGCTGAACTCCGACGTGGTCGGCGACGCGATCCTGCCGGGGCCGCCGTACGTGGACCGGGCCGCCGTCGAGCGGATCGCGGGGCAGTTCCGGGAGCACGTGCGACACTCGCTCGCCCTGGGGTACAACGCGGTCGTCGTGCCGGGGTTCCTCGAGTACGTCACGTTCGGCGAGCTCGGCGTCTACCCCGACGGGGATCCGCATCCGGCGCGGGCCAGGGCGATGGTGGAGGCGTTCGCGCCGGTGTGGCGCTACGCCGACGACCTCGGCATGCGGGTGTACCTGTCCACCGACATGCTCGCGCTCTCCCCGCCGCTGCGGGCGTACCTGGAACGCACGGTCGGCGGGCTGCGCACCGAGGACGAGCGGCTGTGGCGGGTGTACCAGGCGGGCCTGGCCGAGCTGTTCGACCGGATGTCCTACGTGGACGGGATGATGGTGCGGATCGGCGAGGGCGGCGCGGTGTACCAGCTGCCGGGCTGGGACTACACCTCCGAGATCGCGGTCACCACCCCCGCGGCCGTGCGGGCGATGCTGCGGGCGTTCCTGGCGGTCGCCGACGACGCCGACAAGGAGATCATCTTCCGGACCTGGAGCGTCGGGATCGGCGCCGTCGGGGACCTGCACACCAGCCGCGACGCCTACGAGGAGGTCCTCGGCGGGCTGCGCGACGAGCGGCTGATCGTGTCCACGAAGTACTCGCTCGGCGACTTCTACAGCCACCTGCCGCTCAACGACACCCTGCTCGTCGGCGAGCACCGGCGGATCGTGGAGTTCCAGTCCCGCCGCGAGTTCGAAGGCTTCGGCGCGCTGCCCAACGACCTCGGTGTGCTTCACCAGCTCGCCCTGCGCCGGTTCCTGGCCGCCAACCCACACGTCGAGGGCGTCTGGACATGGGCACAGGGCGGCGGGCCGCTGCTCGCCGGCCCGCGCACGTTGACCCCGCGTCTCGGGTTCTGGCAGCTCTACGACCTCAACACCTACGTCACCGGGCGCCTGGCCTGGGACCCCGGCCTCGATCCGGCGCGTGCCACCGCCGACTGGGTCCGCCGCACCTTCTCCCACGACCCGGACACCGTGGCCGCGATCTGCGCGGCGATGGCGCTGTCCCGCGACGTGGTCACCGACGGGCTCTACATCGGACCGTACGCGGACAAGGCCGTGCGCGCGCTCGGGCTCGAACCGCCGCCGATGATGTGGATCTTCGAGTGGGACATCATCACCGGCGACAGCGCCGCGCTGGACACGATCTACGCGGTCAGCCGCGACCGCGTCGACGAGGCCGTGGCCGAGGGCGCCGAGGCGGTCGCCGGTGCGCGGCGGATGCGTGACCTGATCGCCTCGACCAATCCCGCGTCCTGGCGCGATCCCCCGCTGCGCCAACGGTTCCTGGACACGCTGGACTACCAGGTCAACCTGTTCGAGACGCTCGACGCCTACCGCACCACCGTGTTGCGGCACCGGCAGTGGCTCGACACCGGGTCCGCGGACGCCCGGGACGCGTGGCGGGCCGCGGCGGCCGCCTACGAGACCGCCCGCGACGAGCACCTGCGCCGGTACGCCGGCGACGTCGACCTGCCGGCGTGGAACTTCACCGCCGCCGACCTCGGTCTGGCCCTGGCCCACCGCGACGAGCCGATGGCCTGGCTCGCCCGGGGGCTGCTGGTCGCGGTGCTCGCCGCGCTCGCGTTCGGCGCCCGGCGGCGCGCGCCGCTGGCCCTGCGCGCGCTCGTCCGGTTCGGCCGGGCCGGCGGCGAGCCGACGCGGGTGGACCGGGTGCTGGTCTGGGCGGTGCCGGCGGTCGCGGTGGTGGCCAGCCGCGCGGTGTTCACGTCGTTCGCCGCGCCGGCGCACCTGGTGCTGGTGCTCGGCGCGTGGCTGCTGTTCGCGCTCACGCTGCGGCTGGTCGCGCGTCCGGCCGACCCGTTCACGGTGGCGGCCGCGGTCGGCGCGCTGGCCCTGCTGCGCACGGTGCTGCTGCTGGCCGTGCTCGCGGTGCGCGGGCCGGGGCACTACTGGTTCGCGTTCTGGGCCGCGCCCGTCGCCCGATCGGTGTACGTCGCGGTGGCGTTCGCGGCGTTCCTGGGCGTGTTCGTGGTCGCCTACCTGGCCCTGCGGCGGCGCGTGGGCCGGGCAGGGGCGGCCGGGCGGGTGCTGGTCGCGGTCGGGGTGCCGCTGGCGGCGCTCGGCGGGCTCGTCGCGGTGCTCGGCCTGGAGCGGGCGATGACGTTGTGGAACGACCAGCTCGCGCTGCTGCCGTGGGGGCTGTCCCGGATCCTCGGCATCACCGTGTACCTGGAGATCCCGGCGAGCCTGCCGGTGGTGGCCGCGGCGGCGGGCGGCGTCGCGATCGTGGTCGGGGCCGCGCTTTTCGGGAAGGTGTCCGAAAAGTTCCTGAAAGTACGACCCTAACGGTACAGTGCTCATCTCGGAAAGATTCCGAAACTTTCGGAGATGTTCCCGCCACTGTCGCCGAGGAGCAGTACATGAAGGTCTCCCACGTCGCCGCCGTCCTGGCCACCGTCCTGGCCGCCGCGACCCTCTACTCCGTCCTCCCCGCCGCGGCCGGCTCGCCGGAGCCGGACCGCCGTCCCCACCCGCACCGACCGGACCCCGTCGACCAGCCCCTGCGTGACCTGGCCGGCCGGCAGCTCCTGGTCGGCACCGCCGTCGACCACGCCGCCTACACCTCCGACGCCGAGTACCGCGAACGGATCCACACCGAGTTCTCCTCGATCACCGCGGAGAACGTGATGAAGTGGGAGGTCGTCGAGCCGGTGCGCGGCGAGCGGGACTACTCCGCCGCCGACGAGCTGGTGTCGGCCGCCAAGCGCCACGGCCAGCGGGTGCGGGGCCACACGCTGGTCTGGCACAACCAGGTCCCGACCTGGCTCACCGAGGGTGTCGAGTCCGGCGAGATCACCTCGGACGAGCTGCGCGACATCCTGCGCCGGCACATCACCGACGAGGTCCGCCACTTCCGCGGCCGGATCTACGAGTGGGACGTGGTCAACGAGGCGATCGACGACGAGGGCAACCTGCGCGACTCGCTGTGGCTGCGCGAGCTCGGCCCCGGCTACATCGCCGACGCGTTCCGCTGGGCGCACCGGGCCGATCCGCGGGCGAAGCTGTTCCTCAACGACTACAACGTCGAGGGGCTCAGCGCCAAGAGCGACGCCTACTACCGGCTGGTGCGCGAGCTGCGGGCGCAGCGGGTGCCGGTGCACGGGTTCGGCGCCCAGGGGCACTACGGGGTGCAGTACGGGTTCCACAGCGCGGCCGAGATCGCCGAGAACTTCGCCCGCTTCGAGGCGCTCGGCCTGCGGACCGCGGTGACCGAAGCCGACGTCCGGATGATCATGCCGGCCGACCCGGTGAAGCTGCAGGCCCAGGCGCAGGGTTACAGCGCGCTGCTGGCGGGCTGCCTGCTCAGCCGCAGGTGCGAGTCGTTCACCTTCTGGGGCTTCACCGACAGGTACTCGTGGGTGCCCGGCTTCTTCGAGGGCGAGGGCGCGGCGAACCTGCTCGACGAGTCGTTCCAGCCCAAGCCGGCCTACCGCGAGGTGCAGGCGGTGCTCGCCCTGGCGGGCCGCCGATAGCCTCGGGGGCATGTCCGAACTCGACACAGAGATCCTGGTCGCCGGCGGCGGCCTCGGCGGGGTCGCGGCCGCGCTCGCCGCCGCCGGCGCCGGACACCGGGTGGTGCTCACCGAGGAGACCGACTGGATCGGCGGCCAGCTCACCGCGCAGGCGGTCCCGCCGGACGAGCACCCGTGGATCGAGCGCTTCGGCGCCACCGCGACCTACCGCGCGCTGCGCGAGGGCATCCGCGACTACTACCGCCGGCACTACCCGCTGCGCGCGGAGGTCGCCCGGACGCGGGAGCTCAACCCCGGCGCCGGCCGGGTGTCGGCCCTGTGCCACGAGCCCCGGGTGGCGCTCGCGGTGCTCGAGGCCATGCTCGCGCCGCACCGCGCCGCCGGCCGCGTCACCGTCCTGTTGGGACACACGCCGGTGGCGGCGGAGACCACCGGCGACCGGGTGGACGCCGTGACCTTCGCCGGCCCGGACGGCGTGCTGGCGACCGTGCGGGCCGGCTACGTGCTCGACGCCACCGAGAACGGCGACCTGCTCCCCCTGTGCGGCGCGGAGTTCACCGTCGGCGCGGAGTCGCGGGACGAGTTCGGCGAGCCGCACGCGCCCGAGGCCGCCGACCCGGCGAACCTGCAGGGCATCACGTACTGCTTCGCCCTGTCCCACCACAGTGGACAGGACCACGTGGTCGACCGGCCGGAGCTGTACGACTTCTGGCGCGGCTACACCCCGGAGTTCTGGCCGGGCCCGCTGCTCGGCCTCACCGCGCCCGATCCGAGCACGCTCGAGCCGGTGACCCGCACGTTCGTGCCGAACCCGGCGGGCGACCCGGCCGGCCTCACCTTCGACCAGAGCGACAGCGCGGGTGACAAGGAGCTGTGGACGTTCCGCCGAATCCTGGCCCGCGGCCTGCACCAGCCCGGCGCGTTCGACTCCGACATCACACTGGTCAACTGGCCGCTCAACGACTACTGGCTGCGCCCGGCGCTCCCGATCGAGGGTCACACCGACGCCGAGGATGTCACCCGCGCGCACCACGAGGCCAGGCAGCTGTCCCTGTCGGTGCTGTACTGGCTGCAGACCGAGGCGCCGCGCGCCGACGGCGGCACCGGCTTCCCCGGCCTGCGGCTGCGCGCGGACGTCACCGGCACCGCTGACGGCCTGGCGAAGTCGGCCTACGTGCGCGAGTCCCGGCGGATCCGCGCGGTGACCACGGTGACCGAGCACGACGTGTCGCTCGACCTGCTCGGCCCGACGGGTCGCCGCCGGCACGCCGACTCGGTGGGGGTCGGCGCGTACCGGATCGACCTGCACCCCTCCACGGGCGGCGACGACTACATCGACGTGGCCAGCGTGCCGTTCGAGCTCCCGCTCGGCGCGCTGCTGCCTCGTCGAATGGCCAACCTGTTGCCCGCGGCGAAGAACATCGGCACCACGCACATCACCAACGGGTGCTACCGGCTGCACCCGGTCGAGTGGAACGTGGGCGAGGTCGCCGGGCACCTCGCCGGGTTCGCGGTGCGCCACGGCGTGACCCCGCACCAGGTCCGCGCCGACGACGCGGTGTTCGCCGAGTTCGCCCGGCTGCTCGACCGGGCCGGCGTCGAGCGGCACTGGCCGGAGATCCGGGGCTACTGATACGAGTCCGGCGGAAAAGCTATCGGATACCCGAACGTAAGAATAACGACAGTATCGTTCCGCTCCCCTATTCCGTGAACCTCGGCTACTGTTTCAGGTCGAGCAGGGGTAGGGAGGTACCCACATGCCGATCGGGGACGACCGTGTCTACGGATTGAAAGGTGTAATCGAGCTCGTCCAGGATTTCATGACGAGGACCGAACGGAATGGCTCGCTGTGCAGCGAGGACCAGCCCGTGCTGGTCGTCGAAGGGTTTCGCGGCACCGGAAAGACCGCCCTCTTGTCTACTTTGGACTCGATGTTGGACCAGGTTCCACATGCCCGCGTCGATCTCGAGACGAACCGGCACGCCTCCGTTCCCGAGGTGCTTTCCGCCGCCGCGTTCGACCTGAGCAGGACATATCCGCAGTATGCGCTGCGATTTCCCCGGTTCATCGTAGGGCAACTGGTCATGCGGCTCGAACTGGACCTCACCGACCATTCCCAGGCGTACAAACAGGTCGAGGCCGCACTGGAACAGTATCGAGACCTGGATACCGTTCGGCAGGTTCTGGTCGACACCGCCGGCAGCGTGCTGGCGAGTACCGGGCTGCCGATCGACCCGCCGGAGAGCCTGCTGCGCTACGCCGTCACCTGGCTGTCCCGGCACGCCCCGGGCCGGCAGCTGGCGCTCGGCACGTTCCAGACCTGGTACGGCCACCGCGACCTCGGCCTGCACGGTGATCCCATCGACGTGCTGATCGAACTCAACCAGTGGGCCGCGGACCCCGCCGACGAGTACGACCGGCAGCGCATCGACGAGCTGCTCCTGGCCGCGTTCCTGGCTGACCTGCGCTCGGAGTTCGCCCGCGGCCGGCGGGCCGACGAGCGGTCGCTCAACGCCGTGGTCCTGCTGGACAACGCCGACACCGAGCTCGGCCGCCGCTTCCTGGGCCAACTCGTGCACGCGCGGCGCCAGCGGGCCGTCGGCGAACCGGGCGACGCCGACCCGCTCACCGTGGTGGCCACCAGCCGTGGCCTGCTGCTGTCCGAGGTGCCCGACGCCGACCGGATGCGGATCGCGCCGGAGGACCTGGCCACCGCCGCGGACCGGTCGCGGTGCTGGTGGGTCGGCTACCGGCTGCCGGACCTGACCGAGGACGAGGTCGGCCGGGCGATCGCCGACATGGGCCTGCACCTGGGCAAGCACCAGCGCCTGACCAGGATCGTCCACGAGCTCACCGGCGGCCACCCCGCGTCGACCAGTCTGGTGCTCGAGGCGATCGCGCACGACGTGCCGGCGAAGTGGATCGAGCCCGAGACGTTCCTCGCGCACACCGAGCGCCGCGACCAGCACGCGCCGACCGTCGTCGACCGGATCCTCGACCGCCTGCTGGCCGGAACCTCCGAGGCGACGCTGCCGGACCTGGTGACCTGCGCGCCCGCCCGCAGCCGGGCGAACGGGCTGGCGCTGGCCGACCGGGACCTGATCGCCTGCGGCCTGGCCGGTTACGTCGAGGGCATCGACCCGCTGCTGTGGCCCGCGGAGCGCTCGGCCGGGCTCACCGTGCTGCGCCGGCTGCTCACCCGGCGCCTCGCCGAGCGTGCCGCGCCGGGCTGGTCGGAGGTGCACACCGCGCTACGGCACATCTGCCGCGCCAACGGCGACGAGGAGGGCGACCTGTACCACGCGCTCGCCGACGGCGAGCTGGGCTTCGTCGCCGCGCACCTGCACCGACGCCTCCCCGAGCTCGACTGCCCCGCGTGGCACGACCTGGTGGCGGCGGTCGTCGAGGCACCCCGGCGGCCGAGGACCGGCGGCGCGCCGGTGGACGAGGTGCGCGCGCTGGTGGACTCGGCCGGACTGGCACCGCCGGTGGTGCCGGTCGGCCGCCTGGTCGCCGCACTGCACGTCGCGGCCGACCCGTTCACCGACAGCCGTCGCGGCGACGTACACCTGCAGATCGCCGACGACTGGTCCGAGGTCGGCCGCATGCGGCCGGGCGGACCACACGCGGTGTTCCTGGAGGCCGCGCGACACCACCGCCGCGAGGCCGAGTGGTGGGACTGAGAGGAAGAACGCATGACCCCCCTTGTGCCAACCCTCGACATCAGCTCGAACCGCGCCCTCCCCAACCGCACCTCGGGGGAACGTGACGCGACCCAGCCACAAGTACGTGACCGAACAGACCCTTCCGTCCCCAACGTGACCACAACACAAAAACGCGGGGAGGCGGAATGATTACCCCGCCGGAGACGGCGATGTTGCGTCGGCGTCGGCGGCGCAGGCGGATGGCGCTGGTCACCGTGGCGGTGGTGCTCGCCACCGCCGCGGTGTGGGGTGCGGTCACGGTCGCGGGGGCGTGCGGGTCGCTCGACTCGGGGGTGCGGGACATCGACGGGGCCTGTGTCGGGGTCGACGACGGCTCCTACGTCTTCCACCCCGCGCTGGCGGAGGTCCAGGCGAAGATCGCGGCCGAGAACGCCCGCGTGCGCGCGGACGAGCGCGGTTACGTCTCGGTGGCGCTGCTGGACCCGCTGACCCCCACGGACGCGAGCGCGCTACCGCCGTCGTCGGTGCGCAACCGGCTGGAGGGGGCGTACACGGCGCTGCGTCGGGTGAACACCGAGCGCGTCGCGGGCGACCCGAACCCACAGATCCAGCTGCTGCTCGCCAACCAGGGCGGCACCGACGACCAGTGGGCGCACGTCCTCGGCCGGCTGCGCGAGCTGAGCGCCGCCGAGGAGCACCCGCTGCTCGCGGTCGTCGGTCTCGGTGTCAGCACCGCGCGTACCAGGCAGCAGGCCGAGGACCTGTCCGCCGCCGGCATCCCCATGGTCGGCGCCGTGCTCACCGCGGACGACCTGGAGTACGACGCCGTGCCCGGGCTGATCAAGGCCTCGCCGAGCAACCGCCACTACGTCGCCGCCCTGCGCGACTACATGACCGGCGCCGGTCTCGACTCGGCGATCATGGTCCGCGACTCGAACTCCGACAAGGGCGTCGACCTCTACACCCGGTCGCTCGAGGAGGAGTTCCAGCGGCAGATGAAGGACATCCTCGACTTCAACACCCAGCAGTTCACCGGCAAGTCCGCCGCGGCCGACTCCGCGCCGAGCCTGTTCGGCGACGTGGTCGTCAACATCTGCGAGGCGGCGGACGACGAGGGTGTCGCGGTGCTCTACGCGGGCCGGGAGATCGACCTCGGGGACCTGCTCGCGGCGCTGCGGACCCGCGTCTGCCGCGACACCCCGCTGACGGTGCTGACCGCGGGGCTGGAGCTGGGCAAGGTGCTGGCCGACATCGACCTGAGGGCGGCGAAGCTGACCGTGCTCAACGCGGCGACCGTCGACCCCGGCGGCTGGAACCGCCGCGAGCCGGGCACACCCGAGGGTTACGCGGACTTCCGGACCGCCTTCGTCGAGACCGAACGCTTCTCGGGAACGCACCTGCGCGACGGCGGCGCGGTCATGATGCACGACGCCCTGCTGACCGCCGCCAAGGCGGTTCGCCTCGCCGCGCCGATGGGCACCGCGTCCCACCCGACACCGGAGAACGTGAACACCAAGCTGCTGAACGTCAACACCATGCACCGCGTGCGCGGGGCCAGCGGGACGCTGGAGTTCAGCAAGCGACCGGAGGGCGAGGGCACCGGCATCCCCGACGGCAAGCCGATCCCGGTGCTCCAGTACCCGCACCCGAACGACCCGCGGTTCCCGTCGAAGCGGGTCGGGCACCTCTGCCACGTCGAGACCAAGCAGGGCCCGGTCAGCTGCGGCTGACCTGGCCGACGCGCACCCGGCGGCTGCCCAGCACGATGCCGCCGAGTACGAGCACCAGCCCGGCCCACTGCCGCACGCTGAGCACCTCGGCGGCGACGACCGTGCCCAGCAGTACCCCGGTGACCGGGTTCAGCAGGCCGACGAGCCCGACCGTGCCCGCGTCGAGGTGGCGCAGGCCGGTGAACCAGGCGGCGAACGCGAGCGCGGTCGCGACCACCGCCACGTACCCGAAGCCGAGCACCGCGGGCACGTCGAGCGCGGGCGGCGCGCCCTCGACCAGGACGGCGACCGGCAGCAACGCGAGCCCGCCGGCGACCAGCTGCCAGGCGGTCAGCGACAGCACGTCGAGCCCGGCGCTCCACTTCTTCGCCAGCACGTAGCCGAACGAGGACATGACCATCGCGCCGGCCGAGGCGAGCACCCCGCGCGGGTCGACCGTCGTCAGCCCGGTGAGCAGCAGCAACGCGACACCGGCGAGCCCGATGCCCGCGCCGGCGAGCTGCGCGACCGGGGGCGGCTGCGCGAGCACCAGCCAGGCGAACGCCATCATCACCACCGGCGAGGTGGCCATCACGGTGGCCGCGACACTGGTCGGC
>DATABL010000038.1:0-6676 GCA_036259595.1 Actinophytocola sp.
GTGGGAAGGGTCGGGTGATCGCCTCCAGGAACGGATCCCGCATCCGCCGCCACCCCGCGAACTCCGCCCGCCACGCCTCCGCGTCGCGCTCGTCGAACACCGCCAGCGACGCCGCGGTCCGGTCGAGATCCCGCGACAACAGCACGTGCCGATCGTCCGGGAACACGTGCGCGAGCACCGCCGGAGCGTGCCGCCACCGCAGGCCGTACCGGCCCAGGTCCAGCTCGGCGAGCACCGGGGAGGCGACCCCCAGCGGGTAGAACGCGCTGAACAGGTCGTTGCGGAAACCGGGCGCGGTGATCTCCGCGGTCCGCACCGCCCCACCCGGCTCCGACGCCGCCTCCAGCACCAGGACGTCCCAACCGGCGTCGGCCAGCACGTTCGCCGCCACCAACCCGTTCGGACCGGCACCGACCACCACCGCGTCCGCCACCTCGATCATGCCGGTCGGCGTACCCACCCTGAGCGGGACCAACCGCGCGTGCTTGCCAGCCACCGTCCCACGATCCTATAGTACTAGCAAGCTAGATAAATGGAGGAAGTCGTGATCGAGTTCCATCTGGACGGCGGGTCCGGCCTGTCGCCGTACCAGCAGCTGGTCCGGCAGGTGCGGCACGCGCTGCGGCTGGGCCTGCTGCACGAGGGCGACCAGCTGCCGAAGGTCAAGGACGTGGTGGCCGCCCTCGCCATCAACCCCAACACGGTGCTCAAGGCCTATCGGGAGCTCGAGCACGACGGGCTCGTCGCCGCCCGGCCCGGGGTCGGCACGTTCGTGACCGCGACGCTCGGCGGCGGCGGTTCGCTCGCCGCGCTCGGGCCGTTGCGGCAGGACCTGCGGCGCTGGCTCGGCAAGGCCCGCCGCGCCGGGCTCGACGAGGAGAGCATCGAGGCGCTGTTCCTGTCCACGTTTCGTTCCGCCGCCAGGGAGGACATAGCGTGACCGCCCTGCGCGCCCAGAGCCTGGGCAAGAAGTACAAGCGGCGCTGGGCGTTGACCGGCTGCACCCTCGACGTCCCCGCCGGCCACGTGACCGGCCTGGTCGGACCGAACGGCGCCGGCAAGTCCACCCTGCTGAACCTCGCCGCCGGCATGCTCAGGCCGACGACCGGCACGATCGAGGTGTGCGGCGGCGTCCCGGGCAGCGGGCCGGCCCAGCTCGCCAAGGTCGGCTTCGTCGCCCAGAACACGCCCGTCTACGCGGGGCTGACCGTCGACGAGCACCTGCGGCTTGGCGCCCACCTCAACCCGTCCTGGGACGACGCGCTGGCCCGCCGCCGCGTCGCCGGGCTCGGGCTCGACACCGCACAGCAGGCCGGCAAGCTCTCCGGCGGACAGCGCGCCCAGCTCGCGCTGACGCTCGGCATCGCGAAACGCCCCGAGCTGCTGCTGCTCGACGAGCCGGTCGCCGCGCTCGACCCGCTCGCCCGGCGGGATTTCCTGGCCGACCTGATGGAGACCGTCGCCGAGCACGGGCTGTCCGTCGTGCTGTCCTCGCACCTGGTCAGCGACCTGGAACGGGTCTGCGACCACCTCATCGTGCTGGTGGAGTCCCAGGTCCGGATCACCGGCGAGGTCGAGGGCCTGCTCGCCACCCACCACCGGCTCAGCGGCTCGCGCCGCGACCTCGACACCCTGCCCGCGGACCAGCACGTCGTCTCCGCGAGCCACACCGACCGCCAGACCACCGTCCTCGTGCGTACCGAGGCGCCGATCCTCGACCCCGGCTGGACCGTCGGCCGACTCACGCTGGAGGACCTGGTCCTCGCGTACATGAGCAACCCGACCGCCGCCCGGCCCGCCCTGGAGGTGCTCCGATGACCTGGCTGACCTGGCGCCAGTTCCGCATTCCGGCGCTGGCCGTGTACGCCGCGCTGGCCGCGGTCGGCGTGGTCCTCGCGATCACCGGCCCGGACCTGGTGGGGCGCACGGAGTTCACCGGAGACGCCGAGTCCCTCTACACCGGCACCATGCTCGCGATGTACCTGCTGCCGGCCGTCCTCGGGGTCTTCTGGGGCGTGCCCATGGTGACCCGTGAGCTGGAGACCGGCACCCACAACCTGGTCTGGAACCAGACCGTCACGCGTGGGCGCTGGCTCGCGGTCAAGCTGGGCACCGGCGCGCTGGCCGCCGCGCTCGCGGCGGGGCTGCTGAGCCTGGCGGTCGGCTGGTGGGCCAGCCCCATCGACACGATGGCGAGCGCGCAACCCGAGAACGCCCTGTGGACTCGGATCTCGCCGGCGCTGTTCGGCGCGCGCGGGATCGCCCCGATCGGCTACGCGGTCTTCGCGCTCGTCCTCGGGGTCGCGGTCGGGATCCTGTTGCGGCGGACGGTGGCCGCCATGGCCGTCACCCTGGTCGTGTTCGCCGCCGTGCAACTGCTGGTGCCGGTCCTGGTCCGCCCGTACGTCCTGCCCGCGACCGAGGAGGCGGTGACGATCACCGGCGAGAACATCACGCGGATCACCGGGAACCAGGCGGGCGTGATCGAGTCGATCGACGTCGCCGAGCCCTCGGGGGCGTGGGTGTTGACCAACGAGACCGTCGACCCGTCCGGCGCCGCGGTCAGCCCGCTGCCGGACGCCGTGCAGGGCTGCATGCCGGCGCCGGGCGAGGGCCTACCCGACCGGCAGACGGTGGTCGGCTGTCTCACCCAGCTGTCCGACCTCGGCTACCAGCAGCGACTGGAGTACCACCCGGCCGACGACTTCTGGCCGCTGCAGTGGATCGAGACGGCGTTCTTCCTCGCGCTGTCGGCGCTGCTGGCGCGGTTCTGCTTCCGCCGGCTCCGCCACCTGTCCTGACGAGCACCGCGCTCGTCACGACCACCGGTCGTGGTCGACCGCCGTGTCGACCGGTGGCGAGTCGGTCCGTGCCGACGGCAGCTCGACGTTCGGGACCCGATCCAACTTGCCCCGCACCACCGTGGCACGGGTCGGGTTCCCGAGCTGGTCGAAGCGCTCCGCCGACTCCCGCCACGCGGTCGCCGCCTCGATCGGGTCGCCGTTCGCGAAGTGCACGTCGCCGAGCACGTCGTAGGCACGAGCGGCGTTGCCGTGCCTGGACATGCCGATCGCCTCGGTGGCGAACCGGAGTGCGGCCGCGGTGTCCCCGCGCTCCTTGTTGATCCCCGCGAGGGCCAGGCAGGCCTGCACGGTGATCACGAGGTCGGGAATGGCCTTCGCGACCCCGAGCGCCTGTTCGCAGTGCGCGGCCGCGGTGACGAGGTCGCCGCGGTCGCGGTGGACCAGACCGATCTCGATCGTCGCGCTCGCGGAGGCCGACAGGTTCCCGCCGCGTTCGGCGAGGATCTGTCCTCTGGCCAGGTACACCAGCGCTTCGTCGTGCTGTTCGAGCACGCGCAGGACCTCGCCCAACCGGCAGCAGGTCCAGAGCATCGCGTGCGGGTCATCAACCTTCTTGACGATCTGCATCCCGCGGCGGTACAGCTCGAGCGCCGCGATCGGGTCCCCACGCTGCATCTCCAGCTTGCCGAGCAGGTTCAGCGTGGCCGCCAGCCCCTGGTCGCTCCCCATCTCCCGCACCAGGCGCAGCGACGCGTCGAGGTGGTGCCGGGCCCCGATCTGGTCGCCGAGGGTCAGGTGCACCCGGCCGAGCGCACACAACGTCGAGGCCTCGCCGAACCGGTCGCCGGCCAACCTCGCCGACGACAGCGCGACCTTCAGCACCGCGATCGAGTCGTCGTAGTACCCGTGCCGGTCGAAGTAGATCACCACCACGTCCGCGAGCCGCCAGACGTGGTCGTGCTGCCCGTTGGCCGCGGCCGCGCGGACTGTCGCGATCACGTTCGTCCGCTCCCGGTCGAACCACGCCTTCGCCGCGTGCGCGCCCACGGGCGCGACCGGTTCGACCCCGTCCTCGACCGCGAGCTGGGTGGCGTTGCTGCGGTCGGGGTAGAGCACCCGGTTCGCGTGCGTGGCCGAGGCCAGGTAGAAGTCCACGACCCGCCGGATCGCCGCCTGCCGCGCGGGGAAGGCCTCGTCGGACTCCGCGCGGAACGCGGCGAACTCGCGGATGAGGTCGTGGAACCGGTAGCGGTCCAGCGCCTCCGGTTGTTCGAGCAGGTGGGCGGCGACGAGCGTGCGGAGGCCGCGCATGGTCTCCGCACGGCCCCGCCCGTCGATGGCGCACGCCGCGTCGACGCCGAAGTCCGGCCCCGGGTGCAGGCCGAGCATCCGGAACAGGCGCCGCTCCGGCGCGGCGAGCGCCCGGTAGGACCAGTCGAGAAAGGCGCGGCCGGTGGTCGAGCCGTCCCCGTCCTCGCCGACCTCCAGGAGGAGCTGGCGCCGGTCGAGCCGGGCGGCCAACTCGGCCGTCCGGCTCGGCGGGTGGTTGGCGACGTACTCGGCGAGCAACGCGATCATCATCGGCAGCCCGTCGCAGAGGGCGGCGAGCCGGGCCCGGTCGGCTTCGGCCACCTCGCGGCGGTTCCCGATCTTCAGCGCGAGCAACGTGCTGGCCTCGGCCGGCGGCATGGGCTCGACCCGCAGCCGGTGTGCTCCCTGGGTCGCGCTCAACGAGCCGAGCCGCTGCCTGCTGGTGACGAGCACGAGCGCGTCCGGGAACAGTCCGACGAGCCGCTCCACGTGCTTCGCGTCGCGGGCGTTGTCCAGCACCACCAGCACCCGGCGACCGGAGAGCAGCCGGGCCAGCAGCAGCTCGCGCGCCCTGCCGGCCAGTTCCTCGTCCGGCGGGTGGCCGAGTTCGATGAGGAACTCGTCGACCACGGTGGTGTGCGGAATCGCGGCGCTCTCGCCGAACCCGTTGAGGTTCACGCACAGCTCCCCGTCGGGGAAGTGCCGCCTCGCCCGATGCCCCCAGTGCCGGACGAGCGCGGTCTTGCCGACGCCGGGCATGCCGTCGAGCACCACGACGCCGCTCGCCGGTCGGTCCCCGACCATCGTGTCGAGCGCGGCGAGCAGGTCCGCACGGCCGACGAAGTCGGGAACGTCGCGCCCGAGCTGACGCGGCGGGACGGCCGGCGGGGCCGGATCCGGTGCGGCCGGCGACGCGAGCAGCCCTTCGTGGTGCCGGCGCACGTGTTCCGCCGCGGCCTCGTCGCCGTCGTCCCGTAACCGCCGCCGAACCTCGAAGTAGTACTCCGTCTCGTCCGGGTAGCGGCCGAGCGCGTGCAGCGCGGACATCCGCTGGGTGGCGAGGGCCACGTCGTCGGGGTGATCGGCCTGCAGCTCACCGACCCTGGTCAGCACCTCGTCGTACTCGTGCAGGTCCAGCAACACGGCGTTCAGGGTGCGGTTGGCGGACAGCCAGTCGTCCCGAACCCAACGCAACCGCCATGCCCGAGCCGGCTCGCCGGCGAGGTCGTCGAGTGGACGGCCGCGCCACAGGCCGAGCGCCCGTTTCACGGACGCCACCGCCGATCGCGGGGCGTTCCGCTTCGCGTGTCCCCTGGCCTCGGCGACCAGTCGGGTGAATTCGTGATAATCGATCAGGGATCTGTCCACATCCAACCGGTAGCCCCCGTTTCCGGCGTGCAATGTCGGCTGCACGGGAACTTGCCGGAGCCATCCGCGAATGCGCGTGGCATAGGAGTGAAAAGTGCCCCGGCTGCGCGGCGCGGTCCCCTCTTCCGGCCACGCCCACTCGATCAGGGTGTCCACCGAAACCCAGCGACCAGCGTTCACGAGCAATGCCCCGAGCACCGCCCGTTCCTTCGGCCTTCCCCAGTTCTCCCGCACCGTGCCGTCGATCAACAGGGCCGTCGGGCCCAGTATTCCGAACGTCATGTCCACGAACTTCACCCCAATAAGCTGGTCTCCGGACCACCCACGCGGTGCCCTCGGAGTGAAGTCAAACCGCCGTGAATCGTACGCACACGATCGCGCCGGACCGACCGGCCGTAGCACAACCGATATGTAACGCCCACCGTTTCGACGGTCGGCAGCAGGAAGTTCCCTCATTCGGAGGGGACGTTGGCCCACCGGAACATGCGACAGTTAATACAAGGTCGGGGATGGGAGCGGTTGTTGCGCGATCGGGATAAAGAAGATCAGGTGGGCCGGCCGGGCCCCCATAATCTCGTTGACGGCACCGTCGCCGGCCAGGTGGTGCAGGCCGGGACGATCCACGGCGACGTGCACCTGCACCGGCCGCCGCCGGTCGTGCCCCGCCAACTGCCGGCGGCACCCGCGCATTTCACGAACCGCTGGGGCGAAAAGCGGGCCCTGGACGCGATTGTCACGAACGGGAACAGGGCCAGGCATCCCGCGCTGGCGGTGCTCACCGGTGCGGGCGGGTCCGGCAAGACCGCGATCGCGTTGCGTTGGCTGCACAACAACCTCGACCGTTTCGCCGACGGCCAGCTCTATGCGAACCTCGGCGCGTACGGGGCGACCGGGCCGGCGACACCGTCCGATGTGCTCAGTGGATTCCTGCGGGCGCTCGGCGCGCGTCCCGAGGACATTCCACTCGAACTCGCCGACCAGTCCGCGCTGTACCGTTCGCTGAGTGCGGGAAAGGCGTTGGCCGTACTCGCCGACGACGCGCAGTCGGCCGCACAGGTCAGGCCGCTGCTGCCGGCGTCACCGGACAGCGTGGTCATCGCGACCAGCCGGCACCGGCTGGCCGGGCTCGCCCTCGACGGCGGCCGGCTCGTGGCGGTGGACGTGCTCGACGAGCCGTCCGCGGTGACCCTGAT
>DATABL010000039.1:0-11996 GCA_036259595.1 Actinophytocola sp.
GTGGGAAGGGTCGGGTGATCGCCTCCAGGAACGGATCCCGCATCCGCCGCCACCCCGCGAACTCCGCCCGCCACGCCTCCGCGTCGCGCTCGTCGAACACCGCCAGCGACGCCGCGGTCCGGTCGAGATCCCGCGACAACACCACATGCCGATCGTCCGGGAACACGTGCGCGAGCACCGCCGGAGCATGCCGCCACCGCAACCCGTACCGCTCCAGCCCCAACTCCGCCAACACCGGAGACGCCATCCCCAGCGGATAGAACGCACTACACAAATCGTTCCGGAACCCCGGCGCGGTGATCTCCGCGGTCCGCACCGCCCCACCCGGCTCCGACGCCGCCTCCAGCACCAGGACGTCCCAGCCGGCGTCGGCCAGCACGTTCGCCGCCACCAACCCGTTCGGACCGGCACCGACCACGACCGCGTCCGCCGACTCGACGGTCATCAGGAGGCCAGCCGGACCTGGTCGCGGCCGTTCTCCTTGGCCTCGTACACCGCCGCGTCGGCCGCCTGGAGCAGGTCGCCGAGGGTCTTGGCGTTGTCGGGGTAGACGGCGACGCCGATCGAGGTCGTACGGTGGGTGATCGCCACCGGGCCGCCGCGCTTGTCGGTCGTCGGCACGTGCAGTTCGGAGATCATCCGACGGATGCGCTCGCCGGCCAGCTTCGCCTCGTCGGCGTCGGCGTCGGGGAGGAACACCACGAACTCCTCCCCGCCGAACCGGCCGATGATGTCGGCCGGTCGGGTCGCCCCGCGCAGTGCGTGCGCCACGTACTCCAGCATGTCGTCGCCGGCCGGGTGCCCCCACGTGTCGTTGATCGACTTGAAGTGGTCCAGGTCGACCATCAGCACGGCCGCCGACCCGTGCGCCCGCTCCACCCGCGACAGCGCGCGCTCCGCGTCCTCGCGCCAGCCGCGGATGTTCAGCAGGCCGGTCTTGGGGTCGGTGCGCACGTCCACCTGCAGCTGCCGGACCTCCGCGATCCGGTTGCCGATGACGCTCACCACCACGATGATCGCCAGCGCCGCCGGCATGTTGACCAGCAGGATCGCCGCCACCGTGCCGAGCGCGATGGTCAGCGCCTCGAGCTCGTTGTCGTCCTTGGTGCCGAGCACGGTTCGGATCGTCGGCCGCGACGTGGTCAGCAGGAGGATGCCCACACCGATGACCACCGCCTGCGCGGAGAAGTACACGAATCCCGCGAGCAGCAGGATGCCGAACTCGGGAATCGAGTCGATCACCGCCGTCCGCGACCACGACGGCGGCCCGAACGCGGCCACCACCTCGTGCGCCGCGACCGCGGCGAGCAGCACGCTCGACGTGGAGAACATGAACCGGAACAGGGGCCGGCGGGCGACGACGAAGCGCTGGGTGCGGCTGAGCACGATGCCGAGCAGCGCCAGGTGCACGGGCAGCACCATCACGCCCGCGAAGGACCAGATGCCGACGAGGTCGATCTGCACGGTCGGCTTGCGCGAGCGGCGCCGCTCCTCCTGCCGGCGGGACAGCTGCAGGTGGACCGTCGCGCACACGGCGAGGGCCGCGAACCGGAGCCAGTCCTCCTGCACCGGTACCGAGGCGGTGACCGTGGTCAGGACGATACTGGCGGTCGCCAGGAGCTCGCATACCACCATGTAGACGATCAGCCTCGGGCGCTGCCGCCAGAGTGCCCACTGACGCAAATGCACTAAGTTTGTGCCTCCGGAGTGTCGCGATCCGCGCTGATCGTTCACACTTGTAGGTGACATCGGTATTCGGCCCCGGTGAGCCGAGCGTTCCTTCCTCCGACATGATCCCCTCCCGAGACAGGATCAGCCGGATGACGTGACGCCTGCCAGGGCCCCTCGGAAGCGGTGGAGCTCATGGGCGAGCATCCTTCCAGTCGTGACACACGACAGTGTGCCTCGCAGACGCCTGGAGCCGGGATCCGGCTTTCCTGGCTGCTCTCCTTGTGTCTCCATGGCGGAAGGTGAGTGATGTCGAACTGTGGTCTGTCGGGTGATTGGCCGGCCTGTCATAATGTCGAGCCGGTACGTCGAGATCGACTTCGCTGACGCTCCCGTGGAGGTGAACCGATGAGGGACCGCGACATGTGATCTTGCGCGCCTACCGTCCGACGGGTCCACACCGGCGCACCCGCGTCATGGCGTCGAGGTGTTCAGGTTCGGTTTGAGCCCGACCCGCGCGGAGGGGCGGTTGAGCCGTGCCCAGGCCACGCTCGTCGGAACGGCGATGGCCAGCCCGAGCGCCCCGGCCAGTGCGATGGTCGTGGTCGTCGAGCCGATGCCCTCCGCAACCACGCCACCGACGGCGACACCGACGCCCTGCGACACCCGCAGACCCGTACGGATCACCCCGAACGCGCCACCGCGGATCTCGTTCGGAACGAGCGAGGTGAAGGTCGCGCTGACCGTGATCTGGTAGGCGCCGAACGCGCCGGACAGTGCCAGCAGGCCGATCGCGAACACCACGTGCGGGTCGAGCGCGAACAGGATCAGCGTCGCCGACGAGCACGCCGCGAGCACGCCCATCGCCCGGACCCGCTGGTGCGCGGCGACGAACTTCGAGAGCACGTAGGTGCCGACCACGAAGCCGAGCGGGTCGGCCGCCAGCATCACGCCGATGGTCGCGGACGACGCGCCGAGTTCCTGGGCCAGGGGCGCGACCAGCCCCTCGGGGATGACCACCAGCCCGACCAGCCAGGACAGCGTGATCAGCACGCGCATCCGGCTGGTGCCGAACACGTGCCGGGCCGCGCCGAACCAGCCGTCCTCGCTGCTGCCGGCGGCCTCCCGGTTGCGCACGTACCGGTGGATGACGACCGTGCTGACCAGGAACGTGACCGCGTTGATCGCCAGCGACCAGCTGGTGCCGATGCCCACCACGAGCAGGCCGCCGCCGGCGAGGCCGAGCAGCATCAGCGTGTTGGTGGTGATGCCGCGCAGGTCCTGGCTGCGCAGGTACAGCTCGTCGTCGGTGAGGATGACCCGGGTGACCGCGTTCTGCGCGGCCGCCGCCGGCGACTGCACCAGGCCGACGGCCAGCACGAGCGCGCACAGCGCCGGGATCGACATGCCGGGGATGGCCATGAGGCCGACGAGCACGGCCTGGGTGGCGGTGCAGGCGACCATCAGCTGCCGGCGCGGGAACCGGTCGGCGAGCTGGGACAGGCCCAGGCCGCCGGCCAGCGCGGACAGGAACGTGAGGGCGTAGACCAGGGCCGCCCACAACGCCGAGCCGGTGCGTTCGTAGACCAGGATGGTGAGGGCTACCTTGGCGAGCTGGTCGCCGAAGATGGACTGGGCCTCGGCGAACCAGAGCGCGCGGAACTCCCGGTCCGCCAGCACGGCGGAGAAACCCGGCGCCCGTTGGCTCAACGTCAAACCCCCGTCGACCTCATCGTCGGCAGACCCGCCCCCGTGCGGGAACCGCCCCCCGCGTCCTGCTGACCGCCTGTTGACCTCGACGTTTCGTCACCCGCCGCGCATGGTCAACTACCTGTAGCTCTCACGATGATGCTCGTCCGGTCATCATCACGTAGCTCAGAGTACCGGCACCTGTGAGAACCGTGGGCATTGGTGCTCGGTCGTACAAACTTCCCAGATGCCAGTAGTAGTCCTTTCGGGGTAATCGGGTGGCTTTTGCGGCAGCTCAGGGTGGGTGTCCACCCGACAAGACCACCGCGGGCGGCCCGAGTTCACCGGATGTGGTGACCTTACTGGCCATGCGGTGGGCACAACAGACAGTGCGTAGGAGGCATTCGTGACCAACCAGGACACCGCGGGCACGGTGGAAGCCATGAACGCCGACCCGGGTACGTGTCGGATCCGGTTCTCCCGCCGCCTCCCGCACTCGGCGGCGGCGGTGTGGTCGGCCCTCGCGGAGCCGGTGCAGCAGCAGCGCTGGCTACCGGGCGTGACCATCGAGGCCAGCGAGGGCGGCGCGGTGACCTTCGACTTCGGCGAGGACGAGAAGGCCGAGGGCGCGGTGCTGGCGCTCGAACCGGGCCGGCTGATCGAGCACACCTGGCTGTGGCCGGACGAGCCGGAGTCGACGGTCCGCTGGGAGCTGACGTCGGGCGACGAGCAGACCACGCTGAGCCTGTGTCACGAGCCCGTTCGCCCCGGACCGGCCGCCGGCTTCGGTGCCGGCTGGCACGCGACGCTGGACGCGCTGGCCGTCCACCTGACCGGCGGCGACCCGGCCGAGCTCACCCCGGACCACGAGGCACTGCACGCCCTCTACGACGTGAACTGACGGTCACCGGCGAACCACCCGGACGGTCTCTTGTTCGCGGTGATCCACCGTGCCAGACTCGCGCGCCGTCCGGGTTCCTCTCCGCCAACCGCACCGCGAAGGCCAGGGTCAGATGAAGATCGTGTTCAGCGGGGAGCGGAGCCTCGTCGCGCCGCTCACCTGGGGCCAGCGACACGTCATGCGCCAGCGCACCGCCCTGTCCCTCGGCCGGGTCGTGGACACCCCGCCGGTGCTGGTCGCGCTGGCCGCCGACGCGGTCACCGCGCTGGTCGGGCGGCACGAGGCGTTGCGGACCCGGCTGATCGGCCCGGACCGGCCGGAGGAGCTGCCCGCCGAGCTGGCCGACGGCGTCGCCGAGCTGGTCCGCCAGGAGGTCGCCGAGACCGGTGCGCTGCCGGTGGAGGTGTTGCGCTGCGACGCGGACGAGGCGGCGACGGTCGCCGCGGACGCCCGGGTACGGCTGGCCGGGCAGCCGTTCAACCACGTGGCGGAGTGGCCGCTGCGGGTCGGGCTGGTGGTGGTG
The DNA here is from genome assembly GCA_036259595.1 of Actinophytocola sp. Classification (GTDB taxonomy): domain Bacteria; phylum Actinomycetota; class Actinomycetes; order Mycobacteriales; family Pseudonocardiaceae; genus Actinophytocola. The sequence continues at coordinate 4,782 of DATABL010000039.1, forward strand.
GACGACATCGTGCGGCACGTGGTGCTCGTGTGCAGCCCGCTGGCCGTCGACGACCACGGCATGGACCTCGTGGTCAAGGACCTCGGCCTGCTGCTGCGTGGGGCGCTGCCGGTCCGGTCGGCCGCCCAGCCCGCCGACCTGGCCGAGGGGTCCGCCGAGCGCACCGGGTACGACTCCACCGACCGGGCGATCCGGTTCTGGCGCACCGAGCTGCGCCGGGTTCGCCGGGTCGCGGTGCCCGACGGCGAGCCCGCGGCGGCGACCCTGCGTTCCGCCGCGCTAGGCAACGCCGCGCACGCGATCGCCGTGCGGCACGGGGTACGCGCGTCGACGGTGTACCTGGCGGGCACGGCGAAGGTCCTCGGCATGCTCACCGACCAGCCGACGGTCGCGCTGCGCACGGTCGTGAGCAACCGCTTCTACCCGGACCGGCGGGACGTGGTCGCCGCGATCGCGCAGGACGGGCTGGTGGTGCTCGACCTCACCGTGCCCAGCTTCGGCGACCTGGTGTCGCAGACCTGGCGGACGGTGGTGCGGGCGCACCGCTTCGCCCGCTACGACCCGGACCGGCTGGCGAAGTCGGTCTTCGCCGACGCGCCGCGCCCGTTCGTCCGCGTGGACGACCGCCCGCTCGGCCACCGCGAGCCGTCGCCGGCGATCCCGCGCCCTGTCGGCGGCTGCCACCTCACGGTCGGCCGAGGCGAGGTCACCCTGTATTCCGACACCGCACTGGTGCCGGTCGAGGACAGTCTCCGCGCCCTGGAGAACCTGCTGTTCTCGGCCGCCTACCAGGCGAAACCGGAAAGTGTCGGACCCTCCGCGTAGCGTCGGCGGGCATGAACGGACCGCCTCCGGAGGACCTCGTCTCCACAGCCGCCGAGCGCCCCATGCTCGAGCGGTTCCTCGACCTCTACCGCGACGCGGTCGTGGAGAAGCTGGCCGGCGCGTCCGAGGCCGACGCCCGTCGCCGGCTGGTGCCGTCGCTGACCACGCTCGGCGGCGTGGTCAAGCACCTGAGATGGGTCGAGCACGGCTGGTTCGAATCCCTGTTCGGCGCGCGCACCGGCGACCACCGGCGCGAGCACGAGCGCGACTGGGAGTTCACCGTCCAGCCGGAGGACACCGTCGACTCGCTCATCGCCGACTACCGGGCCGAGTGCGCCCGATCCCGGGCCGTCGCGGCTCGGTACACCCTCGACGACGTGGTGCCGCACGTCTCCATGGGCGAGGTGTCCCTGCGCTGGGTGCTGGTGCACATGGTCGAGGAGACGGCCCGCCACGCCGGGCACCTGGACATCCTGCGCGAGCAGCTCGACGTTTCGTCATCGTACTGACGGGTACGCGGCGACCGAGCACGGACCGCCGAGTGCGAAGGAGGACATCGTGTCCGACAAGAACGAGGGCGTCCGGGGCGCTGTCGAGGAGATCAAGGGCAGGTTCAAGGAAGCCGCGGGCGCCATGGTGGGCGACGACGCGACGACCCGCGAGGGCCAGGCGCAGCAGGACAAGGCCGAGTCGCAGCGTGAGGTCGCCGAGAAGGAGGCGGAGGCCGACCGCGCCCGCGCCGAGGCCGCCCAGCACGAGACACGGGAGCGTTCCCAGCAGGACCGCTGAGGTTTGGCAAGGATTCCGGGTCCACCTAACTCGTTAGTGGGACCTGGTCGGGTGCGTAGGTCCGAGACCTTTGTAGGCTGGCCGCTGGTCGCGCGAGTTGACTGGAGGCGCTGTGGGTTCTTCGGATCTGCTCACCGTAGACATCGACGCCCGGGGCAGTGCGGTGGTGGTGTCGGTCAGCGGTGAGCTGGACCTGGCCACCGTTCCCGTCCTGCGGGAGCGGCTGGACGGCGTGCCGGAAGTCGCGGCGGCGCCGTCGCCGCTGGTGGTCGACCTGTCCGGGCTGTCGTTCATCGGCTCGGCCGGGCTGGCGCTGCTGGTCGACCTGAACAACCAGTGCGTCGAGCGCGGCGTGCTGCTGGCGTTGGTCGCCACCGGCACGGTCGTGCCACGGGCGATCCAGGTGACCGCGCTCGACCAGGTCTTCTCGGTGCACTCCAGCGTGGACGAGGCCCTGGGCACCCAGACGACCGAATAGGCCGGCTACCGGGTGGCGAGGTCGGCCACGCCGGTCAGCAGCCTGCCCACATCGGATGCGTCGGTGTACGGGGCGATGCCGGCCCGCACGGCGCCCGCGTCGCCGAGGCCGAGCCAGCGGGCGCACTCCACCGCGTAGAAGCTGCCCGCCGGGGCGTTGACGTTCCGCTCGGCGAGCCGGCGGTGCACCTCGTCCGGGGCCACCCCGGCCACCGAGAAGAGCACCGTGGGGGTGCGGTCCCGCGTGGGGTCACCGTGCCGGGTGACACCGGGGATGCCGGCGAGGCCCTGGTCCAGCCGGGACAGCAGTGCGGCCTCGTGCCGGGCGAGCGCGGTCAGCGACGCGGCCAGGCGGTCGCGGCGGGAACCCGTGGCCGGCACCAGGCCGGCCAGGAAGTCGACCGCCGCGGTGGTGCCGGCGAGGAGCTCGTAGGGCAGGGTGCCCAGCTCGAAGCGCTCGGGGACGGCGTCGGTGGCCGGCAGGAGCTTGTCGGGGTGCAGCTGGGCCAGCAGCTCGGGGTCGGCGTACAGGAGGCCGAGGTGCGGGCCGAGGAACTTGTACGGCGAGCACACGTAGAAGTCGGCGCCGAGGTCGCGCACCGAGACCAGGTCGTGTGGCGTCAGGTGCACCCCGTCCACGTAGGTCAGCGCCCCGACCGACCGGGCCGCGGCGGCGATCTCGGCGACCGGCGGGCGGGTGCCGAGCAGGTTGGACGCGGCGGTCACGGCCACCAGGCGGGTGCGCGGGGACATGGCGGAGGTGACGTCGTCGACGGACAGGACGCCGGTCTCGCGGTCGAAGCCGGCCCAGTGCACGGCCGCCCCGACGGCGGTCGCGGCCTGCACCCACGGGCGGATGTTCGCGTCGTGGTCGAGGCGGGTCACCACGACCTCGTCGCCGGGGCCCCAGTTCTTGGCCAGCGTCCGGGCGAGGTCGTAGGTCAGCTGGGTCATGCTGCGGCCGAACACGACACCGCGCGGGTCGCCGCCGACCAGGTCCGCGCCGGCCTGCCGGGCGGCGAGCACGAGGTCGTCGGCGCGGCGTTCGGCCCGGGTGACGGCGCCCCGGTTGGCCACCGCCGAGCGGAGCACCCCGGCGACCGCGTCGGCGACCGCGGCGGGGGACTGCGACCCGCCGGGGCCGTCGAAGTGGGCGGCGCCCTCGGCCAACGCCGGGAAGGCGGCCCGCACGGCGGTCACGTCGTAGGGCACCTCGTAGGGCATGCGACCTCCAGCGCCGATGATCGTCCCTGACCTACATTAGGTCGTATGGGCGAGGCGATGTCGGCGGCGGACAAGACCTTGAGCGTGCTCGAGGCACTCGCCGACCACTCGCGCATCGCCGACCTGGCGAAGGCGGCGGGGCTGCCCAAGCCGACCGTGCAACGGATCCTGCAGACCCTGGTCCGGCACGGCTTCGCGCGCACCGACGGGCAGGGCAGCTACGTCGGGGGGCCACGGATCCTCACGCTGGCCGGCCGGTTCCTGCAGCGGCTCGACATCGCCGAGCAGGTCCGCCCGATCCTGCGCGACCTGCAGGAACGCACCGGCTGGACGGTGCACCTGGCCCTGCTGTCCGGCGACGAGGCGGTCTACGTCGCCAAGCTCGAGGGCGCCAAGCCGTACCACCTGGCCTCCCGGGTGGGCATGAGCCTGAAGCTGCACTGCACCTCGATCGGCAAGGCCATCCTCGCCACCATGCCCGACGACGAGGTGCACGCGCTGCTCGCCCGCACCGGCCTGGCCCCCCGCACCCCGCACACCCTCACCGGCGAGCCCGCGCTGCTGGCCGACCTGCGCACCGTCCGCGAACGCGGCTACGCCGAGGACCACGAGGAGAACGAGGCCGGCGTGCACGCCGTCGGCGCCGCCGTCTTCGACCACACGGGCACGGTCCTGGGCGCCGTCTCCGCCGCCTCCCTGGTCAACCTCACCAGCGCCAACCCCGACCTCCCCGCCCAGGTCACCGCCGCCGCCCACCAGATCTCCCAAGCCCTGGGCGCCCCCTAACCCCCGCGAGTCTCGCGTTCCCATCGCGCGAGTCCCGCTCCCGTCGTGCAGGTCTCCCGTTCCGTCCGGCCAGTCCCCGTTGCGTCCAGCCAGTCCCCCGTTCCACCCCTCTTCTGTGACTGGCTTCACAACGTCCGCCCGGGTGTGGCACCATGCTCACGTCGGAAATGGAATGTCGTTCTGTCAGGTGGAACGTATGCGACTGGTGTCCGCGTCCGAGCTTCGCGCGTTGTCCGTGCGAATCCTCGTCGCCGCGGGGGCGTCGGAGGCGGACGCCGAGGTCGTGGCGGGCTCGCTGGTCGAGTCGAACCTGCTCGGGCACGACTCGCACGGCGTGCGGCGGCTGCCGGCCTACGTCGACGCCGTCCACGCCGGCCGGATCGACCCCCGTGCCGTTCCCCAGGCCGAGACCACCCGCCCCGGCGCCGTCGTCGTGCACGGGCGGCGCGCGTTCGGGCAGCTCGCCGCCGCCCGGGCGGTCCGCGAGCTCGCCGGGCTCGCCGGCGGGCACGGCTCGGGCGTGGCCGCCATCCGCGACTGCAACCACGTCGGGCGTCTCGGCGAGTACGTCGGCGCCCTCGCCGAACGCGACCTCGTCGCCATGGCGTTCGGGAACGCCGACTCCACCGTCGCCCCGTTCGGTGGCCGGGAACGGCGCCTCGGCACGAACCCGCTCGCCTGGGCGGTGCCGCGGGCACACGGCGCGCCCGTCGTCATGGACTGGGCCAGTTCGGGTGTCGCCGAGGGCAAGCTCGCGGTCGCGCGGGACCGGGGGGAGCGGGTCGCCGAGGGCCTCGTGCTCGACGCCGCCGGGCGCGCGACCACCGACCCCGGCGACTTCTACGCCGGCGGCGTGCTGCTGCCCTTCGGCGGCCACAAGGGCTACGGCCTGTCCGTCCTGATCGAGATCGTCGGCGGGCTGCTGTCCGGCACCGGTATCGGCAGCATGCCCGACTACCGCGGCGGGTTCGGCACCGTCCTGTTGGCCTTCGACATCGCCGCCTTCCAGCCCGTCGAGGAGTTCCGGCAGCGCACCGAGGAGTTCTGCCGGCAGCTCAACGACACCCCGCTCGCCGAGGGCCACCACGAGGTGCTCGTCCCCGGCGAGCTCGAGGAACGCGTTCGCCGCGAGCGCGAACGCGACGGCATCCCCATCACCGACACCACCTGGCAGGACCTGAACTCACTCTGACTCCAGAAAGGGAATGACCCATGACCGGAGCCGCCGACGACGCCGGAACCGTCCGGGACACGACCCCCACCGAGCTGAAACGCGTGGTCACCGCATCCGTGGTCGGCACCGCGCTGGAGTGGTACGACTTCTTCATCTACGGCTTCGCCGTCACGCTGGTGTTCAACCAGCTGTTCTTCGTCACCGACGACCCCGCGGTCGGCACGATCGTCGGGTTCGCCACGTTCGGCGTCGGGTTCGCGGTGCGGCCGCTCGGCGGGTTCATCTTCGGCCACCTCGGCGACCGGGTCGGCCGGCGCGCCACCCTGATCGTCACCACGCTCGTGATGGGCGTGTCCACCGGCCTCATCGGGCTGCTGCCCACCTACGAGACCATCGGCATCGCCGCGCCGATCATCCTGACGTTCCTGCGGATGTGCCAGGGCCTCGGCGCGGGCGCGGAGTTCGGCGGCGCGTCCACGCTGCTCGCCGAGCACGCGCCGCCGAAGCGGCGGGGGTTCTTCACCTCGTTCGCCCAGACCGGTGTCCAGATCGGACTCCTCACCGGGACGGTGGTCTTCCTCTCGGTCGAGTCGCTCGGCGAGGAGACCGTGCTCGCGTGGGCGTGGCGGATCCCGTTCTGGTTCAGCTTCCTGTTGATCGCGGTCGCGCTCTACGTGCGGCTGCGGGTGGCCGAGTCGCCGGTGTTCCGGCGGATGAACGAGAAGCGGACCACCGTCGCGCTGCCGGTGCTCGACGCGCTGCGCCGCTACCCGCGCAACTTCCTCATCGGCATCGGCGCGCACATCTGCGACACCGCGGTCGTCTACATCTACGCCACCTACAGCCTCACCTACATCACCGGCACCCTCGACCTCGACCGGTCGGTCGGCCTCACCGGCGTGATCCTGTTCAGCGTGCTGGTGATCGCGCTGCAACCCGTCTACGGCCGGCTGTCCGACCGGATCGGGCGCCGGCCGCTGAACCTGTTCAGCGTCGTGTTCACCGCGGCCTGGGCGTTCCCGTTCTTCCTGCTGCTCGACACCCGCGAACCCGTGCTGATCTGGCTGGCGCTGATCATCGCCACCACCATCGGGTTCGCGCCGATGATCGCGGTGCAGCCGGCCTTCTACGCCGAGCTGTTCGGCGCGCGGGTCCGCTACACCGGGTTCGCCGCCTCCCGCGAGATCGGCGCCGCGCTGGGCGGGTTCTCCCCGCTGATCGCCGCCGCGCTGGTCGCGCAGGCCGGCGGGAAGGGCTGGCTCGTCGCCTTCTGGATCATCGGCGTCTCGGCGGTATCGTTCGTGGCGTTCTGGATGTCGAAGGAGAGCAAGGACGTGGACATCGCCGCCGTCGACGCCACCGGCCACGACGCCTCGCTGCCGGCGCGGTGACCCGACCCCGGCTGAACCTGGTCACCGCCGGCCTCGGCGGCGACCGGCCGGGTGTGGGCATCGTCCACCTGGGACTCGGCGCGTTCCACCGGGCGCACCAGGCGGTGCTGACCATGCGCGCGATGACCGCTGAACCGGGGGACTGGGCGATCTGCGCGGTCGGCCAGCGCAACCCGGCGGTGGCCGAGGCGCTCACCGCGCAGGACGGGCTGTTCACCGTCGCCGAGCGGTCCGCGGCCGGCGAGCGGATCGACGTCGTCGACAGTGTCCGGGAGGCGCTGCTCGCCCCGGCCCAGCCGGAGCGGCTCACCACGCTTCTGTCCGGAGTGGACGTCGTGACGATCACGGTCACCGAGGCCGGCTACCGGCATGACCCGGCGACCGGCCGGCTGCGCGCGGACGACCCCGAGGTCGCCGCCGATGTGGCGGGCCGGCCGCCGGGCACCGTGGTCGGCCAGCTCGTGCGCGGGCTGCGGCTCCGGCGCGGGCGGGGCAGGCCGGGCCTGACCGTGCTGTCCTGCGACAACCTGCCGTTCAACGGGCGGCTCG
>DATABL010000040.1:0-5521 GCA_036259595.1 Actinophytocola sp.
TGGTGTCCTCGGTGCACGCCGTGGCCGGCCTGCCCGGCCACCCCGCCTACGCGGCGAGCAAGGGCGCGCTGACCGCACTGACCCGGCAGGTGGCGGTGGAGTACGGGCCACGGGTCAGGGTCAACTGCGTGCTGCCCGGCCCGGTGCTCACCGGCGCCTGGGACCGGGTGGGGGAGGCGGACCGCGAGCGCAGCGTCGCCGGCACCGCGCTGGGCCGCTTCGGCCGGCCCGACGAGGTCGCCGCCGCGATCGCCTTCCTCGCCTCGGCCGACGCGTCGTTCGTCACGGGTGCCAACCTCGTGGTCGACGGGGGTTGGACCATCCGCAAGGACTCGGCGTGAGGGAGCGCGTGGTGAACGGATACGCCGGACGTGGTCTGCACGGCCAGGTGGTCAACGAGCTGGGCACCCGGATCGTGTCCGGCCGGCTCGGTCCGGAGGACTCGATCGACCTGGGGCAGCTGGAGGCCGAGCTGGACGTCAGCCGCACGGTGCTGCGGGAGGCGCTGAAGGTGTTGGCCGCCAAGGGTTTGGTCGACGCCCGGCAGAAGCGCGGCACGTTCGTGCGGCCGCGCGCGGACTGGCACCTGCTCGACGCGGACGTCCTGCGCTGGCAGCTGTCCGGGCAGCCGACCGGGGAACTGCTCAGCCAGCTCGCCGAGGTCCGGTCCATCGTGGAGCCGGCCGGCGCGCGCCTGGCCGCGGTGCGCCGCGACCCCGAGGACCTGGCGGCCCTGTCCGAGGCACTGGAGGCGATGGCGGCCTCGGACCCGGCGAGCGCCGCCGCGGTCGAGGCCGATCTGCGCTTCCACCGCGCGCTGCTCACGGCGTCGCACAACGAGCTGCTGATCCGGATGGAAGCGATGATCGAGGTCGGGCTGGCCGCACGGGACGCGCTCGTGCACACCGGGCACGGCGGGTCGGTCCAGGACCCGGTGCCCGCCCACCGCGCCGTGTTCGAGGCGATGCGGGACGGCGACCCGGACGCGGCGGAACGGGCCATGCGCGCACTGCTCGACCAGGCCGTCCGGGACGCGGAGCTCGTGCGGCGTTCGAAGGGAACCACGTGAAGATCACCGAGGTCGAGACCTTCGCCGTGCCGCCGCGCTGGCTGTTCGTCAAGGTGAGCACCGACGAGGGCGTCACGGGTTGGGGCGAACCGGTGATCGAGGGGCGCGCCGCGACCGTCCGCGCGGCCGTGCACGAGCTGTCCGACCTGCTGCTCGGCGAGGACCCGTTGCGCATCGAGGACCACTGGCAGCGGCTGTACCGCGGCGGGTTCTACCGCGGCGGGCCGGTGCTCTCCAGCGCGCTCGCCGGGCTCGACCAGGCGTTGTGGGACATCGCCGGCAAGGTGCGCGGGGCGCCGGTGCACGAGCTGCTCGGCGGGCCGGTGCGCGACCGGGTCCGCGTCTACACCTGGGTCGGCGGCGACGAACCGGAGTCGGTCGCCGACGAGGTCGCCGCGCAGGTCGACGCCGGCTTCACCGCGGTGAAGATGAACGCCTCCGGGCGGCTGCGCGCGATCGACAGCCCGCGTGCGGCGCGCCGGGTGGTCGAACGGGCCGAGCAGGCCCGCGCCGTGCTCGGCGACGACCGGGACCTCGCGATCGACTTCCACGGCCGGGTCTCGCCGGCCATGGCACGGCGGTTGCTCGCCATGCTCGCCGACGTGGCACCGATGTTCGTGGAGGAGCCGCTGCTGCCCGAGCAGCTGCACCTGGTCGGCGACCTGGTGGCGGCCGGCACCATCCCGCTGGCCACCGGGGAGCGGCTCTACTCGCGCTGGGACTTCCGCGAACCACTGGCCGCCGGTGTCGCGGTGGCCCAGCCGGACCCCTCCCACGCCGGCGGGATCTCCGAGGTGCGGCGGATCGCGGCGCTGGCCGAGATCCACGGGGCGTCGCTCGCCCCACACTGTCCACTCGGGCCGATCGCGCTGGCGGCCAGCCTGCAGCTCGGGTTCGCGGTGCCGAACTTCCTGATCCAGGAACAGAGCCTGCGCCTGCACTACAACGCCACCGACGACCTGCTCGACTACCTGGTCGACCCGGCCGTCTTCGACTTCGTCGACGGGCATGCCGCACGCCCGGTCCGGCCGGGGCTCGGCATCGAGATCGACGAGCCCGCTGTGCGCCGGATGGCGGAGATCGGCCACGCCTGGCGCAACCCGGTGTGGCGACACGCGGACGGCGGACTCGCCGAATGGTGACCAGAGAAGGGGACAGGTGATGGTTGTGTTCGATCGGCGGCGGTTACTCACCGGTGCCGGCGGTCTCGCCGGGTTGATCGCGCTCTCGCAGCTGCCGTTCGGGCGGGCGGCCGCCACGCCGCCGCTGCCCGACTACCCGTTCCGGCTCGGGCTCGCCTCCGGTGACCCCGAGCCGCACGGCGTGGTGCTGTGGACCAGGCTGGCGCCCGACCCGCTCGCCGAGGACGGCCGCGGCGGCATGCCGGACGCCGGTTTCCCGGTGCGGTGGCAGGTGTCGGAGAACGACTCGATGACCCGCGTCGTCCGGGAGGGCACCGTCTCGGCCCTCCCCGAGCTGGCCCACGCCGTGCACGTCGAGGTGCACGGGCTGCGCCCCGGCCGCGACTACTGGTACCGGTTCGAGGTCCGCGGCGAGCTGAGCGAGATCGGGCACACCCGGACCGCGCCGGCGCCGCACGAGGCCGCGCCGCTCGAACTCGCCTTCGCCTCCTGCCAGTCGTGGGACGACGGCTTCTTCACCGCCTACCGCCACCTCGCCGGCCAGGACCTCGACTTCGTCGTCCACCTCGGCGACTGGATCTACGAGAACCAGCTCGGCGCCACCGGGGGAGTGCGCGGGGTGCCGCTGACCTGGCCGCAACGCCTCGAGCCCATGTCGCTCGACCAGTACCGGATCCGGCACGCCCTGGTGGCCAGCGACCCCGACCTCCAGGCGGCGCGCGGCACCCTGCCGTTCGTGGTGACCGTCGACGACCACGAGGTCAAGAACAACTGGTCGGCCGAGACCGAGCCCACCCGGCCGACCCCGGAGAACTTCCTGCGCCGCAAGGCATGGGCGTTGCGCGCGTTCTACGAGCACATGCCCCTGCGGCGGACGTCGCTGCCCCGGGGGCCCGACATGCGGCTGTACCGCAGGATGCGGTTCGGGCGCCACGGCATGCTCCACATGCTCGACGAACGCCAGTACCGGGACCCGCTCGACATCTCCGCCCGGAACGACCCGGCGCGCAGCATCCTCGGCCGGCGGCAGGAGGAGTGGCTGCTCGACGGGCTCGACCGCTCGCGGACGACGTGGAACGTCATCGGCAACCAGGTGATGATGTTCCAGCTCGACCGGCTCACCGACCCCGGGCTGCAGCAGCTCAACCCGGACACCTGGGACGGCTACGCGGCCAGCCGGGACCGGGTCCTGCGCGGGATCGTCGAGCGGCGGGCCAGGAACCCGGTGGTGATCACCGGCGACGCCCACGTGAACTGCGCCGCCGAGCTGAAGCTGGACTTCGGACGACCCGAGTCACCGACCGTCGCACCGGAGTTCCTCGGCACCTCGATCACCTCCGGCGGCAACGGCACCGACGTCACCGCCGGCGGGCGGGAGTGGCTCGCGGCCAACCCGCACCTCAAGTTCTTCAACGGGCAGCGGGGATACGTCCGCTGCCGCGCGGACGCCGACGAGTGGCGGGCCGACTACCTCGTGCTCGACCGGGTGACCCAACCGGGCGGCACGATGTCGACGCGGGCGTCGTTCGTCGTCGAGCCGGGACGACCGGAACTCCAGGAAGCGTGAGGTGGTGGCGATGTCGCGGAACCGAGCCCTGCTCGCGGTGTTGGTCGTGCCGCTGGTCGTGGCCGTCGTGACCACGGCGGCGTCCTTCGTGGACAGTGCGAGCCCACCGCCGGTGCGGCCGCGCGAGGTGCTGGTCGTGCAGGCGAACCTGCAGGACGCGATCCGGCCGGCGGACGTGCGGGACAAACGGGACGTGGACAACTTCGTGGACCGGCTGGCCGAACGGGTGCCGGCGGCGCCGGACGCGGTGCTGCTCGCCGAGGTCCTCGGCCCCGGCGCCCGGCGGGTGGCGGCCCGCCTGTCCCGGGAGTTCGGTGACCGGTACCGGGCGGTGGTGGCGCCGGGGAACCGGGCGTTCGCGCCCGACGGTTCCGTGCGCGAGACCGCGATCGTGATCAACACCAGGACCCTCGAGGCCGACCGGCGGGCGTCGGGCTACCACCGGGTCCAGAGCGAGGACCAGGCCTACGCCACCGTGCGGCAGGTGCGGTCGGACCTGCGGCTGCGCCTGGTGGCCGGGCACATCGGCGGCGACCCGGCGGTGGCGGCCGAGGAGTTCCACGCGCTCGGCCGGGACGACGACGCGGTCCCCGTGCTCGGGGTCGACCTGCGGCTCGCCCGGTGCGTGCTCGCGGCCGAGCCCCAGCCGGTGGACTGCGCGCCGCAGCCGTTCTGGTCGACCCTGACCGACACCTACGCCTACACCGACGCGGCCTACGAGCGGTCGCTGGCCCAGGAGCACCGGTACAGCGGCTACCTGTTCACCCCGGGCGCGGTGACCTCGGCGTACGTCGACGAGGACTACGCGGTGCCGGAGGCGGCCGCGTGCAAGGACGCCTACGACGCCGGCCGGTCCGGCCGGACCGAGGGGGCATGCCGCGCCAGGTACTACGCGGACTCGCCGTTCACCTGGGCGACCGTCGGCGAGCCGGAGCCCGTGCGGCGTACGGTGCTGCCGGGCGAGCTCGTGCTCGACCGCTGCGAGTTCGGCACCCGGGTCGCCGCGATCGTCGCCCGCGTGGCCAACCGCACCGGCGAGGAGGTCACCGAGCCGGTCACGGCCGCCGCGTCCGCCCCGCTCACCGTCGAGCCGGCCCAGAGCGCGATCACCGTGCCGGCCGGCGAGGCCAGGAGGGCGGCGCTGCGGGTGACCGCGCCGCGGCAGGCGCCGCCGGGGACGTACGAGGTGACCGTGCGGGTCGGCTCGTCGAGCACCGTGGTCCCGGTGGTGGTGCCGGACGGCCCGTGCGTCGAGCCCGCGGTGTACGCGAGCAGCTTCAACCCCGGCCGCCCGCCGGAGTACGCGATCGACGGGGACATCTCGACGTTCTGGCACTCCGAGTGGTCGCCGCCGACGCCGCTGCCGCAGTCGATCACGCTCAACCTCGGCGAGCCGACGGCCGTGTCCGAGCTGCGCTACCAGCCACGCTTCGACGGCAACCTCAACGGCACGATCAAGGACTACGTCGTCTACGTGAGCACGGACGGGCAGACCTTCACCGAGGTGACGAGCGGCACGTGGACCGCCGACGCGCGGGAGAAGTCGGTGACCTTCCCGCGGACCCAGGCCCGCTACGTCCGGCTCGAGGCGCACTCCGCCAGCGGCGGCTCCTACGCCTCGGCGGCCGAGGTCTCGGTCAGCTGAGCAGCCGCGGGCCGATGTGGGTCAGGTCGCGGCCGGACCGAGGCGCGTGATCACCCATGGCCCACCTGTCCGGGGACGTCGTGTCGGTGCCACTCCGC
>DATABL010000041.1:0-22841 GCA_036259595.1 Actinophytocola sp.
CGCCGGGCGGTGTCGCCGGACTCGGTGAAGGTCACCAGGTACTGCGCGGAGAGCTGGTCGCCGATCTCGGCGGCCGCGCGGGTGATGGCACCGCCGCGGGTGTGCGGGATGGTGCCCAGCGGGAGGATGCGGTCGGCGCCGTTCTCCTCCGTGTTGGTGATGATGCGGGCCATGGTGCGGACCGCCTCGAAGGGGTACGCGCCCACGCTGGTCTCCCCGGAGAGCATCACCGCGTCGGCACCGTCGAGGATGGCGTTGGCGCAGTCGGAGGCCTCGGCCCGCGTCGGACGCGAGTTGTTGATCATGGACTCGAGCATCTGCGTCGCCACGATCACCGGCTTGGCGTTCTCGCGCGCGATCTGGATCGTGCGCTTCTGCACCAGCGGCACCTGCTCCAGCGGCAGCTCCACGCCCAGGTCGCCGCGGGCGACCATCACGCCGTCGAAGGCCAGCACGATCGCCTCGAGGTTGCTGACCGCCTCCGGCTTCTCCAGCTTCGCGATCACCGGCAGCCTGCCCTTGCCGACCCGGTCCATCACCTGGTGCACCAGGTCGATGTCGGCCGGGGACCGCACGAAGGACAGCGCCACGAAGTCCACCCCGAGCTGGAGCGCGAACTCCAGGTCCTCGATGTCCTTCTCCGACATGGCCGGCACCGACACGTCCATGCCGGGCAGCGAGATGCCCTTGTTGTTGCTGACCTTGCCGCCCTCGGTCACCTCGCAGACCACGTCCTGGCCCTCGACCGCGGTGACGGTCAGCCCGACGTTGCCGTCGTCGACCAGGAGGCGGTCGCCGGCCTTCGCGTCCCTGGCGAGGCCCTTGTAGGTGGTGGAGACGCGCCCGTGGGTGCCCTCGACGTCCTCGACCGTGATCCGGACGACGTCACCGACCTGCCACTCGACCTTCCCGCTGGCGAACGTGCCGAGGCGGATCTTCGGGCCCTGCAGGTCGGCCAGGATGCCCACCGCGCGGCCCGACTCGTCGGAGGCGGCCCGGACCAGGTCGTAGACCTGCTTGTGGTCGCTCTGGCTGCCGTGGCTGAAGTTCATCCTGGCGACGTCCATGCCGGCCGCGACCAGCTCGCGCACCTTCTCCGGGGTCGCCGTCGCCGGTCCCAGCGTGCATACAATCTTCGCTCGTCGACTCACGGGTACGCAGCCTAGCGCCCATCGCTGGAACGATCCCGAGATACTCGTCAGTAAGTGGAGAATCGATCCAGAACGTTACCGCCGTGTTTGCTTCCCGGCGATCCTGTCGGTGCTCTTGTCGGTCACGCCGACGTGGTCCCAGGCCCACTCGTTGAACGGGCGCAGCACGCGGAAGGCCCGGCGCACGCGGTCGAGCAGGGCCCGCTCGTGCAGCACGTCGTCGGGCGGCCAGACGCGCATCGCGTAGACCGACCGGTGCCGCAGCAGGTCGATCCGGGGGTGGTCGGGGTCGACGCCGCGCGGCCGGGTGCGCAGCCGGTCCCCCTTGATCTCCCAGCCGGCCTCGGCGAGCCCGCCGACGATCTCCGCCAGCGCGGCCCCGTGCAGGTCCTCGGCGACGGCGGTCCGGTAGCGCGCGAGCTGGTCGGGTTCGAGGTGGAAGCAGCCGCCGCCGACCCGCAGGCCCTCGGTGCCGACCTCGACGTAGTAGGCGCCGGCACCGCGGCCGGGCTCGATCACGCCGCCGCAGTGGTCCTTGTACGGCCGCTTGTCCCGGGCGAACCGCAGGTCGCGGTACGGCCGGAACACCGCGACCCGGGTGTCGTCGGTGGCGAACTCGCCGGCCAGCTCGGCGAGCAGGGCCTCCATCGGCGCGCGCACGTCGGCCTGGTAGACGTGCTTGTTGTCCAGCCAGTAGGGCCGTGAGTTGTCGGCGACCAGGCCGTCGTAGAAGTCGACGGCGTGCTCGCCGAAGCCCTCGAACCGCGTGTCCATCGAGCGCCAGGATATGCCGGGCGGGTGACACCCTAACGAGGTGCCACCCGCCACGGGTCGCGCGTCAGGCCGCCTGCGCGGCGTTGTAGACGTCCTGGGCGTCGGCACCGAAGTACGGGCCGAACATCCAGGTCGGGATGAAGTTGATCTTGTAGCTGTTCACCGAGGTCTGGATCCCGGCGCCGGTGGCCTCGTCGAACTCCTGGAACCAGGGGCCGCCGCTGGAGCCGCCGGTCATGTCGCAGGTCATGCCGATGCCGTCGCTGATCAGCGCGTTGAACGTGCGGCCGCTGCAGTAGATCATCCGGGTGCCGTCGTACGGGTCGGCCGCGGGCCAGCCGAACGCGTACATGTCCTGGATCTTCGGCTGGTTGAACGCGACGCCCTGGCCGCCGACGACGTCGGTGAGGCTCTGCCCGTCCAGCGGGTTCACCACGGCCGCGCCGACGTCGTAGTTGATGTCCTCGCTGGCCTCCCACTGCGGGGTGGCGAGCGTGACGCGCGCGGTCCAGGTGCCGTACGGCGCGTTCCCGTTGTCGTAGGCGGGCACGAACACCCAGTCGGTGTGCCAGGCGCCGTCGAGCTTGACGCAGTGCCCCGCGGTCATCACGACGCTCTTGTTTCCGCTGGTCACCGCGTTGCCGCTGCACGAGGCCTGCCGGCCGCCGTAGGTGAAGAACACCCGGCCGGCGGTGGACTCAACCGCGCCGCCGCCGGTCCACTCGCCGCCGCCCTCGGGGAAGGCCATCGGCAGCACGTCGTCGAGCAGCGAGGCGGTCGGCTCGACGACCTGCGGTGCGGCGCGGCGGACGTCGTGGGTGACCCGCGTGGCGTCCACCGACGGCAGCAGCCGGTCGAGCGGGACGGCGGCGCGCATGGCCTCGGGCGTCCACTTGGCGGCGACCGACTCGGCGCTCGCCGAGACGTGGTGCACCGCGACGGAGAGCGCGGGGGATGCTGTCGCGGGAGCGGCGAGGGCCGCCGCCACGAGCCCGCTCGCCGCGAGGGCGACGGCGGACCGCCAGTGACTCTTCATGGGTACCTACCTTCCGGATGGTCGTCCGTGCAGGGGTGATAGGTGGTCACCGGGAACAACGACACGACAGGCGGTGGGTTACTCGAACGAGTGACACGCACACGATGAGTGATGGGAGCGCGCATGGTCGAGCGAGACGTGCTGGTGGTGGACGGCCGGACGCTGCGCTGCACGGACGTGGCACTGGTCGCCGCCCACGACGTGGCGGTGCGGGTGGCACCGGACGCCGCCGAGCGGGCCGAGGCGGCGTGGCGGCTGGTCGGGAAGCTGTCGGCCGAGCGGGAGATCTACGGCCGCACGACCGGCGTCGGCGCGAACCGCGACCTGACCGTCGACGAGGACGCGGGCCCCGAGCACGGCCACCGCCTGCTGCGCAGCCACGCGGGCGGCACCGGCGGACTGCTGCCGGCCCGCACGGTGCGCGCGATGCTGGTGATCCGGCTCAACCAGCTGGCGGCCGGCGGGTCGGGCGCGCACCCGCGCCTGCTGGCCGCGCTCGCCGAGACGCTGTCGTCGGGCGCGCTCCCCCGCGTGCACAGCACCGGCGCGATCGGCACCGGCGACCTGACCGTGCTGGCCGAGACCGCGCTGACGCTGTCCGGCGAGCGACCGTGGGCGGCCGGCGGGTTGCCGCCCGTGCCGCTGGACACCAGCGACGCGCTGGCGTTCATGAGCAGCAACGCCGCCACCCTGGCCGAGGCCGTGCTGGCCGCGCTCGAGCTGGACCGGCTGCTGCGGGCGAGCCACGTGGTGGCCGCGTTGTCCTACGTGGTGCTCGGCGGTTCGCCGGAGGCGTACGCGACGCCCGTGCACGCGGCGCGCCCGCACCCGGGCCAGGTCCGGTGCGCGGCCGAGCTGCGGCGGCTGCTGGGCATGGCCGGCGTGCCGAAACCGGGGCGGCGGATCCAGGACCCGTTCGGGCTGCGCGCGTTCCCCCAGGTGCAGGGACCGGCGCTGGACGCGCTGGGATACCTGCGGGAGATCCTCACGGTGGAGATCAACGCGGCGACCGAGAACCCCATGGTCTCCGTCGCGGCGGGTGACGTGTTCCACCACGCGCACTTCCACACCGCGTACGTGGCGGTCGCGCTGGACCAGGCCAGGGCGACCGTCCACCACGTAGCGGAGCTGTCCGCGGCGCGGCTGGGCGACCTGGTGGAGCCGGCGTTCACCGACCTGCCGGCGTTCCTGGCATCCGGCCCGCCGGGCAGCTCCGGGGTGATGATCCTGGAGTACGTGGCCCACGACGCGTTGGCGGCGCTGCGCCAGGCCGCGCTCCCGGTGACCCTCGGCACGGCGGTGGTGTCGCGCGGGGTGGAGGACCACGCGAGCTTCGCCACACAGGCGGCCCGTCAGGCCACCGAGGCGGCCGCGGCCTACCGCCGGGTGCTGGCGTGCGAACTGGTGGCGGCGGTCCGCGCCCTGCGGATGCGCCCGGCGGACCTGATGGACCTCCCGGTCCGCGCGGCGTTCGACCTGGCCGACGCCGAGCTGGACCCGGAACTGGCCGACCGCCCGCTGTCGGCGGACCTGGACGCCGCGGCTGCCCTCCTGGACACGATGTCCGGTTTCTGATCGTCCGTTCGGGTTTGCGTGGCACCGGAGCGTTCCCGCTCGCGTCCAACGGGCGTAACGTTCCGAGCACGAGAGCTGACTGGGGGCGATCGTGACCACACCTGGCTTCAGGACCAACGTCGACGAACTGGCCCGGCACGCCGCGGCGTTGCCCGCCGTGGCCGACGCGCTGCGCAAGCCGGTCGCCGTACTCGCCGAGCACACCGCGACCCCGCGGCCGGTGCGGGTCGCCGCGGTGTCGGCGATGGAGCGCGAGTACGGCGCGTTCACCGACGACCTCGCCGAGCGGCAGCGCACCGCGTGCGACCGCATCGAGGCGACCGCCGAGGCACTGCGCGAGATCGCCGACGTGTACCGCCGCGTCGACGGGCAGGGCTGACCCATGCCCCTCACCGACGACGACCTGCGCGGCAGCGCCTACCGCCTCTCCGGCGCGATGCTCCGAATGCTCGCGGCCGACGGCCTGAACGTCGACATCGTCGGCGTCCCCGACCGGGAGGACGCCGACCCCTTCGCCATCTCCATCCAGCTCGACGCCGAGCAGTACATGTCGATGAACCCGGACCGCCTCACCGAGGAGTTCAACGAGATCCGCGACGCGGCCCTCGCGACGAAGCGCGAATCGGATCCGGCCGGGGTCGTCGACGCCACCATGATCGACCTGCAGGCATGGTGGACCGGCGACGCGGCGAACGCCTTCTTCGACCAGATGTACCGGATCAAGACGTGCATCGAGACGCAGTACGAGTTCACGCTGCTCGCCGCGCAGGCGGTGGGCATGATGTACGCGGTCAACGCTCAGTTCCGGGCGAGCTGTCAGGACCTCATGGAGAGGACCGCCGACACCTGCGAGGCGGTGATCACCACGAAGGGAACCAGTCCCGGGTTCCAGTGGTCGTCGGTGGCCACCAGCCTGGCGAAGGCCGCGATCGACGCCATCAAGGACCTGGATCCGGGCAAGGTGAAGGACTGGACCGTCGACCAGATTCTCGCCGGTGCCGCCCACGCGTTGAAACCCGAGCCGATCGCGGGCGCGGAGGCGATCCCCGTGGTCGAGGGCTACACGTCCGCGCGTGACCGGCTGTTCCTGGCCTACGAGGACAACCTCGACCAGATCCGGGAGTGGCTCGGCACGCGCCGAGACGAGTTGGCGGACTCGACCGACACCATTCCGCACCCGCTGCCATCGTCCACGGACGTGGACAGCCCGGACTTCCGCTACGAGGCGTTCTCGATGGTCGGCGAGCCGGTGGCCATCGCGGCGGAGGTCGAGCGGGAACGGCAGCGTTATGTCGACGAGAAGGCGAGACCGGACGGCGTGATCGCCCGCCGACTCGCCGACGGCGGGTGAGCGGCGATGTCCCGACGTGAGGTCTGGTGGGTTCTGCTCGTCGCGGTGCTCGCTGTGACCGCCTGCACCGACGGCACCCCGAAACCCGGCCCGACGACCGCGCCCCGACCGACAGCGACGAACGAGACGACTCCCCCGGCCACGACGGTCGACCCGGCACGCCCGTCGGTCGCACCGGAGGTCACCGACCCCGTCGGCCTCGAACGGCTGCTGCCGACCCCCTGTTCCGCGCTCACCCCGAGGCAGCAGGCCGAACTCGGCTTCGGCCCGTCCCCGACCGAGAGGCCGAGCCCGCACATCAGCGCCTGCGTGTGGGAGCGGAGCGAGACCGGCCAGGACCGACTTCCCATGTACGCCTACGTCCTGTGGCTCCATGGAGACGACGATCCGCTCGCCGAGGCCTACCAGGACAGCTCCGAACGGGCCTGGCGGGTGTTCGCACCGCGCACGATCCGCGGACTGCCCGCCGTGGTGCGAACCAACACGGACGTGTCCGAACACTGCCAGGTCATCGTCGGCACCGGAAACGGCCAGGGCATCACGATGAAGGCGATCGTGGAGGAGAACGATCCCGGGCTCTGCGACCACATGGTCACCGCGGCGGAGCTGGTGGTGGACGCGGCACGGCGAGGGTGAGGGGGCCCGGGTGCCGGCGCCGTTGCCGGGCACCCGGGCGGGTCTACACGACCGCCAGCGGCAGGGCGGTCGGGTGCACCGGCGCGGGCAGGTCCGACGCGCCCGTCAGGTACGCGTCGACCGCGTTGGCCACCGAGCGGCCCTCGGCGATCGCCCACACCACCAGGGACGCGCCGCGGTGCGCGTCGCCGCAGACGAAGACGCCTTCGGTCTGGGTCTGCCAGTCGGGGCCGCAGGACAGGGTGCCGCGGGGGGTCAGGGAGAGGCCGAGGCCGGACAGGAGGGGCATCGGCTCCACGCCCTCGAAGCCGATGGCCAGGAGGACCAGCTGGGCCGGGACGTCCTCCACGTGGTCGCCTACCGGGGTGACTTCGCGTCGCCCCGTCGCCGGGTCCTTGCGGACCACCACCTCGCGCAGGCGGACCGACTCCACCGCCTCGGTGCCGACGAACTCCTCCACCGCCACCGCGAACCGGCGTTGCCCCGCCTCCTCGTGCACGGGGTAGTTCCGCAGGATCCACGGCCACACCGGCCACGGGCTGATCTCCTCGTCGCGGACCGCCGGGGGCTGGGGGTACTGGTCGAGCTGGGTGACCGACAGCGCGCCCTGGCGGGTCGCCGTGCCGTAGCAGTCCGCCGCGGTGTCGCCGCCGCCGATGATCAGCACGTGCTTGCCCTCGGCCGAGATCGGCGTCGGGCCGTCGCCCTCGCACTCCTTGTTCCCCGCCACCAGGTGCTCCATCGCCAGGTGGACGCCCTTCAAGCCGCGACCGGGCAGGTCCGGCGCGTCGCGGCCGCGCAGCGCGCCGACCGCGAGCACCACGGCGTCGTACCGCGCGCGCAGCGTCTCCACGGACAGGTCGCCGGGCTTGTCGCCGCCGACCTCGCAGCCGGTGACGAACCGGGTGCCCTCGGACCGCAGCTGCGCCAGGCGCCGGTCGAGGACCTTCTTCTCCATCTTGAACTCGGGGATGCCGTACCGCAGCAGGCCGCCGAGCCGGTCGTCGCGCTCGTAGACGGTGACCTCGTGGCCGGCGCGGGTCAGCTGCTGGGCGGCCGCGAGCCCGGCCGGGCCGGAGCCGACGACCGCCACCCGCTTGCCGGACGACACGGTCGACTGCCGCGCCCACACCAGGTCCCGCTCCCACGACACGTCCGCGATCGCCTGCTCCACGCGCTTGATCGCGACCGGGCCGCCGGCGTCGTGCGAGATCGACAGCACGCACGCCGACTCACACGGCGCCGGGCACAGTCGGCCGGTGAACTCCGGGAAGTTGTTCGTGGCGTGCAGGCGGTCGCTGGCCGAGGCCCAGTCGCCGACGCGGACCAGGTCGTTCCACTCCGGGATCAGGTTCCCGAGTGGACACCCGGCCGAACCCGAGTGGCAGAACGGAATCCCGCAGTCCATGCACCGGCTCGCCTGCGTGCGCACCTGCCGGTCGCGCTCGGCCGGCTCCTGGTCGAGGTAGACCTCGTGCCAGTCGGCCAGCCGGTCGGCGACCGGACGCTTCGGCGCGTCCTTCCTGCCGTGCTTGAGAAAACCACTGGGGTCAGCCACGCGACGCCTCCATGACCGCCTCGTCGATGTCGCGCCCCTCGGCGGCGGCGAGCCGCATCGCCTCGAGCACGCGCTGGTAGTCGCGCGGCATGACCTTGGTGAAGGACGCCGCGCGCCGGGTCCAGTCGCCGAGCAGTGACGCCGCCACGGCGGAACCGGTGAGCTCGTGGTGGCGGGTCACGGTCTCCCGCAGCCACCGCAGGTCCTCGCCGTCCGGGCGCTGCAGGTCGACCATGGCGGTGTTGACCAGCTTCACGTCCAGGTCGAGCACGTAGGCGATGCCGCCGGACATGCCGGCCGCGAGGTTGCGCCCGGTCGGCCCGAGCACCACGGCCCGGCCACCGGTCATGTACTCGAACGCGTGGTCGCCCACGCCCTCGGCGACCGCCACCGCGCCGGAGTTGCGGACGCAGAACCGTTCCCCGACGCGGCCGCGCAGGAAGACCTCGCCGCCGGTCGCGCCGTAGCCGATCACGTTGCCGGCGATCACCTGTTGCTCGGCGGCGAACGGCGAGTCCGGGTGCGGCCGCACGACGATCCGCCCGCCGGACAGTCCCTTGCCGACGTAGTCGTTCGCGTCGCCGACCAGGTCCAGCGTGATGCCGGCCGGCAGGAACGCGCCGAGCGACTGGCCGGCGGAGCCTTCAAGTCCGATGTGGATGGTCCCGTCGGGCAGGCCGTCGCCGCCGTAGCGGCGGGTGACCTCCGAGCCGAGCAGCGTGCCGACCGTGCGGTTCACGTTGCGCACCGGCAGTTCCAGCCGGATCGGGTGCGCGTCCTCCAGCGCCGCCTCGGCGAGCTGGATCAGCGTGCGGTCCAGCGCCTGGTCCAGCCCGTGGTCCTGGGCGCGGACCCGCCGCCGGGAGCCGCCGTAGCTGGTCTCCGGGACGGCGAAGACCGGCGAGAGGTCGAGCCCCCGTGCCTTCCAGTGCTCGACCGCGTCGTCGACGTCGAGCAGCTCGGCGTGCCCGATCGCCTCGTCCAGAGTGCGGAAACCGAGCTCCGCCAACATCTCCCGGACCTCGTTCGCGACGAAGTGGAAGAAGTTGATCACGTGCTCGGCCTGCCCGGTGTACCGCTCGCGCAGCGTCGGGTTCTGCGTGGCGACCCCGACCGGGCAGGTGTCCAGGTGGCACACCCGCATCATCACGCAGCCGGCCACGATCAGCGGCGCGGTGGCGAAGCCGTACTCCTCCGCGCCGAGCAGCGCGGCGACCAGCACGTCCCGGCCGGTCTTCATCGCGCCGTCGACCTGGACGGTGATGCGGTCGCGCAGACCGTTGAGCAGCAACGTCTGCTGCGTCTCGGCGAGCCCGACCTCCCACGGCGTGCCGGCGTGCTTGAGCGAGTTCATCGGCGAGGCACCGGTGCCGCCGTCGTGCCCGGAGATCAGCACGACGTCCGCGTGCGCCTTGGACACCCCGGCCGCGACCGTGCCGACCCCCTGCTCACTGACCAGCTTCACGTGCACGCGGGCGTGCTCGTTGGCGTTCTTGAGGTCGTGGATGAGCTGCGCGAGGTCCTCGATGGAGTAGATGTCGTGGTGCGGCGGCGGGGAGATCAGGCCCACGCCCGCGGTCGAGTGCCGGGTGCGCGCGATCCACGGCCACACCTTGTTCGGCGGCAGCTGGCCGCCCTCCCCCGGCTTCGCGCCCTGCGCCATCTTGATCTGCAGGTCGCTCGCGTTCACCAGGTACTCGCTGGTGACGCCGAACCGGCCGCTCGCGATCTGCTTGATGGCCGAGCGCCGCTCCGGGTCGTAGAGGCGGTCGGCGTCCTCGCCGCCCTCGCCGGTGTTGGACCGCCCGCCGATCCGGTTCATCGCGATCGCCAGCGTCTCGTGCGCCTCGGCGCTGATCGAGCCGTAGGACATGGCGCCGGTGTTGAACCGCGCGAGGATCGACTCGACCGGCTCGACCTCGTCCAGCGGGATCGGCGTGCGGCCCTCGGTGCGGAGCCTGAACAGCCCGCGCAGGGCGCCGCCTTCGCGGTTGAGCCGCTCTACTTCGTCCACATAGGACCGATAGACGTCCTCGCGGCGGGTCTTCGTCGCGTGCTGCAACAGGAAGACCGTCTCCGGGGTGAACAGGTGCAGCTCGCCGTCGCGGCGGTAGGCGTACTCGCCGCCGGACTCCAGCCGCCGGTGCACCCGGTCGGTCGGGTTCTCCGGGTAGGCGCGGCGGTGCCGGGCGGCGACCTCCTCGGCGATCACGTCGAGGCCGACGCCGCCGAGCTTGGAGCTGGTGCCGGTGAAGTACTCGGCCAGCACGTCCGGGGCGAGTCCGAACGCCTCGAACACCTGCGCCGCGGTGTAGGCGCCGACGGTCGAGATGCCCATCTTGGACATGATCTTGAGGACGCCCTTGACCAGCGCGGTGACGTAGTTGCGGATCGCCTGCGCCGGCTCGATGCCGCTGATCGTGCCCCGGCGGATCTGGTTCTCGATGGTCTCGAACGCCAGGTACGGGTTGACCGCCGCGGCACCGTAGCCGAGCAGTAGGGCGATGTGGTGCACCTCGCGCGCGTCGCCGGTCTCGACCACGAGCGCGACCCGCAGCCGCTCCTTGGTGCGCACCAGGTGGTGGTGCACCGCGGAGACCAGCAGCAGCGACGGGATCGGCGCCATCCGGTGGTCGGAGTCCCGGTCGGACAGCACGAGGATCCGCGCGCCGCCGGCGATCGCCTCGGACGCCTCGCGGCGCACCCGGGCGACGGCCTCGACCAGCGCGTCGCCGTCGCCGTCCACCTCGTACAGTCCGGAGAGGACGGTACAGGCGTAGCCGGGCATGTCGCCGTCGTCGTTGACGTGGATGAGCTTGGCCAGCTCGTCGTTGTCGATGACCGGGTACGGCAGCTGGATGTGCCGGCAGGACGCCGGGCTCGGCTCGAGCAGGTTCTGCTCGGGACCCATGATCCGCTGCACCGAGGTGACGATCTCCTCGCGGATCGCGTCCAGCGGCGGGTTGGTCACCTGGGCGAAGTTCTGCTTGAAGTAGTCGTAGAGCAGCCGAGAACGCTGGGACAGCGCGGCCGGCGGGGTGTCGCTGCCCATCGAGCCGATCGGCTCGGCACCGGTGAGCGCCATCGGCGCGAGCAGGATCTTGAGCTCCTCCTCGGTGTAGCCGAAGGAGAGCTGGCGGCGCAGCACCGACTCGTTGGTCTGCACCACGTGCTCGCGGTCGGGCAGGTGGGCGATCTTGAGCAGGCCCGCGTGCAGCCACTCCTCGTAGGGCAGCTCCTCGGCGAGCGCGGTCTTGACCTCGTCGTCGTCGACGATCGTCCCCGCGGCGGTGTCCACCAGGAACATCCGGCCGGGCTGCAGCCGGCCCTTCGCCACGACCTTCTCCGGCGGCACGTCCAGCACGCCGGTCTCGCTGGCCAGCACCACGCGGTCGTCGGTGGTGCGCCACCAGCGGGCCGGGCGCAGGCCGTTGCGGTCGAGGACCGCGCCGACGAGCGTGCCGTCGGAGAACGTCACGCTGGCCGGGCCGTCCCACGGCTCCATCAGGCTGGAGTGGAACTGGTAGAAGGCCCGCCGGCGCGGGTCCATCGTGGTGTTGTTCTCCCAGGCCTCCGGGATCATCATCAGCACCGCGTGCGGCAGCGTGCGGCCGCCGAGGTGCAGCAGCTCGAGCACCTCGTCGAAGGACGCGGAGTCCGAGCCTTCCGGGTCGCAGACCGGGTACAGCCGGGTCAGGTCGCCCGGGAGGAGGTCGGAGGCCAGCAGTGCCTCGCGGGCGCGCATCCGGTTGCGGTTGCCGCGGATCGTGTTGATCTCGCCGTTGTGCGCGACGAACCGGAACGGGTGCGCGAGCGGCCAGGACGGGAACGTGTTGGTGGAGAAGCGGCTGTGCACCAACGCGATCGCGCTCGCCAGCCGTTCGTCGGTGAGGTCGGCGAAGAACACCGGCAGCTGCGCGGTGGTCAGCATTCCCTTGTAGACCATGGTGCGCGCGGACAGCGACGGGAAGTACACCCCGCAGCCGGCGGCGACGCTCTCGTGCTCGGCGCGCTTGCGCAGGCAGAAGGTCAGCCGGTCCAGCGCGAGGCCGGCCGGCCGGTGGCCCGCGGCGTCGGCGCGCGCGGCGAGGAACGGCATGGCGAAGTGCGGCATCACCGACAGCGCGGTGGGGCCGACGCCGGCGGCCTCGGGCGCGATCGGGACCTCCCGCCAGCCCAGCAGGTCGAGGCCCTCCTCGCCGGCGATGCGCTCGATCAGGGCGACGGCCCGAGCCCTCAGCTCGGGGTCGGCGGGGAGGAACGCCAGGCCCGTGGCGTAGGTGTGCTCACCCCGCTCGTCCGGTTCGGGCAGTTCGAAGTCGACGGCGTCGCGGAGCAGCGCGTCCGGCAGCTGGAGCAGGATGCCCGCCCCGTCGCCGCTGGTCGGCTCGGCGCCCGCGGCGCCGCGGTGTTCGAGGTTGGCCAGCGCGACCAGGGCGTCGGTCACGATCCCGTGGGACCGGCGGCCCTGAATGTCGGCGACCATGGCCACGCCACACGCATCACGCTCGGCACTGGGGTCGTACAGACCCTGCGCGGTGGGAATGGCAGAAAAAATCACGCGTCGACCTCCCTCGTCGTCCTCGCGCTCAGTGGTGGTACCTGGGCGCGGGACGGCGGTGGCCCGCATGTTGACGCGAGCTTAACAGTCCCGAAACCCGTGAGCTACGCATCGAGCGTGGATTTTCTGCGTTGGGTGTAACGATCTGCGTGATCCACGCGATAGGACGCCCTTCGCCCTGGTGAGGGCGCATCGACGCCGGGGTTGCCCTACTTGAGGGTAACGGAGCCGGACGCCCTGGGAAGCCCCTGCCCACCTGACGACCTGTTGACAATTGGTCGTGAGAGCGCTTCCATAGCACACGGCAATATCTGCGGCCCGTTCGCGGGCACTCGGAACCCCTGCCCGAGCGTGACGAGGAGGTCACCGCCCATGCCTGTATCCCCACCTGTCCCCCGTCGATCGAAACGGCTGCTGGCCGTCGGCGCCGCCGTGGCGACCGCGGTCGCCATGGTCCCGTTGACCACCACCGCCCAGGCCGACGTCCCCCCGCCGGAGAGCGGGTGGAACGAGGTCTGGTCGGACGACTTCGACGGTGCGGCCGGCGCGCTGCCGTCGCGGAACAACTGGATCATCGACATCGGTCACGGCTACCCCGGCGGCCCGCCCAACTGGGGCACCGGTGAGATCGCGTACCACACCGACAACCCCGCCAACGTGAGCACGGACGGCCAGGGCAACCTGCGGATCACGCCCCTGCGGGACGGCAGCGGCAACTGGACCTCCGCGCGCATCGAGACGCAGCGCGCCGACTTCCGCCCGCCCTCCGGCGGGGTGCTGCGCATCGAGGGCCGCATCCAGATGCCCAACGTCACCGGCAACGCCGCACTCGGCTACTGGCCGGCGTTCTGGGCGCTCGGCGCGCCCTACCGCGGCAACTACTGGAACTGGCCGGGTATCGGCGAGTACGACATCATGGAGAACGTCAACGGGATCAACTCCGTGTGGGGCGTGCTCCACTGTGGAGTGTCCCCCGGCGGACCGTGCAACGAGACCAACGGACTCGGCGCGAGCCGGCCCTGTCCCGGCGCGAGCTGCCAGTCGGCGTTCCACACCTACCGGTTCGAGTGGGACGACGGCGCCAACCAGCTGCGCTGGTACGTCGACGGCCAGCAGTACCACTCGGTCAGCGAGAGCCAGGTCGGCACCGACACGTGGAACCAGATGACCACGCACGCCGGCTACTTCATCATCCTCAACGTCGCGATGGGCGGCGCGTTCCCCAACGGTGTCGCCGGCCGGGGCACCCCGGTGCCCGAGACCGTGCCGGGCCACCCGATGCTCGTCGACTACGTGGCGGTCTGGAGCCGCGGCGGCGACGGCACCGACCCGGAGGACCCGCCGCCGGGTGACGGCGGCAGCGCCTACGACCGCATCCAGGCCGAGGGCTTCACCCAGCAAGCCGGGCTGCAGACCGGCGGCACGACCGACGCCGGCGGCGGCAGCTACGTGGGCTGGGCGGCCAACGGCGACTGGGCCCGCTACGACGACATCGACTTCGGCTCCACGCCGGCGCGACAGTTCGTGGCGAGAGTGTCCTCCGGCGCGGGTGGCGGGGCGAGCGGCCTGGTCGAGGTCCGGCTCGGATCGCGGACGGCACCGCCGATCGGCAGCTTCGCGCTCGGCAACACCGGCGGCTGGGAGAGCTGGCGCACGGTGCCGGCGAACATCAGCCCCACGACCGGGGTGCACGACGTGTACCTGACGTTCACCAGCGGCCAGCCGGCCGACTTCGTGAACGTCAACTGGTTCAACTTCGCCCGGTGACCCCTGCCCTGAAGGTGACCTTCGGACGTCCAGCGTCCCCGAGGTGACCTTCAGGGCGTCCACTGGCAGCGGTCCGCCTCGACCAGCAGGCCACGCGGCGCGGATCGCGCGGGTCTCCTCGCACCCCGTCCCTGGTGCGAGGGGACCCGCACTCACTTCGGCCACCTTTGTCCGCAACGTGCTGATTACGAGGTCTTGACACCGCGAGGGTGGAACGAGATCCTTCGGAAACTCGTGAGAGCGCTCTCACGATTGGCGGCTCAACAACCCACAGCGACGTGGCCGGTTGCCCCGGCCGCAGGAGGCCCACATGCGTACGTCACGACTGGTGGCGCTGACGGCGGTGAGCGCCCTCGCGCTCGCCGCGTGCGGGAGCGGCGAGGAGTCCGCCGACCCGAACGGCGAGATCACCCTGACGATCAACGTGTTCGGCGACAACTTCTCCCTGCCGGACAACCGGGAGCTCTACGTCGAGTACGAGCGCACGCACGACAACATCACGATCGTGGAGAACCGGAGCGACATCGGCACCCACCACCAGAACCTGCAGGCCCGGCTCACCGCGGGCTCCGGCACCGCGGACCTCGAGGTGATCGAGGTCGGCCAGGTCTCCGGCTTCATCGGCCAGCCGGACAAGTTCGTCAACTTCAACGACCAGGGCGTCGACACCTCGCAGTGGACCGACTCCACGATCCAGCGCGCGTCCACCCCGGACGGCGGCACGCTGATCGGCCTGCCGACCGACATCGGCGGCCTCGCGATCTGCTACCGCACGGACCTGTTCGAAGCGGCCGGCCTGCCGACCGACCGCGAGGAGGTCTCCGCGCTCTGGCCGACGTGGGAGGACTACGTCGCCACCGGCGACCGGTTCGTCAAGGCCACCCCGGACGTGAAGTGGTTCGACGCCGCCGGGCACGTGTTCTCCGGCATCCTCGGCAACGAGGAGGAGACCTACTACAACGCCGAGGGCGACCTGATCGTCGAGGAGAACCAGGCCGTGCGCGACGCGTGGGACCTGTCGGTCGAGGCGATCCAGAACGGCCAGTCCGCCGCGCTGCCCGAGTTCTCGCCCGAGTGGAACACCGGCTTCCAGCAGGGCCAGTTCGCCACGATCACCTGCCCCGCGTGGATGATGGGCTACATCCAGGCCAACGCCGCGGACACCGCCGGCAAGTGGGACATCGCGACGATCCCCGGCGGCTCGGGCAACTGGGGTGGCTCCTACCTGAGCGTGCCGGCGCAGGGCGCCAACACCGAGGCGGCCGTCGAACTGGCGAAGTGGCTGACCGCGCCGGAGCAGAACATCAAGCTGTTCAAGACGATCGGCAACTTCCCGAGCCAGACCAGCACCTGGACCCAGCCCGAAGTCGCGAACTACACCTCGGAGTTCTTCTCCGGCGCGCCGGCCGGCAAGATCTTCCCGGCGTCCCTGGAGGACGCGCCGGCGCAGGTCTACGGCCCGCAGAGCACCGTCATCGGCACCACGTTCGCCGGCGCGCTGAACAGCGTCGAGCAGGGCACCGACCCCGACGAGGCGTGGGACTCGGCGATGACCGACATCAAGGCAGCCGCGGGCGAGGGCTGAGCACGCGAATGAGCACCGATCTGGACCACCGTGGGGCGCCGTCGGAGGAGGACTCCCGGCGGCGCCCCGCGGGGGCACCCTCGCCGCGCCGGCAGCGGTGGCGCTCGCGGCTCTACCGCCTCGACCTCAAGGGCTCGCCGTACCTCTACATCTTCCCGTTCTTCGGGCTGTTCGCGGTGTTCGGGCTGTTCCCGCTGGTGTACACGGCGGTCATCTCGACCACGTCGTGGAGCCCGCGCCAGCCGGGCAGCGAGGACGAGTCGGTCGGGCTGGAGAACTACCAGAACCTGCTCGGCGACGAGAACTTCCACAACGCGCTGATCAACACGTTCGGCATCGGTCTGGTGTCCACGGTGCCGCAACTGCTGCTGGCACTGGGGATCGCGCACCTGCTGAACTACAAGCTGCGCGGCCGGCTGTTCCTGCGGATGGGCGTGCTGGTCCCGTACATCACGTCGGTGGCGGCGGTCGCGCTGATCTTCAACCAGATCTTCGCGCGCGACTTCGGTCTGCTGAACTGGTTCCTCCAGCCGTTCATGGAGAACCCGATCGACTGGCGGGCGGAGAAGTGGTCGTCGTGGCTCGCCGTGTCGTCCATGGTGATCTGGCACTGGACCGGGTACAACGCGTTGATCTACCTGGCCGCGATGCAGACGATCCCGTACGAGCTCTACGAGTCCGCGTCGATCGACGGCGCGAGCCGCTGGCAGCAGTTCTGGTACATCACGATCCCGAGCCTGCGGCCGACGATCATCTTCACGGTGATCGTGTCGACGATCGGCGCGCTGCAGCTGTTCGCCGAGCCGTTCCTGTTCGACACCACGCGCAACAGCAACGGCGGCTCGGAGAGACAGTTCCAGACGGTCGTGCTGTACCTGTACCAGCAGTTCTGGACCAACGGCCGCTACGGCTACGGGGCCGCGATCGCCTGGACGCTGTTCCTGGTCACGGTGGTGATCGCGCTGGTGAACTTCCTGCTGGTGCGCCGGATCCGCTCGGCGGAGGACTGACATGGCCGTTCGACGAGCTCCGGACAGAGCACGCTGGGGCACCTACGCGATCCTGTTCGCGATCGTGGTGTTCTCGATCTTCCCGCTGTACTGGTCGGTCGTGGTCTCCTCACGGGACCAGTCGGCGATCGGGCGCTACCCGCCGCCGCTGGTACCCGGCGGGAACCTGTGGGACAACCTGGCCGCCGCGTTCGAGCAGGGCAACTTCGGGCTGGCGCTGACGAACTCGGTGATCGTGGCCGGCACGATCACCGCGGCGGTGGTGTTCACCTCGACGCTGGCCGGGTTCGCGTTCGCGAAGCTGGCCTTCCGCGGCCGCAACGCGCTGTTCACCACCGTGGTCGCGACGATGCTGGTGCCCACGCAACTGGCGATCATCCCGCTCTACATCATGGTGACGCAGTGGTTCGGCTGGGCCAACGACCTGCGCGGGGTGATCGTGCCGGCGCTGATGAGCGCGTTCGGCGTGTTCTTCATGCGCCAGTACCTGACCTCGGCGATGCCGACCGAGCTGCTGGAGGCCGGGCGGGTGGACGGCGCGTCGACGCTGCGGATCTACTGGAGCGTGGTGCTGCCGGTGGCCCGGCCGGGGGCGGCGGTGCTGGGGCTGCTGACGTTCATCACCTACTGGAACGACCTGTTCTGGCCGCTGATCCTGCTGAACACGCAGAACCCCACGGTCCAGGTCGCGATCGCGAACACGAAGAGCGGCATCGAGGTGGACTACTCGCTCGTGCTCGCGGGCACGGTGATCGCCACGTTCCCGATGCTGATCGTGTTCCTGCTGCTCGGACGGCAGATCATTGGAGGAATCATGCAAGGGGCGGTGAAGGGATGACGGAGCGGCTGAAGTTCCCCCCGGACTTCATGTGGGGCGCGGCCACCGCGGCGTACCAGATCGAGGGGTCGACCACCGCGGACGGTCGCGGACCGTCCATCTGGGACACCTTCGCGCACACGCCCGGCCGGGTTCAGGCCGGCGACACCGGCGACGTGGCCGCCGAGCACTACAAGGAGTTCCGCGCGGACGTGGCGCTGATGGCCGAGCTGGGCCAGCCGGCGTACCGGTTCTCGGTGGGCTGGCCGAGGGTGCAGCCCACCGGGAGCGGGCCGGCGAACACGGCCGGGCTGGACCACTACTCGCGCCTGGTGGACGAGCTGCTGGCGTACGGCATCACGCCGGTGCTCACGCTGTACCACTGGGACCTGCCGCAGGAGCTGGAGGACGCCGGCGGCTGGGGCGCGCGCGACACGGCGTTCCGGTTCGCCGAGTACGCCCAGCTGGTCGCGGCCAGGCTGGGTGACCGGGTGTCGATGTGGACCACGCTGAACGAGCCGTGGTGCGCGGCGTTCCTCGGCTACGCCTCCGGCGAGCACGCGCCCGGCCACACGGACCCGGCGCTGGCACTGCGGGCGGCGCACCACCTGCTGCTCGCGCACGGCGAGGGCACCAGGGCGCTGCGCGCCGCGCTGCCGGCGGCGGCCCAGGTGTCGATCACGCTGAACCTGTGCGCGGTCATGCCGGGCGCCACCTCGCCGGAGGCGACCGACGCGGTCCGCCGGATCGACGGCCTGGGCAACCGGCTGTTCCTGGACCCGCTGTTCCGCGGCCACTACCCGACCGACGTGCGGCGCGACACCGCGGGGCTGACCGACTGGTCGTTCGTCGAGGACGGTGACCTGGCCGTGATCTCCCAGCCGCTGGACATGCTGGGCATCAACTACTACTCCCCCACGCTGGTCGATGTGGGCGAGCCCCAGCCGGGGCCGTCGCCCTGGCCGGCCTGTCAGGACGTGCGGTTCGTGCACCAGCCGGGCCCGACCACCGCGATGGGGTGGGCGATCGACGCGAAGGGGCTGCGGGCGGTGGTGCACCGCGTGCACGAGGAGTACGCGCCGGTACCGCTGATGATCACCGAGAACGGCGCCGCGTTCGACGACCAGCTCGCCGCCGACGGGGTGCGGGACCACGAACGGATCTCCTACCTGCGGGACCACCTGGCCGTGGTGCACGAGGCGATCGAGTCGGGCGTCGACCTTCGTGGATACTTCGTGTGGTCGCTGCTGGACAACTTCGAGTGGGCGTACGGGTACTCGAAGCGGTTCGGCATCGTCCACGTGGACTACCCGACCCAGCGCCGGGTGTGGAAGGACAGCGCGTACTGGTACCGCCAGGTGATAACGACGAACGGCATCGATCTTGAATGAGTGAGGTCTCGGTCCGGCGGCAGAAGCCGACCCTGGACACCGTCGCGGCGGAGGCGGGCGTCTCCCGCGCGACCGTGTCCAGGGTGATCAACGACTCGCCCCGGGTGTCGCCGGAGGTGAAGGACGCGGTGGAGACCGCGATCGGCCGCCTCGGCTACGTGCCCAACCGGGCCGCCCGCAGCCTGGCGATGCGCCGCACCGACTCGATCGCCCTGGTGATGCGCGAACCGGACGCCACCGTGCTGGCCGACCCGTACCTCGGCAACATCATCATCGCCACCAGCCAGGCGCTGGTCGGCACCGGCGTGCAGCTGGTGCTGGTCAACGCCCAGAACGACGCGGAGCACTCCCGCCTCGCCGACTACGTCCGCAGCGGGCACGTGGACGGCGTGCTGCTGGCCTCCATGCACGACGACGACCCGCTCCCCCGGCTGCTGCTGGACGCCGGCATCCCGATGGTGGTGGGCGGTCGGCCGCAGCGGCACCTGCCGGGCCTGTCCTACGTCGACGTGGACAACGTCGGCGGCGCCCAGCTGGCCGCCTAACGCCTGCTGGGCGCCGGCCGCCGCCGGATCGCGACGATCGCCGGGCCGCAGGACATGACCGCGGGCGCGGACCGGCTCACCGGCTACCAGCGCGCGGTGGCCGCCGCGGGCCGCCGGGCCGACCGCGTGGCCCACGGCGACTTCACCCGCGAGTCCGGCGAGCAGGCGATGGCCGCGCTGCTGTCCCGCCACCCCGACCTGGACGGCGTCTTCGTGGCCAACGACCTGATGGCGATCGGCGCGCTGCGGGCCCTGCGCGCCGCCGGCCGCCGGGTCCCGGACGACGTGGCCGTGGTGGGCTACGACGACATCGAGATGGCCCGGCACACCGAGCCCCCGCTGACCACCGTCCACCAGCCGGTCATCGACCAGGCCCGCACGATGACCGAGCTCCTGCTGACCCAGATCGGCGGCGACCCGGTCGGCGAACCGGTGGTCCTCCCCACCGAACTGGTGGAACGCGGATCGGCCTGAGCCAGTCGAGGACCGGCACCGGCTCGTCCGCGGCGGCGGCGAACCGCGCGGCGGCGACCAGCGGGTAGCCGGGGAAGCCGACGGCCAGGACCGCGCCCGGCTCCGGTGTCCCGGCGACCCAGACCGACTCGTTCTCCCAGACAGTGGTGACCACCTGGACGTCTACCCCCGCCAGGGCGGCGGTGAACCGCTCCCCGCGCCGGGCGAGCAGCGCGGTGGCCGCGGCCAGGGTCTCCGGGGACGCCTTCTCCGGGGACCCGCTGTCGAACGGCGGCTCCGGGTCGTACTCGAGCAGGAGCTGCACCAGCCGAGCCGCGTCGTCCCCCCACAACTCCGCGGCCAGGACCAGCCCCAGGTCGATGCCCGCGGACACCCCGGCCGCGGTGATCACCGAGCCGTCCCGCACCACGCGGTCGGGCCGGACGACCGCGCCGAGCGACGCCAACAGGTCCCGGACCGCCCAGTGGGTGGTGGCCGAGCGGCCGGCCAGCACGCCGGCCTTCGCCAGCAGCGTCGAGCCGCTGCACACCGACGCCGTGCGGGTCGCCGTCGGGTGCGCCGCGGCGAGCCATTCGACCAGCGCGGTGTTCGCCAGCAGCGCCTGCTCGAACCGCGAACTGCCGGGCACCACGATCACGTCCGGGCGCGGCAGGTCGGCGAACGCGGTGTCCGCGTGCAGGACCAGGCCGTTGTCCGCGCGCACGGGTCCCACCCGGTCCGCGACGAACCTCGGCGTCACCGACGGGTGGCCGAGCGCCTCGTACGGCCCGACCACGTCCAGCGCCGTCAGGTCGTCGTACAGCACGTACGCGATGTCCACGAAGTACTCCCTACTCTCGGTTCAGCGACGGCCGGAACCGGTCGCGGTACTCGGCCGGCCCCACGCCCAACTGCCGGTGGAAGGCCCGCCGCATCGTCTCCGCGGTGCCGAATCCGCACCGCACGGCGACCGCCTCCGTCCCGTCCTCGCCGGTCGTGAGCAGCCGCCGGGCCGCCTCCACCCGCGCCCGCTCCACGTACGCTCCCGGCGTCAGCCCGACCTCGCGGCGGAAGGTCCGCGCGAAGTTCCGCTGGCTCATGCACGCCCGTTCGGCCAGCGCCGCCACCCGCAGGTCGGCGGTGAGGTTGGCGAGGATCCACACCCGCACCTCGCGCAGCCCGCCGCCGGACTCCTCGACCAGCGGGCCGGCGAACTGCGCCTGCCCACCCGGCCTTCGCGCGAACCACACCAGCCACCGCGCCACCTCGAGCGCGACCTCCCGGCCCAGGTCCTCCTCGACCATGGCGAGCGCGAGGTCCATGCCGGTGGTGACGCCGGCCGAGGTCCACACGTGGCCGTCCCGCACGTACAGCCGGTCCCCCTCGACGGTCACCGACGGGTACCGCTGCGCCAGCACCGCCGCGGCCGCCCAGTGCGTCGTCGCCCGCCGGCCGTCGAGCACGCCGACCTCGCCGAGCAGCAGCGCGCCCGAGCACACCGACCCCACCCGGCGCGCCCGGGTCACCGCGCCCGCCAGCCACCCGGTCAGTTCCCCGTCCCGCAGCGCCGGCGAGACACCCGGTCCGCCCGCGACGAGCAGCGTGTCGACCGGGTCGTCCGGCAACGGCCCGTCCGGCGTGAGGGCGATTCCGTTGGACGCGGTCACCGGACCGGGGCCGACGACGTCGACCGCGTAGGCGCCCGGCACGAGCTGGGCGGCGCCGCGGAAGACCTCGAGCGGACCGGCGACATCGAGCAGCTGTACGCCGGGAAAGACCACGATGACGACCCGACGCGCTGCCACGAACCCCATCGTGGCCGCCACCCGGCCGTGTCCGCAATGACGAACATCCCTCGGATCCTGCCACCCGCTGCCAGCCCCGGCGGTGCACCTGCCCGTGGGTGGTAACGTCCTTCTGCTGGTCAGCGTGCTGACCGGTGACGCGAACAGTTCGCGGTCCATCCGGGGCCGCGGCAGGTGGTAGCGAAGTCCGGTGTGAACCCGGCGCTGTCCCGCAACTGTGGAGGCCCCGCGTACGCGGCGCCCGAGCCAGGTCGCCTACCACTCCCCGCGTCGACGCCAACCGCCCCGGTGCAGGGATGCGGCGTCCGCCACCCGTGGGCGCGCGCCGTGCGGCACCGGCCGAGACCCGAGGTGGTCCGATGTCCCTTCCCCACCGCAGGCGCGCGCGACGCCTGTCGGCCCTCACCCTCGCCGGCGCGCTGGTGCTCGCCGGCTGCGGCGCCGAACGCGCCGAGGAGAACCCGCCGGCGAGCGGATCCCCGGAGGCACAGAGCTTCCCGGTCACGCTCACGCCCGCCGAGGGCGAGCCGGTCACCATCGACGCGCGGCCCGAGCGGATCGTGTCGATGTCGGCGAGCAACACCGAGACCCTGTTCGCGATCGGTGCCGGCGACCAGGTGGTGGCCGTCGACGAGCAGTCGACCTACCCGGCGGACGCGCCGCGCACCGACCTGTCCGGTCTCACCCCGAACGTCGAGGCGATCGTCGAGTTCGACCCCGACCTGGTGATCCTGTCCGACGACGTCGACGACATCGCCGCCTCGCTCACCCGGCTCGACCGCGCGGTGCTGACCGTGCCGGCCGCCCAGACGCTGGACGACGTCTA
>DATABL010000042.1:0-24449 GCA_036259595.1 Actinophytocola sp.
GGCACTGCGCGACCGCCGCCGCGCCGCCCGGCCGGCGACGGGCTGGGCCAGCCTCACCCCGGCCGAACGGTCGGTCGCCGAGCTCGCCGTCCGCGGCCTCAGCAACCCCCAGATCGCGGCGGAACTGTTCATCGGCCGCGGCACGGTGAAGACCCACCTCGCCCGTGCCTACGCCAAGCTCGGCGTGGCCAACCGCACCGAGCTGGCCCGGGGGTCACCGGAACGATCATGACTGCCGCGCCCGCAACGTGCGCACCCCGCGCGTGCTCGCCGCAGCGACCGTCACCACGACGACCAGGACGAAACCCCATGTCAACGTCGTCGCGGGCCCGAGCGCCGCGGCGATCGGGCCGACCGCGATCTGCCCGGCCGGCAGCGCGGCGGCCGACCCGAGCATGTCGTAGCTGTACACCCGAGCGAGCCGGTCCCCGGGCACGTTCCGCTGCAGCGACATGTCCCAGGCCACGGCGAACTGCTCGATCGCCAACCCGGCCACGAACATCGCCGGCACCAGTGCCGCCAGATGCGGGAACTGCCCGAGCACCAGCAGCGGCACAGCGAACACCGCCGTCAGCGCCACGCCGAACAGCAACGCCCGGTCGGGCAGCCAGCGTGCGGCGATCAGCCCGCCGACCACGGCACCCGCCGTCTGCGCGGCGAGCGCGACGCCCCAGGCCGTGCGGCCGAACGTGTCGTCGGCGATCGCGGGCCCCAGCACGTGCTGACCGCCGGAGACCACCGCGTTCACCACCATGAACTGGAGCACGACGATCCACACCCACGGCCGGCGCACGAACTCCGCCCACCCCTCCCGCAGCTCGGCGAGAGGGTGTGCACGCGGCCGCGGAACCGGCCGCGCACCGCCGCGCACGGCCACGAAACACGCCGCCTCGCCGAGAAACACCGACGCGACGACCACCATCGCGCCGCCTGGTCCGATCACGGCGACCAGCAGGCCACCCGCGGACGCGCCGACGATCGCCCCCGTGTTGGTGCCGATCCGCACGATCGCGTTCGCCGCCTGGAGCATGCTCGCCGGCACGGTCTCCGGCGTGATCGAGTACGCCGCCGGGAGCGACATCGCCGCCACCGCCCCGTTGACCACCCCGATCGCGGCCAACAGCGGGATCGTCGCGAACCCGCCGAGCACGGCGACGGCGAGCAGGGCCGCGCTCGCCGCGGCCGCGAGCGCGGCACCCTGCAGTAGCACCGCCCGCGGCAGTCGGTCCGCCAGCACACCGCCGACGAGTATCAGCCCGACCGCGGCGACCGAACGCAGACCGACCACGACGCCGAGGTCGGTGACCGACCCCGTGAGGTCGAGCACCGCGAACGCCAGGGCGATCGGCGCGATCGCGTTGCCGAGGAAACCGGTGGTCCGGCCCAGCGTGAGCCAGCGGAAGCGGCGGTGGCGCAGCACCGCGCGCAGCCCCGCCCCCTCGTCCACACCCGTTGTTCTACAGCAGGATCCCCGACTGGAGCTGGTCGACGGCCTGGTCGATGTGCGGGACGAAGTCGTACGGTCCGGTTCGGTGTTTCGGGGGCAGGGCTCGCGGGGGGCGGGTCAGTCGGCGCGGTGCCGGTTTCTGGTGGGGGGTGCCGCGGGAGTGGGGGTGGCGGGTGGTTCGGGAGCCGACGGTGGGGTGCGCGGCTCTGCCCGCTGGGCCATCTCGCGCAGCAGTTCGTCGAAGATCGGCGTCGACATCACGTTGTCGTGAGCCATGCGCCCCTCCTTAACCGTGAGGAACGGACGGTAACGCCCGTTCTTGCCCAGCGTGCCAAACCGACACCACCACGATCGGGGGAACTCTCCGCACGCGTAGGACATACTGCGCGTAAGAACGCGTCGGCCCGTGGAGTGGCCGGACGCGCACCGTGTGGGTGAGGATGGGGCGCATGACCGCAACAGACGATCTTGTCTCACTCCGCGTCGACATCGCGGACGGGATCGCCGAGGTGACCCTCCTCGGTCCGGGCAAGGGCAACGCCATGGGCCCGGACTTCTGGCGCGAGCTCCCGCTGGTCTTCGGCGCCCTCGACGCCGACCCCGCCGTGCACGCGGTCGTCCTCACCGGCAGCGGCCGCAACTTCTCCTACGGCCTCGACCTCCCCGCCATGATGCCCAGCTGGGCACCGCTCCTCGGCGAGCGCGCCCTGGCCCGCCCGCGCACCGACTTCCTCGGCGAGATCCGCTCCCTCCAGCACGCCGTCACCGCCGTCGCCGACTGCCGCAAGCCGGTCGTCGCCGCCGTCTCGGGCTGGTGCATCGGCGCCGGGCTCGACGTCGTCGCCGCCGCCGACATCCGCCTGGCCAGCGCCGACGCGAAGTTCAGCCTCCGCGAGGTCAGGGTCGCGATCGTCGCCGACCTCGGCAGCCTGCACCGGCTCGCCGGCGTCATCGGCGAGGGCCACCTGCGCGAACTCGCCCTCACCGGCCGCGACATCGACGCCGCGCGCGCCGAACGCATCGGGCTCGTCAACGACACCTACCCCGACCAGGACGCGGTGCTCGCCGCGGCCCGCGCGTTGGCCGGCGAGATCGCGGTCAACCCGCCCCTGGTCGTGCAGGGGGTGAAGGACGTCCTCGGCCAGCAGCGCGACCAGCGGGTGGCGGAGGGCCTGCGCTACGTGGCGGCGTGGAACGCGGCGTTCCTCCCGAGTGAGGACCTCGGCGAGGCCGCACAGGCGTTCCTCGAGCGCCGGACACCCAGGTTCCAGGGCAAGTAAGGGAGGCGACGAGATCTTGACGAGCGCGACCGACTCGTTCCGGGCGGCCCGGGACTTCCTGCTCGAACACCGCGAGGACTATCTCCGGGCGAGCGCGGAGTTCGAGTGGCCGAACCTCACCGAGTTCAACTGGGCGCTGGACTGGTTCGACGTGGTCGCCGCGCGGGAGCCGACCGCGAGCCGGCCCGCGCTGTGGATCGTCGAGGAGGACGGGACCGAGGCGCGCTGGACCTTCGCCGACCTGTCCCGGCGGTCCAACCAGGTCGCGAACTGGTTGCGCGCCAACGGCGTCCGGCGCGGCGACCGGCTGATCCTCATGCTGGGCAACCAGGGCGAGCTGTGGCAGACGATCCTCGCCGCGATGAAGCTCGGCGTCGTGCTGATCCCGGCCTCCACCCTGCTCGGCCCCGCGGACCTGCGCGACCGGGTCGACCGGGGCCGGGCCGCGCACGTGGTGGTGCGCGACCAGGACGCGCCGAAGTTCGCCGACGTGCCGGGCGAGTACACGAAGATCGCGGTCGGGTCACGGGTGGACGGCTGGCTGTCGTTCGCCGACACCGAGTCCGCCGCCGCCGACTTCACCCCGGACGGCCCCACCTCCGCCGACGACACCCTGCTGCTGTACTTCACCTCCGGTACCACCGCGCAGCCCAAGCTGGTGACGCACACGCACGTCTCCTACCCGGTCGGGCACCTGTCCACCATGTACTGGATCGGGCTCGAACCGGGCGACGTCCACCTCAACATCTCCTCGCCGGGCTGGGCGAAACACGCGTGGAGCAACGTGTTCGCCCCCTGGAACGCCGAGGCGACGGTGTTCATCCACAACTACACCCGCTTCGACGCGACCGCGCTGATGTCGGGGATGGACCGCTGTGGGGTGACCTCGTTCTGCGCACCGCCGACGGTCTGGCGGATGCTGATCCAGGCCGACCTCGGCCAGCTGCGCACCCCGCCGGCGAAGGTCGTCGGCGCGGGGGAGCCGCTCAACCCGGAGGTGATCGAGCGGGTCTCCGAGGCCTGGAACGTCACGATCCGGGACGGCTTCGGACAGACCGAGACCTCGGTGCAGGTGGCGAACACGCCGGGTCAGCCGGTGAAGCCGGGCTCGATGGGCCGGGCGCTGCCCGGGTTCGGCATCGCGCTGCTCGACGCGAACGGTGTGCCGAGCGACGAGGGCGAGATCTGCGTCGACCTGTCCCGCCGCCCGGTCGGCCTGATGACCGGCTACGCCGACGACGACGAGCGCACCGCCGAGGCCATGCGCGGCGGCTTCTACCACACCGGCGACGTCGGCGCCCGCGACGCGGACGGCTACATCACCTACGTCGGCCGCGCGGACGACGTGTTCAAGGCGTCGGACTACCGGATCTCCCCGTTCGAGCTGGAGAGCGTCCTGATCGAGCACGACGCGGTGGCCGAGGCCGCCGTGGTCCCGTCGCCGGACCCGATCCGCCTCGCGGTGCCCAAGGCCTACGTCGTGCTGGCCGCCGGCCACGAGCCGACCGCCGAGACCGCGCGCTCGATCCTGGCCTTCGCCCGCGAGCACCTGGCGCCGTACAAGCGGATTCGCCGCCTGGAGTTCACCGAGCTGCCGAAGACGATCTCCGGCAAGATCCGCCGCGTCGAGCTCCGCGGCCGGGAGAACGAGGTCCACGCGGACCCGTCGTCGAGGGTCGACGGCGAGTACCGCGAGGAGGACTTCCGGTCATGACGTTCACCCACATGGGCGCCAGGGGTTAACAATTCAAGATCGATTGCCGACAGAACAGGGCGGGAGAAGAGCCGACCGAACCTGTGAGAGCACATGAGCACCGAGGCCGACCTGAGGGCCCGCCCGTCCGATCCCACCCTGCCCACCGCGCCCTGCAGCGTCGTCTGGAGCCGAGGCCACTGCTACGTGCGCGAGGGCACCCTCGGCCGCGCCCGCTGGGTCGGCGTGGACGACCGCGGCCGGCCGCAGTCCCTCACGAACGCCGACCTGCACCGACGGGGCTGGACGCTTCGTCGAAACTGAGGACCGCGTGCCACCCGCCGGGCTAGTCTCGCGGGCATGGTGGAGGAGCGTGTGCGGGCAGCTCTGCCCGACGAGGTCGAGGAACTGCCGGACCGGTTGTGGACGATCCCCAACCTGCTGAGCGTCATCCGGCTCGCGCTCGTCCCCGTCTTCCTCTGGCTGCTGCTCGGCCCGCGGGCCGACGGCTGGGCACTCGCGATCCTGGTCTACGCCGGCGTCTCCGACTGGGCCGACGGCAAGATCGCCCGCCTGTTCAACCAGACCAGCCGGTACGGCGCCGTGCTCGACCCCGCCGCCGACCGCCTCTACACGCTGGCCACGGTCGTCGCGTTCGTCGCGCGCGACATCGTGCCGTGGTGGATCGCGGCGATCCTGGTCGGCCGGGACGTGCTGGTCGGCGTGTGCATCTGGGCGCTCGGCCGGCGCGGGTTCGGCCCCCCGGAGGTCACCTACATCGGCAAGGCGGCCACCTTCAACCTCCTGTACGCCATGCCGCTGCTGCTGCTCGCCCAGGGCAGCTCGGACTTCGCCACGATCGCCCGCCCGATCGCCTACGCCTTCGCCATCTGGGGCGGCGCCCTGTTCGTCTGGTCCGGCCTGCTCTACCTGGTCCAGACACGCGCCGCCCTGCGGTGACCGGGTCGCGCCGGGGGACGCTCTAAGCTCATCGCCGACACATCGGGCAGAGCGTGAAGGACGGGCCAGTGACGACGCCGGAGGACCTCAAGTACACCGAAGAGCACGAGTGGCTGGCCGGCGGGGCCGAGACCGTGCGCCTCGGCATCACCGACTACGCGCAAGCCCAGCTCGGCGACGTCGTCTTCGTCGAGCTGCCCGAGGTCGGGCGCACGGTGAACGCGGGCGACCCGGTCGGCGAGGTCGAGTCGACCAAGAGCGTGTCGGAGATCTTCGCGCCGGTCGCGGGCGAGGTGACCGCCGTCAACACCGCCCTGGACGACACCCCGGAACTGATCAACAGCGACCCGTACGGCGAGGGCTGGATCCTCGAGCTGACCCCCACCGACCCCAACGCGCTCGACGCCCTGCTGGACGCCAGCGCCTACCAGGAGCTCACCCAGAACGACTGACGGGGAGTCACCGTCTGCCCTGCTGATCGCGCACGGTACGTTTGCACGTGTAGAAGTCAGCACCAGCAGGAGGAGAGCTCAGGTGAGCACCAACGACGGGCCCGGCGTCCCGCCGGAGCAGTCTCCGGAGCGGACTTCGGTCTTCCGGGCAGACTTCCTCGCCGAGTCCGAGCAGAGCGCCCCCGCGAAGGAGCCGGCGGTCGCCGGCGTCGACGCGCTGCCGGCCGGATCGGCATTGCTGGTCGTCAAGCGTGGCCCCAACGCGGGCTCGCGCTTCCTGCTCGACCGGGACACCACCAGCGCCGGCCGGCACCCGGACAGTGACATCTTCCTCGACGACGTCACCGTCTCCCGCCGGCACGCGGAGTTCCGGCGCGAGGGCGGCGAGTTCGTCGTCATCGACGTCGGCAGCCTGAACGGCACCTACGTCAACCGGGAGCCGGTCGACCAGGCCGTGCTCGCGGGCGGCGACGAGGTGCAGATCGGCAAGTTCCGCCTGGTCTTCCTCACCGGCCCGCACGCGTCCTAGACGTTTCGGCGGGAGTCGGGTGTGACGGCTGCGGGACGGCCACGGGGAGAGGGGCTGAGCATCGGAGCCGTGCTCGGCCAGCTCCGCCCCGAGTTCCCGGACGTCACCATCTCCAAGATCCGCTTCCTGGAGACGGAGGGCCTGGTCCGGCCGGCCCGCACGGCGTCGGGCTACCGCCAGTTCACCCCGGGCGACGTGGCCCGGCTGCGGTTCGTCCTGTCCGCACAGCGCGACCACTACCTCCCGCTCAAGGTCATCAAGGAGCAGCTCGACGCCGCCGACCGCGGGGAGCCGGAGCCCTCGCGCCCCACCCTGACCTGCGTGCCGGGCGCCCCCGAGCCCGCCGACGAGCCGCTGCGCCGGATCACCCGGGAGGAGCTGCTCGAACGGGCGGACATCGACGCGGCGACGCTGGCCGAGCTGGAGCAGTACGGGCTGGTCCGTCCGGGTGCCGCCGGGTTCTACGACACGGAGTCCGCCGAGGTGGCCCGGACGGCCAGGGCACTCGCCGCCTACGGCATCGAGCCCCGCCACCTGCGGGCGTTCCGGGCCGCCGCCGACCGCGAGGTGGGCCTGCTCGAACAGGTTCTGACGCCGATCGTCCGCCAGCAGGGCGAGGAGGCCAGGCGCCGGGCGGACGAGGCGGTGCGCGAGCTGACGTCGCTGTCGGTAGGACTGCACACGCTGCTCGTGAAGGCCGGGTTGCGCGAAATTCCCGGACGGTAAGGTGGCGGGCAGCCGACGCGCCCGTCACGCGGTGTTCGCACATCGTGACGCGGATCGCTACCGCATTACACGAGCATCGGGACCGGATGGCGGGTAGCGTCGAGGCCAGCGATGAGCGATGCTCGAAGTGGGGTGTCCTCGCTGAGCGAGCGAAGGGAGGCGAACCCGATGAGCGAGATGCGCGTCGTGGGCGTGCGGGTGGAACTGCCCGCGAACCAACCGATCCTGCTGCTGCGCGAGACCGACGGTGAGCGCTACCTCCCCATCTGGATCGGCTCGGTGGAGGCCACCGCGATCGCCCTGGAGCAGCAGGGCGTGCGACCGGCCCGCCCGCTGACCCACGACCTGCTCAAGGACGTGATCGGGGCGCTCGGTCGCGAGCTGGAGCAGGTCCGCATCACCGACCTGCGGGAAGGCACCTTCTTCGCGGAGCTGGTGTTCGACGGCGACATCCGGGTCTCGGCCCGGCCGAGCGACTCGGTGGCCCTGGCCCTGCGGATCGGCGTGCCGATCCACGCCGAGGACTCCGTCCTGCAGGAGGCCGGGTTGATCATCCCGGACGAGCAGGAGGACGAGGTCGAGAAGTTTCGCGAGTTCCTCGACTCCGTCTCTCCCGAAGACTTCCGCGGCGCGGACACCTGAGCCGGCCGTCGGAATCGGTCTGAGCCGGTCAGAGCCTCAGCGTCAGGGAGAGGTTTAGACCGGCCTCTCCCCGCGCGTCGCGTTGACCGCCACCCCCGCCCGACCTACCGTCGAGACTGAGCGAATCGCGAGGGTGTCATTTACTCCCCGACCCTCGCGGGTTAACTCGCGGGCAGTTGGAGAGCGGAGGCAGGCGTGGTCGAGGAAGGTCCCGTCGAGGCCGTCACCGGTGAGCAGGGAGAACTCTTCCCTGACGAGTCGGCGCCCGACGAGCTTGTCGGCTACCGCGGCACGGCCGCGTGCCAGATCGCCGGCATCACCTACCGCCA
Source organism: Actinophytocola sp. (assembly GCA_036259595.1). Classification (GTDB taxonomy): domain Bacteria; phylum Actinomycetota; class Actinomycetes; order Mycobacteriales; family Pseudonocardiaceae; genus Actinophytocola. The sequence goes on from DATABL010000042.1 coordinate 8,059, forward strand.
GCTGGACTACTGGGCCCGCACCGGGCTGGTCGCGCCGAGCATCCGCAGCGCGCACGGGTCGGGCTCGCAGCGGCTGTACTCGTTCAAGGACATCCTGGTGCTCAAGGTGGTCAAGCGGCTGCTGGACACCGGGGTCTCGCTGCAGAACATCCGGGTCGCGGTCGACCACCTGCGCCGCCGCGGCGTGCGGGACCTGGCCAGGATCACCCTGTTCAGCGACGGCACGACGGTCTACGAATGCACCTCACCCGAGGAGATCGTCGACCTGCTGCAGGGCGGCCAGGGCGTGTTCGGCATCGCCGTCTCCGGCGCCATGCAGGAGATCAACGGCACGATCCACGAGTTCCCGGCCGAGCGCGCCGACGGCGGCGTGGTCGAACCGGTCACCGAGGACGAACTGACCGCACGCCGCAAGGCACGCAACGCGGGGTAAGCTCACGCTCGAAGGTCGCTGATCCCGCGCGGGAGAGTCCGAGCACGCTCGGCGCCGAAGGAGCAAATCCTCCCCGGAACCTCTCAGGCACCCGAACCGCGCGGGCGAGACGCCTCTGGAAAGCGGGTGGAGCCTTCCACCCCGCCGAAGGTGCAAGTCCACCTCGCGTGGACGAAGCTCTCAGGCGTGCGCGGTAGCGTGCGGGGACAGAGGGGGAGGGTCGGAACTCGCCCTGCCCACTCTCACCCGGGAGCAGATCATGGACCGCATCCCGCTCGCCGCCCTCGAGGACGGCACCCAGTTCGCCGACCGGCACATCGGGCCCCGTCCGGCCGAGCTGGCCAGGATGCTCGACGTCGTCGGCGTCGGCTCCCTGGAGGAGCTGATCGACCAGGCGGTGCCGGCCTCGATCCGTGACGACGGTGAGCTGGAGCTGCCGGCGGCGGTCTCGGAGCACGCGTCGCTGGCCGAGCTGCGCGAGCTGGCCGGGCGGAACCAGGTCCACACCCAGATGATCGGCCTCGGCTACTACGGCACCCTGACCCCGCCGGTGATCCGCCGCAACGTGCTGGAGAGCCCGGCCTGGTACACCGCCTACACCCCGTACCAGCCGGAAATCTCGCAGGGCCGGCTCGAGGCGCTGCTGAACTTCCAGACCATGGTCGCCGACCTGACCGGCATGGAGCTGGCGAACGCGTCCATGCTCGACGAGTCGACCGCCGCCGCCGAGGCGATGACGCTGGTCCGCCGCGCGGGGCGGGCGAAGACGAACCGGTTCCTCGTCGACGCCGACACGTTCCCGCAGACCATCGCGGTGATCGAGACCCGCGCGGAGCCGCTGGGCATCGAGGTCGAGGTCGCCGACCTCACCGCCGGCCTGCCCGACGGCGACTTCTTCGGCGTGCTGCTGTCCTACCCCGGCGCGTCCGGCGCGGTCCGCGACCACGAGCCGCTGGTCGCCGCCGCGCACGAGCGGGGCGCGCAGGTCGTGGTCGCCGCCGACATCCTCGCGCTGACCAGGCTGCGTCCGCCTGGCGAGATCGGCGTGGACGTGGTGGCCGGCAGCACCCAGCGGTTCGGCGTGCCGATGGGCTTCGGCGGCCCGCACGCCGGCTACCTCGCCGTGCGCAAGGGCCTGGAGCGTCAGCTGCCGGGCCGCCTGGTCGGGGTGAGCGTGGACGCCGACGGCAACCGCGCGTACCGGCTGGCGTTGCAGACCCGCGAGCAGCACATCCGCCGTGAGAAGGCCACCAGCAACATCTGCACCGCCCAGGTCCTGCTCGCGATCGTGGCCTCGATGTACGCCGTCTACCACGGCCCCGAGGGCCTGCGCGCGATCGCGACCCGCACGCACCGGATGGCCGCGGTGCTCGCCGCCGGCCTGCGCGCCGGGGGAGTGGCGGTCGCGCACGAGCACTTCTTCGACACGCTCACCGTCGACGTGCCCGGCCGCGCGGCCGAGGTCGTCGCCAACGCGCGCGACCGCGGCATCAACATCCACCAGGTCTCCGCCGACCGCGTGTCGCTGGCCTGCGACGAGACCACGACGCGCGGACACGTGAAGAAGCTGTGGGCCGCGTTCGGCGTCCCCGACGGCACCGCGGACGTCGACGAACTGGACGCGTCCACCGAGGACGCCTGGCCGTCCACTCTGGAGCGCGCGTCGGAGTTCCTGACGCACCCGGTGTTCGCCACCCACCGCTCGGAGACCGCGCTGCTGCGGTACCTGCGCGCACTGTCCGACAAGGACGTCGCGCTCGACCGCAGCATGATCCCGCTCGGTTCGTGCACCATGAAGCTCAACGCCACCGCCGAGATGGAGCCGATCACCTGGCCCGCGTTCGCGGAGCTGCACCCGTTCGCGCCGGTGTCCGACGCGGCCGGCATCCTGCGTGTGGTGTCCGATCTGGAGGACTGGCTCGCGCGGGTCACCGGCTACGACGCGGTGAGCCTCCAGCCGAACGCGGGCAGCCAGGGCGAGTTCGCCGGCCTGCTGGCGATCCGCGCGTACCATCGCGACCGCGGCCAGGGTGCGCGCAACGTCTGCCTGATCCCCGCGAGCGCCCACGGCACGAACGCGGCCAGCGCCGCGATGGCCGGCATGAAGGTCGTCGTCGTCCGCTGCGACGAGAACGGGAACGTCGACCTCGACCACCTGCGCTCCACTGTGGACGAGCACCGCGACGACCTGTCCTGCATCATGATCACCTACCCGTCGACCCACGGCGTCTACGAGGACACCGTGCGCGACGTGTGCGCCCTGGTGCACGACGCCGGCGGTCAGGTCTATGTGGACGGTGCGAACCTGAACGCCCTGATCGGCCTGGCGCGCTTCGGGAAGTTCGGCGCCGACGTGTCGCACCTGAACCTGCACAAGACGTTCTGCATCCCGCACGGCGGTGGCGGCCCCGGCGTCGGCCCGATCGGCGTCCGCGAGCACCTGGCCCCGTTCCTGCCGAACCACCCGCTCCAGCCCACCGCCGGCCCCAGGACCGGCGTCGGCCCGATCAGCGCCGCGCCGTGGGGCAGTGCGTCGATCCTCCCGATCTCCTGGGCCTACGTCCGCATGATGGGCGCCCCCGGCCTCCGCCGCGCCACGATGACCGCGGTGGCCGCCGCGAACTACGTCGCCGCCCGCCTCACCGAGCACTACCCGGTGCTCTACACCGGCGCACACGGCCGGGTCGCGCACGAGTGCATCCTCGATCTGCGCGGCATCACGAAGACGACCGGCATCACCGTCGACGACGTGGCCAAGCGCCTGGCCGACTACGGCCTGCACGCCCCCACGATGTCGTTCCCGGTCGCCGGCACCCTGATGGTCGAGCCGACCGAGAGCGAGGACCTGGCCGAGCTGGATCGCTTCTGCGACGCCATGATCGCGATCCGCCGCGAGATCGACCGCGTGGCGGCCGGCGACTGGCCCGCCGAGGACAACCCGCTGGTCGGCGCCCCGCACACGGCGGAGTCGATCGCCGGCAAGTGGGACCACCCGTACAGCCGCGAGGAGGCCGTCTACCCGACCGGCTTCGCGGGCCCGAAGGTCTGGCCCCCGGTCCGCCGCATCGACGGCGCGAAGGGTGACCGCAACCTGGTCTGCTCCTGCCCCCCGATCGAGGCCTACCAGTCCTGACCATTGCCACCCGGCCCGGAGTGCGCTATACGTTGGAGTGGGTCATTTTCGCTTATTGTCCTTTGTGGATTGACGACGTTCTTCCCTAGGCTGCGGCACATCTCGTGCGGCGACGGCGCTGGTCCGGCGCTGCTCCCACGGGCCTGCCGACGCACCGCGACCAGGCCCTGGAGACGATCATGGACAGCCCTGCCGACGTCACCCCCTTCGTCATCGATCCCGCTGGTCGCGACGTCCTCGGCGAGGCCGACCGCATCCGCGCGCTCGGTCCGGTCGCTGCCGTCGAGATGCCCGGCGGTGTCCGGGCGTGGGCGGTGAGCGATCTGGGGCTGCTCAGACGTCTGCTCGTCGATCCGCGGGTGTCGAAGGACGCCTACCGGCACTGGCCCGCGTGGATCAGGGGTGAGATCTCCTCGGACTGGCCGCTGTTCCCGTGGGTGGCCGCGCGCAACATGCTCACCGCGTACGGCCCCGATCACCGACGGCTGCGCGGCCTGATCACGAGCGCCTTCACCGCACGTCGGGTGGCCGCGTTGCGGCCGCGGATCGAGGCCATCACCGGTGACCTGCTGGACGAGCTGGCCGACCTGCCCGCGGACCGGCCCGTGGACCTGCGCGAGCGCTACACCTACCGCCTGCCGATCCAGGTGATCTGCGAACTGTTCGGGATCGAGGACGAGACCACCCGCGGCCACGTGTCCCGCTGCGTGGACGTGCTGTTCAACATCGGCAAGGCACCCGACGAGACCCTTGCCGCCTTCTCGCGCCTGCAAGAGATCCTCCGGCACCTGGTCGCCGAGAAACGCGAGCGACCCGGCGACGACCTCTCCTCCGGTTTGATCGCCGCCCGCGACGACACGGCGCCGCTGTCCGAGGAGGAGCTGGTCGACACGTTGGGGTTGTTCGTGAGCGCGGGCCACGAGACCACCGTCAACCTGCTCGGCAACGCGATCGTCGCGATGCTCACCCACCGCGACCAGCTCGACCGCGTCCGCGGCGGGGATGCCGGCTGGGAGGACGTTGTCGAGGAGACGCTGCGCCACCAGGCGCCGGTGCCGAACCTGCCGCTGCGGTTCGTCGTGGAGGACGTCGAGATCGGCGACGGTGTCACGTTGCGCGCGGGCGAGGCCATCCTCGCCTGCTACGCGGCCGCCGGACGTGACCCGCGCGGGCACGGGCGCGACGCCGACCGGTTCGACGTCACCCGCGCGGTCAAGGAGCATCTGGCTTTCGGTCATGGCGTGCACCACTGCCTCGGCGCGCCGCTGGCCAGGTTGGAGGCGGCGGTCGCGCTGCCCGCGCTCTTCGCGCGTTTCCCGGACCTGGCCCTGGCCGCCGATCCCGACGAGCTGCTGCCACTGGAGTCCTTCGTCTCGAACGGCTACCGCGCCCTGCCCGTCCGACTCACGGCTTGACCGTCCAGATGACCGTTGATCTTTGTCTTGAGATCAGTCTTGTCCTGCCAACAACCAGTCCTCGCCGACCAGCGTCCAGGACGGGATGGATAGGTCGACGACGAGTTCGTGGCGTCGAAGCTCGCGGTGCGTCTAGTCCGCCACGTGGGCGGTGTGCTGTAGCCAGTGCCGGACCAGATCGACGTCGCCCTCGATGGTGAGGTGTTCGTCGGTCAGGGGAAGCCTGCGGGTCAGGACGAGCAACAGCGATTTCGCCGGACCGTGCACGGTCACGTCTGCCGTGCCGTGCCCGTGCTGCCAGCTCGCGCCATCTGGACGACGTTCGATCAGCCACTCGCCGGCCATGCCAAGGCTGGGCTCGTCGGTGGCATGCCAGTGCAGGGTCTCGCTGGTGCCACGGATCGCGGTCGCGGAGTCCGGGCGCTGGGCCGCCCAGGTCGGCGAGGTGAGCATGGCCAGGTGGTTGCTGACGAGACCGGCGGCGATGTCGGCGTCGAGCTCGTAGGCGCGCCCGGCGGCCGCGGCCGCGTCGAAGCCGTGGATGACGGCCTCGTTGAGCAGGCTGTGAAGCCAGAACCGCGCACCAGGCCGGTTGTCGCCGGCGGCGTTGAACACCGAGGCTTCGAGTGCCGCGTCGGAGCAGGCCGCCGCCGCGCGGGCGGCGGCGGCGGACAGCCACGCCGGCCAGGCCTGGCGCTCGGTGGGCAGCTCGGCCATCTCGGTAGGCAGCTCGGCCGGGTCGGTGACGCGGCGTTCGACGATCTCGGACACCCAGTGCAGGGTCTGGCCGACGTGCTCGACCAGGTTGGTCACGGTCCAGTCCGGGCAGGTCGGCACCAAAGCTTCGTCACCCGCCGCGCGGGCACATTCCGCCAGCTGTTCCGTGTGGTCCTGCAGGGCCTGCCGGCAGCGTTCCGCGCTCAGCTCGAGACTCATTTGTCGAAACCTACACGAAGATCATCGGCCGACCGGGCGATGTGCCCTGGATCGTTTTCCAGGACCAGTACGGCAGTTCACAACGTTTTCACCCCTGTTTACCCCTGACTTCAGCCCCTTGGCATGGCTGACCGGAACCGCACGAACACTCGTGGATCTCGCTCTCCGGTTCTTGTCGGGCTGCTGCTACGACGGTTACCGGGACTGCAGGGCGTCCAGGGCGACGGCCATGCTGGCGGCGACGCGGAAGTCGACCCGCTGGTCGTGGACGGTGACCGTGTACTTGTCCCGGACCGCCGGGCGTCGTTCGCTGGACAGCACCGGCTGGCCGGTCTGGGTGTCGGTGAAGTCGAAGTGGAAGACGAACGGGACCCAGATGTCACCCAGGAACGGGATGGCCGTCCACACCCGCCGCAGGATGGCGATGAACTGATTGCGCTCCTGCCCGATCGCCTCGTAGCCGGGGCCGGACAGCTGCCACGTGGAGCGCAGCAGGCTCTTGCCGAACGACTTGCGGAAGTACCCGAGCGACGTGCCGTTCTCGTCGGTCACGTCGTGTTCGGCGTGCACGTCGAGCCGCTGCCTGGCCTGGAAACCGAACAGCCGGTGGTTGCGTGACGGGTCGGTGAAGAAGTCGATCTGCTCGCGCAGCTTCATCCGCTTCTGCTCGGCGAAGGCGAGCAGCTGCCCCTCGCTGCCGTCCGGGTTCGCCGCGTGGATCTCGTAGCGGTTGACCATGAGGGTGATCCTCTGCCGGACGTAGAACCTGGGCAGGTAGGTGGGAGTCGTCATGCCGGTCAGTCTGCCGCACCGCGTCAGCGGCCGGTGATCTCGTGCAGCAGGGCCTGCGCCTCGGCCTGGGTGTACTGGCCGGTGATGACGACCTCCCCGCCCGGGATGGCCGACTGGATCTGCGGAGCGGACGCGACCTCCCCGTCCACGATCATCGCCACCCGCTCGCCGGTGTGGGTCGCGGTCCAGTCGCCGAACACCGCGCCGTCCTCCTCGGTCAGCTCGATCAGCAGGCCCCAGCTGCCCTGCTGCGACTGGACCTCGGCGTGCACGAGACGGCTGATCCGCAGGAACGGCTCCTCGACGTGCAGGGTGACGCCGTTCGGGTCCGGGAGGCTGGTGGTCTCCTCGGTCGCGGTGGGGGAGACGCGGGCCATCTCGACCGGCACCGCCACGTCGAACGGCCCGGCCGGCGCCTCGGTCCGTCGCGGGTCGCCACTCACCTGCTCACCGCACCCGGTCAGCAGGAGCAGCACCGCCAGCACACCTCGGAGTCGCCGCATCAACCCTCCAACAGTTCCGCGCACAACGAGACCAGTCGCGCTCGCAACGGTGCCGCGCGCTCGGTGAAGGCGGCCTGCCTGCGCGCGTACTCCGCCCGCCCGGCCGCGGTCTCGATCTCCACCGGAGCGTAACCCAGCGGCCGCAGGTCGTAGGGGCTCGCGCACATGTCCAGCTCCCGGATGTCGTGCGCCAGCTCGAAGCAGTCCGCCACCAGCTCCGACGGCGCGAACGGGTCGAGCTTGTAGGACCAGCGGTAGAGATCCATTCCCGTATGCAAACATCCCGGCTGCTCGACGTGGATCTGATCCGCCCGCGTCAGCTCCGTGGCGTTCAGCGGCCGGGCCGCCGGCGTGAAGAACCGGAACGCGTCGAAGTGCGTGCACCGCACCGGCAGCGACTCCACCACCCGGTCGGTTCCGTCGGCCCCCAGCCGCAACGGCCACGACTCGTGCCGCACGTCGTCGGTGCGGTACACCATCGCCCACTCGTGCAGCCCGAAGCACCCGAACCGCGGCGGCCGCGCCGCCGTCGCGGTCAGCAGCGCGTGGATGAACTCGACCGACTCCCGGCGCGACTCCGGCAGCGGCCCGAGCGCGACCCCGCCCGGCACCGCCCGGTACGCCGGCCAGCGCAGGTACTCCTCGCCCCCGTCCAGCACAACCCCCGGCCCGGGATGCCAGCGCAACAGCTTCGCCGGCCGGTGCGAGTAGTACGAGAACAGGAAGTCCAGCACGGGATGTGCCTCGCCCCGGGCACGCCGCTCCCGCAGCGGTTCGGTCCACCGCCGCACCCGCGCCACGTGCGCGTCCCGCCGTGCCTGCCAGTCCTCCACACCAGCACCGTAGGTCAGCCACCTGGCAGGAAGGTGACACAGGTCCACGGCACGTCAGCCGGCGGCGCCAGGGTTTGGTACATGAAGCGGACCCGGATCGGCCGGCTGGTTCCGGCGTGTGTCGTCGCGGCGGTCATGGCCGCGTTCACCGTCTCCGGCAGCGCCAGCGGCGCGGGCGCCCTGGACGAGATCGCCGTCGGCGACTCCGACGAGCTGGCGGCGGCCATGAGCGGTGCCGAGGCCGGCGACCGGATCGTGTTGGCGGCCGGCGAGTACGAGATCGGTGAGCTGAGCGACCGGCACGGCACCGAGTCGGCGCCGATCGTCATCGTGGCCGAGAACCGGGGCAAGGCGGTCATCTCCGACGGCCAGCTGGAGGTCGCCGACTCGTCCTACGTGACGTTCGAGGGTCTCAAGTGGACGAACAGTGACACGCTCAAGATCACCGGGTCGAACCACGTCCGGTTGTCCAGGAACCACTTCCGGCTCACCGAGGAGGAGTCGCTGAAGTGGGTGATCATCCAGGGTGCGAACAGTCACCACAACCGGATCGATCACAACCTGTTCGAGGAGAAGCACCAGCTCGGCAACTTCATCACGATCGACGGGACGGAGACCGAGCAGTCCCAGTACGACCGGATCGACCACAACTACTTCCGCGACATCGGTCCGCGCGCGGAGAACGAGATGGAGGCGATCCGGGTCGGGCAGAGCGCCATGTCGGAGTCCGACGGGCACACGATCATCGAGTCGAACCTGTTCGAGAACTGCGACGGCGACCCGGAGATCGTCTCGGTCAAGAGCAACGACAACGTGGTGCGGTACAACACGTTCCTGACCTCGCAGGGCACGCTGACCCAGCGGCACGGCAACCGGGGCCGGTTCTACGGCAACTTCTTCCTCGGCGGCGGGAAGGAAGGCACCGGCGGGATCCGCCTGTACGGCCAGGACCACCTGGTCCACAACAACTACTTCGAGGGCCTGACCGGTTCCGGCTACGACGCCGCGCTCCAGGTCGACGGCGGCGACGTGGACACCGACGGCGCGCTGTCCTCGCACTTCCGCGTCTACCGGGCGACGATCGTGCACAACACGTTCGTGAACAACGTGTCGAACATCGAGATCGGCGCCAACTACGACCTGGCGCCGGTCGACTCGGTCATCGCGGACAACGTGGTGACCGGCGGCGAGGGGAAGCTGTTCAACGAGCTGATGACGCCGGAGAACATGACCTACGAGGGCAACATCGCCTGGCCGACCGGCTCGGCCACGGTGGGCGACGTACCGGCCGAGGTCGCCGATCCCCTGCTGGTCGAGGACGGGCCGGTGTACCGAATCACCCCCGACAGCCCGGCCGTCGACGCCGGCACCGGTGGTCACGACTTCCTCACCGACGACATGGACGGCCAGGCCAGAACCGGCACCCCGGACACCGGCGCCGACGAGCACTCCACCGCCGAGGTCACCCGCGGCCCGCTCACCCCGGCCGACGTCGGCCCCGACGCGGGCGAGTCGGACGACCCGGATGTTCCTGACGATCCGGGCGACCCGGTGCTGCCGGTGACCGACGTGACGGCGAGCGACCACGACGGCAACGTCCCGGAGAACACGATCGACGGCGACCTGTCCACCCGCTGGTCCGCCGAAGGCGACGACGTCTGGATCGCCTACGACCTCGGCGCCACCCACCCGGTCGGCTCGGTGTCCATCGCCTGGCACCAAGGCGATACCCGAATCCAGACCTTCGACGTCCAACTCTCCGCGGACGGCACCAACTGGACGACCGTGCTGGCCGATCACCGCAGCAGCGGAACCACCAGCGCCATGGAGGCCTACGACCTCGCCGACGACCCCGCCCGCCACGTGCGCATAGTCGGCCACGGCAACACCTACAACGACTGGACCAGCGTCAGCGAGACCACCATCCACGGCCAACCGTCCCGATGAGCGACTGAAGAGCGGCTGGAAGCCGGTGTCGGAACAGCCATCCCTATCGATCTTGGTCGGTAGGGACGTGCTGTGGCATGCTGTTGTCTGGTTCGGGGACGGTTCCACTGGGGAGACCTCTGATGCGGCGCCTGTTCGCCCCTGTCCTCGTCCTGGCGATGCTCGCCTCGCTCGTCGTCGGACCCGCCGCGGTCGGCCGAGCTCCGGCCCCCGCCGCGCAGCCCACCGGTTCGACCTACACCGCCGTCACGCCCGTCCGCGTGCTGGACACCCGACGCGGGGCCGACGTGCCTGTCGGTCCTCATGGGACAGTCACGCTGGACCTCGCCGACCGGCTGCCGGCCGACGCGACGGCGGTGGTCCTGAACGTCACCGGCGTCACGCCGACCGCGAGCACCTTCGTCACGGTCTTCCCCCATGGCGCGCCCCGACCCAACGTGTCCAACCTCAACCTCCGGCGCGGGGAGATCCGCGCCAACCTGGCGACGGTCACGGTGGGTTCGAACCGCGCGGTCGACCTCTACAACAACTCCGGCAGCACCCACCTGGTCGCTGACGTGGCCGGCTACTACTCGACCGGCGTCGGAGCGTTGTTCACCCCGCGGGACCCGGAGCGCCTCCTGTCCACCCGCATCGGCAACCGGGGCACCGCGACGCTCGACCTGGCCAGGTACGTCCCGCCGTCGGCGACCGCGGTCGTGCTGAACGTGACCGCCACCAGACCGTCCACGAGCACCTACGTCACCGCCTGGCCCTACGGCACCACGCGCCCCGGCACCTCCACGGTCAACCTCACGCCGGGTGCCACGAACGCCAACCTGACCACCGTCGCGCTCGGCACGGGCCGGCGGGTGAGCCTGTACAACAACGCCGGCACGGTCGACGTGCACATCGACATCTCGGGCTTCTACACCCCCGAGTTCGGCGCGGTCTTCACTCCTGTTGCTCCGAAGCGCGTGTTCGACACCCGCAACGGCATCGGCACCTTCGACGGACGCGTCGGCCCGATCGGCGCCCGGAAGCGGACCGGCCTCTACGTCGACGACCTGCCGAACACGTCGATCGCCGCGGTCATGAACCTGGCTGGCACCCAGGCCACCGCGTCCACCTTCGTCACCGTGAGCCACGCCAGCAACTCCTACTACCCCCCGAACACCTCCAACCTGAACGTCGCACCCGGCCGGACGGTGGCCAACCTCGCCGTCGTCACGACACACGAGCAGGCCACGTACGCCCGCAACTACGTCTACAACCACGCCGGTGACCTGCACGTGATCGGCGACCTCGCGGGCTACTTCTGGAACCGGCCGGTGTCCTGCCCGAGCGACTGTCTCTACACCTGGGGCGGCAACCTCGGCTGGCAGGGCGTCGGCACCACCACCGGCGCCGTCAGCACGCCACGGCCGGTGAGTGGGCTGACCGACGTCATCGCGGCCTCCGGCCGGTTCGCCCTCCGCTCGGACGGCACGGTGTGGGCGTGGGGCAGGAACGGGCCCGGACATCTCGGCGTCGGTTGGTTCGGTGGGTACAGCACGATCCCGCTGCGCGTGGTGGGGCTCGCCAACATCGTCCAGGTGCTCCAGCACGACGCCGGTGGACTTGCTCTCCGCTCCGACGGCACGGTGTGGGCCTGGGGATCCAACAGCCGGGCCGTTCTCGGCGTCTCGGGTCCGGGCCGCGCGACTCCCGTCCGGGTGCCGGGGCTGACCGACGTGCGCTCGATCGCGGCGGGCAACAACACCGGCTACGCGCTCCGTTCCGACGGGACGGTGTGGAGCTGGGGCAGCAACGAGTTCGGCAAGCTGGGCAGGGGCTCGACCGCGTACTCGGGAGTGCCGGCCCGCGTCCCCGGCCTGACCGGGATCACCCAGATCAGTGCCAACCTCGCCAACGCCTACGCGCTGCGCTCCGACGGCACCGTGTGGGCGTGGGGCAGCAACGCCACCGGCCAGCTCGGCACCAGTTCCACCGCGGCCCTGTCCCGCACACCGGTCCGCGTGCTCTGGCTGACCGGGGTGGCGTCCGTCCACGCGGGGGACAGCGGCCTGATGGGTGAGGGCGTCGCCTACGCGATCCTCCCGGACGGCGGTATCCGGTCGTGGGGGGACAACCGGGAGGGCCAGCTCGGCGCGGACTCCACCGCCGCCCTGTCCCGGGTCCCGGTCCCGGTGGCCGGCCCGACCGGCATCACCCAGCTCGAGGCCGGCGAGTCGATCTACGCGCTGCGCTCCGACGGCAGCGTATGGGCGTGGGGCGACAACTTCGCCGGCTCGCTGGGCAGTGGTGCGTCAGGCCGCAAGCCGACCCTGGTGCCGATCCCCGCACTGGTCGTCGAGGTGGGGGACCGCCGCGCCCTGGACTCCGCCGGGAGAGTGTGGACCTGGGGGTACAACGGGCACGGTGACCTGGGCATCGGCCACACCTGGAGCGTGGGGTCCAAGCCCGTGCGGGCGCACGTCTCCGGCGTGACCGCGCTGCTGGACGGCTACGCGGTCGTACCGAACCCGTGAGATCAGGTCGACGCGTGCTGCCACATGGCGGACAGCGGCAGGGCCGTCATGCGGTCCCCGAACGGATGGGTCTGGCTGCCCAGATGGAGGACGTAGCCGCCGACGAACCGGTCGCCGAGCCGGTCGGCCACCCAGCGCAGGTGACGGAAGTCGTCGGGGCCGACGGTGGAGCTCGGACGCTGGACTAACAGATCTGCCGAACCGGCTCAGGTCGACGGGTCCGTGTGGGTCGCGTCGCGGACGGTGCCGACGTACTCCTCGACCAGGTCCTCCAGCGCGACCACGCCCAGTACCGTGCGGTCCGCCGACACCGCCTTCGCCACATGGCTGCGGGCTCGGCGCAACGCGGCCAGGGCCTCGTCCAGCCGGGAGTCCGCCGGGATCTCCGGGAGGCCGCGCACCCGGTGGTACGGCACCGGCGTCGACGGGTCGGCGTCGGCCTGGTCCAGGACGTCCTTGACGTGCAGGTAGCCGTTCAGGCGGCCGTTGGGCATCCGGACCGGGTAGCGGGAGAAGCCGGTTCGCGCCACCGCCGCCTCCATGTCGCCCATGGTCGGGGGGTGGGGCACGGTCTCCACCCGCTCCAGCGGCACCAGCACGTCGGCCACGGTCCGTTCCGCCGACGACAACGTCTGGGTGAGTCGGCGGTGCTCGGCCTGGTCCAGCAGGCCCTCGGCGCGTGAGTCGGCGATCAGCGTCGCCAGCTCCTCGGGCGTGTGCGCGCTCTCGATCTCGTCCTTCGGCTCGACCTTGAACAGGCGCAGCACGCCGTTGGCCGCCAGGTTCAGCAGGGAGATCACCGGCCGGACCATCCGGACCCAGCCGACCAGCACCGGGGTCAGCCACACCGCGGTGCGCTCCGGCGCGGCGATCGCGATGTTCTTGGTGACCATCTCGCCCAGCACGATGTGCAGGATCGCCACGAACACCAGCGCGACGGTGAACGCGACCGCGTGCAGCGCCGCCGCCGGCAGGCCGAGCGGGTGCAGCGCCAACTCCAGGTAGTGCGCGACGGTCGGCTCGCCGAGCGCGCCGAGCCCGATCGTGCACAGCGTGATGCCCAGCTGCGCGCCGGCCATCATCAGCGACGTGTTCTCCGCCGCCCGGATCACGATGCGCGCCCGGTCGACCCCGCTGTCGACCATCGCCTCCAGCCGGTCGCGGCGGGCGGAGACCAGGGCGAACTCCGCGCCGACGAAGAGCGCGTTCGCGGCGAGCAGGAGAACCGCGACGAGAATGGCCACACCACCGGTCACGCCGGCACCACCGCCTCGGGGATCTTCGCCACGCGCAGCTCGGCGACCCGGTGCCGGTCCATCCGCATCACGGTGATCCGCCAGCCGTCGACCCGCACCTCGTCGTTGACCTCCGGGATGCGGCCGAGCCGGGTCAGCACCAGGCCGGCCAGGGTCTCGTAGTCACCGTCGGGCATCCGGAACCCGGTCGCGTCGGCCAGCTCGTCGTCGCGCAGCAGGCCGGACACCATCCAGCTGTCCCGGCCGAGCGGGCGTACCGGGTTGACCTCGCCCCGGTCGTGCTCGTCGCGCACGTCGCCGACGATCTCCTCGACCAGGTCCTCCAGGGTGACCAACCCCGCGGTGCCGCCGTACTCGTCGACCACCACCGCGAGCTGCAGCCCGGAGCTGCGCAGCCGGTCCAGCAGCATGTCGCCGTCCAGGCTCTCCGGCACCGTCTGCACCGGGCGCATCAGCGTGTTCACCTTCGTCGTGGCGCGCCGGGCGGCCGGCACGTTGAACGCCTGCTTGACGTGCACGACCCCGCGCACCACGTCCAGGTCGCCGTCGTGCACGGGGAAGCGGGAGAACCCGGTGCGCCGGGTCAGCGCGATCAGGTCGGGCACCGTCGCGTCGGTCGGCAGCGACTCCACCTGCACGCGCGGGGTCATCAGCTCCGCGGCGGTCCGCTCGCCGAAGCGCAGCGACCGGTTCAGCAGCGCCGCGGTGCCCTCGTCGATCGTGCCGTGCTCGGCGCTGCTGCGGACCAGCGAACCGAGCTCCTGCGGGGAGCGGGCCGACGCCAGCTCGTCGGCCGGCTCCACGCCCAGACGGCGCACCAGCCAGTTCGCCCACGCGTTGAGCAGGGCGATGAACCAGCGCAGCACCGCCGAGAACCGCACCTGCCAGCCGGCCACCGTCCGCGCGGTCGGCAGCGGTCGGGCGATCGCCAGGTTCTTCGGTACCAGCTCGCCGAACAGCATGGAGATCACGTTCGCCAGCAGCAGCGCGACGACCAGCGCGACCGGCACCGCGGCCGACGCCGGCACCGAGAGCGCCGACAGCACGGGCGCGACCCAGCCGGCGATGATCGGCTCGGCGATGTACCCCATGGTCAGCGTGGTGATCGTGATGCCGACCTGCGCGCCGGAGAGCTGGAACGACAGCGTCTGGTGCGCCCGGTGCACCTGGTGGGACCGGGCGTCGCCGACCCGCCGCAGGTCGTTGTCGACCTGGCTGCGCTCCAACGCGGTCAGGGAGAACTCGGCCGCCACGAAGACCGCGGTGCCGAACGTCAGCGCGGCGACCGCCAGCACGCCGAGGACCTCGAGGAGAACGCCGGTCACGGCCGTTCCGCCTCCCCGGATTCTTCCCTTGGGGTCACCATGGGTCGGGACGGTTCAGCCCGGGACTTACCGGTGGCTGGGTTGCGTCCCGTTCCCCTTGGGTGCGGTTGGGAGCCGCGCAGCTCATGTAGGCAAAGCCGCCGGGCGCACTGCCCGGCCTGGTACTACCACCCAACGGACGGGTCACTCCTCGCTGATCAGGCTGTTCGGACGCGGACAGTGTAGATAGTCACGGCCGGCGCCCCAGTGCGGCCACGAGCCGGTCCTGCGGCTCGGCGTCGTCGGGCACCGGCACCGGGTCGGCGAAGATCCCGCTGCCCTGCCAGGTCTGGAGCTGCGGCTCGACGTAGCCGAGCAGCTCGGTGGCCAGCTCGTCGCCCATGCCGGCCTCCGAGCCCAGCGCGGTCGCCAGGTCCCAGCCGTGCACGGCGAGGTCGACGGTCATCTGCCAGCCGTACTCGCGCGCGCCGGTGTCGCCGAAGCTCAGGTGCACGGTTCGGTCCAGCACACCGGGCTCCAGCCAGGCGGCGCGGGCGGTCTGGGACGCGGCGGTCCAGGTGCCGATCGGGTCGTCGTTCAGCACGTCGCCGTCGAACTTGTCGCCGACCTCGGCGATCGTGTGGCCGGCCAGCAGTTCCGGCACCCACAGCTGCTCGCCGACGAGGTGGTTGACCAGCTCCTTCACGTCCCAGTCGGTGCACGGCGTCGGCGAGTCCCAGTCGCTGATGCCGACCTTGTGCACCGCCCGGTCGAACACGTCCATGGCGTGGCCGTGCGCATCGAGAAGATCCATGACTTCAAGGATGCGCCTACTGCCGCGGTCCCGCGCGCCGCACCGACGACTCGACCAGGTCCAGCACGGGCTCCAGGTCGTCGGCCGGCAGGCCCATGGCCAGGTGCGACACCAGCCCCTCGAGCACCAGCTCCAGGTAGGCGGTGAGCACGCCGACGTCGATGTCGTCGCGCAGGTTGCCGGCCTCCCGCTGGCGCAGTAGGCGCTCCCGGGTGGCGATGGAGAGCCGCTCGGACCGCTCGGCCCAGCGGGCGCGGAACTCCGGGTCGGTGCGCAGCCGGCGGGACAGCTCCAGGCGGCTGCCGAGCCAGTCGGCTCCGTCGCGGGTGGCCAGCAGGTCGCGCATGACCTGAACCAGACCCTCGCGCGCGACCACGTCGGCCATCCGGTGCGCGTCGTCCTCGGCGAGGGCGAGGAACAGCGACTCCTTGTCCCGGAAGTGGTGGAAGATCGCGCCCCGGGACAGGCCGGTCGCCTCCTCCAGCCTGCGGACCGTCGCGCCCTCGTACCCGTGG
>DATABL010000043.1:0-18126 GCA_036259595.1 Actinophytocola sp.
CGCCACCGCGCGCATCGCCGGCGAGTCGTCCTGCCGGGAACGGAACCGCGAGAACAGCGCGGCCGAGATCACCGGCGCCGGCACCGCGAGGTTGATCGCCTCCTCGACGGTCCACCGGCCCTCGCCCGAGTCCTCGACGTAACCGCGCAGGTCGTCGAGCTCGGGGTCGGAGTCCAGCGCGCGCACCAGCAGGTCGAGCAGCCAGGACCGAACGACGGTGCCGCGCTGCCAGGCCTTGATCACCGACGGCACGTCCTCGATGACCTTCGCCGCCTCCAGCAGCTCGAAGCCCTCGGCGTAGGCCTGCATCAGCCCGTACTCGATGCCGTTGTGGATCATCTTCGCGTAGTGCCCCGCGCCGACCTCGCCGGCGTGCGCGAAGCCCTCCTCACGCGGACCCTCCGGCCGCAGCGCGTCGAAGACCGGCATCGCCTGTTCGACGTGCGCGGCCGTGCCGCCGACCATCAGCGCGTAGCCGTTCTCCCGGCCCCACACCCCGCCGGACACCCCGCAGTCGACGTAGCCGATCCCCTTGCCGTCGAGCAGCTCGGAGTTGAGCTTGTCGTCGGTGAACCGCGAGTTGCCGCCGTCGATCACCAGGTCGCCCTCGTCGAGCAGCTCGCCGAGCTCGGCGATCGTCTGCCGGGTCGGATCGCCGGCGGGCACCATGACCCACACCAGCCGCGGCGCCTCGAGCCGCTCGACGAGCTCGGCCAGCGAGCCGACGTCGGTGACCTCCGGGTTGCGGTCGTAGCCGACCACCTCGTGGCCGGCCGCACGAACCCGGTCCCGCATGTTGAAGCCCATCTTGCCGAGACCGACGAGACCGAGCTGGACCTTGCTTGACACTGGGCGTCCCTTCTGGGTCATCAGCCGGGCAGCCGCACCGGCATCAGCAGGTGCAGGTATCCGGGGACCACGTTGCCCTCGTCGTCGACCGGCTTGATCAGCGCCGGCCGGCTCGGGGTGGTGAACGACAGCTCGGCCCGGTCCGCGTGCAGCGCGCCGAGGCCCTCCTGCAGGAACGCCGGGTTGAACGCGATCGTCACCGGGTCGCCGGTGTACTCGACGCCGAGCTCCTCCTCCGCGCTGCCCTCGTCGTCGCCGCCGGCGGTGAGCTTCAGCCCGCTGTCGGAGAACTCGAGCCGGACCTGGGTGCCGCGCTCGGCGACCAGCGACACGCGCTTGATCGCCTCGACGAGCGGGGCCACGTCGATGATCGCGGCCGCGGTCTGCTCGGACGGCAGCAGCTGGCGGTATCGCGGGAACTCGGTGTCCAGCAGGCGGCTGGTGGTGCGGCGCCCGGAACCGGACAGGCCGAGCAGCCCCTCCCCGTGGGCGATCTCGACGGTCTTGCCCGCCGTACCGAGGGCCTTGGCCGCCTCCGCGAGCGTGCGCGCCGGCACCAGCACCGCGACCTCGCCGGTCTCGGCCCGGCTCGGGTCGGGCTGCCAGTCGAACTCGCGCATGGCGAGGCGGAAGCGGTCGGTCGCGACGAGGGTCAGCTTGTCGCCGTTGATCTCGAGCCGCACGCCGGTGAGCATCGGCAGCGTGTCGTCCTTGCCGGCGGCGACGGCGACCTGGCTCACCGCGAGGCCGAACACCTCACCGGGCAGCTCGCCCACGTGCGGCGGCATCGCCGGCAGCTGCGGGTAGTCCTCGACCGGCATCGTCGGCAGGCTGAACTTCGCGCTGCCACAGGTGATCGACACCCGGGCGCCGTCGACCATGATCTCGACCGGTTGCGCGGGCAGGGATTTCGTGATGTCCGCGAGCAGCCGGCCGGAGACGAGCGTGCGCCCGCCGTCGGCCACTGTCGCCGCGACCCCGACCGTGGCCGAGACCTCGTAGTCGAATCCGGAGATGGTCAGTGCGTCGGAGTTGCCGGCGTCCAACAGGATCCCGCCAAGGACCGGGACCGGGGGTCGGGACGGCAGCGACCGAGCCACCCAGGCGACGGCGTCGGCGAGACCGTCGCGCTCGACGCGGATCTTCATGACTGTCCTTTCCAGACACGAGGAGGAGCCGCGAGTGCTCTCGTAGAACGCCACCGTACGGCTTCCCCGCCCAGTGCCCAACTCGGGGCTGGGGTGGGAGGTGGCGTCCCGAGGTGCGCTCGTGCGCACAACTCGCGGCCCCTGTTTTTTCTTTGTGAACATCTATGAAGAGAGAAAAACAGCCGTAGTAGTAGGGGCTGTGGGTTGTGTGGATACCTCTCGTTCGCGCACGTCACAGGGTGCGGCGAGGTGTGGATGGAGCAGGCACACAACCGGTGGACAACTCGGGGTGCCCGTGGACAGTTCGCGGAGGCGTCAGAGTTGTCCACACTCCGCCCACAGTTGTCCACGGGACGCTCCCCAGCGGGGTACCCCTTCGTACCCAGGTCATGCACAGGGTTGGGGAGCACTTTTGTCCCCTTTCCGGGTGAGGGAGGCGCGAAGTTGCCTGTGGGACAACGAGTTCGGCGCGAAGTGCGGGAGGTCGGTCGAGGATCGGCGTCAGCCGCGGGCGCGCTGCTTGATGCGCGAGGTGAGCTCCTGGACCTGGTCGTAGACCCGGCGTCGCTCGGCCATCTCCTTGCGGATCTTCTTCTCCGCGTGCATGACCGTGGTGTGGTCCCGGCCACCGAACGTCTGCCCGATCTTCGGCAGCGACAGGTCGGTCAGCTCCCGGCACAGATACATGGAGATCTGCCGGGCCTGGGCGAGCGCCTTGGTCTTGCCGGGCCCGCAGAGGTCGTCCAGAGATACTGAGAAGAACTCCGCGGTGACCGCCATGATCGTGGTGGAGCTGATCTCCGGCACCTGCGAGTCGGGGATCAGGTCCCGCAGCACGATCTCGGCCAGGCCGACGTCGACCGGCTGCTGGTTCAGCGACGCGAACGCGGTCACCCGGATGAGAGCGCCCTCGAGCTCGCGGATGTTGTGCTCGATGCGGGCGGCGATGAACTCCAGCACCTCGGCCGGCGCGTTCAGCCGGTCCTGCGCGGCCTTCTTGCGCAGGATGGCGATGCGGGTCTCGAGCTCGGGCGGCTGGATGTCGGTGATCAGACCCCACTCGAAGCGGGTGCGCAGCCGGTCCTCCAGCGTCTCCAGGCGCTTGGGCGGCCGGTCGGAGGAGACCACGATCTGCTTGTTGGCGTTGTGCAGTGTGTTGAAGGTGTGGAAGAACTCCTCCTGGGTGCCTTCCTTGCCCTCCAGGAACTGGATGTCGTCGACCAGCAGGATGTCGATGTCGCGGTACCGCCGCTGGAACGCCACCTTGCGGTCGTCGCGCAGCGAGTTGATGAAGTCGTTGGTGAACTCCTCGGTCGACACGTACCGCACGCGCATCCCGGGGAAGAGCCGTTGCGCGTAGTGGCCGACCGCGTGCAGCAGGTGCGTCTTGCCGAGCCCGGACTCGCCCCAGATGAACAGGGGGTTGTACGCGCGGGCCGGCGCTTCGGCGACGGCGACCGCGGCCGCGTGCGCGAAGCGGTTGGAGGCACCGATGACGAACGTGTCGAACGTGTACTTCTCGTTCAGCCGCGTCTTGGAGGTCTGCGGCTGCGCGGGCGCGGTGAACGGCTGTCCGCTCGCGGGCTGGCCGCCGGCGAACGTGGGCCAGATCTCGTGGACGGTGGCGAGCGCGTCGCCCTCCTCGTCCACCTCGTCGCTGTCGGAGTCGGGGTCAGCGGGTGCGCCGTCGGTGACCGGAGGCAGGATCGTGGTGTCGCCGAGGCCGTCCACCACACCGTCCCCGTTGGCGGGTGCGGCCGGTGGCGGGACGGTCGCGGTCACCGCCGGGGTGACGTTGTCGACCTTGACCGCCAGGGAGACCGCGCGGCCGAGCCGGCGGGACAGCGCGTCGGTGATCGGCTCGCGGAGCGCGCGCTCGATCGCGTCCTTGGCGAAGTCGCTCGGTGCGGCGAGCAGTGCGGTGCCGTCGAGCAAACCGATCGGCCGGGTGACCCGCATCCACGCGCGCTGCTGTGGAGACAGGGTGCCGGCGGACAGCTCCCGCACGACCTGTTCCCAGACCACACCCAGGTTCATCTGCTGCTCTGACACCTACGAGCTCCCCTCCCCTCGTTGGCCGTACGTCATGTCCAACCCCTTGCCCTCGGCCCGTGCTGAGCACGGGCGGCATCCACAGGGTTGTCCACAACTGTGCACGAAGGTAGGACGGACCGCAGCAGCAACCCACCAACAGACCGTTTCGCCCTCGCGGCGCAGCAGGCTCCCACTCCCTCTGGCCAACCGGAGATGGCACGCTAACAAGCGCCGGGCCATGCCACAAGACGTGTTGGGGAGCAAGGATCCGACGTGCGCGGCGTGTCGCCGAGCGGTGTGTTCGGGCACCCGGATTGAACGGCCCGATCGGTGGTGCGTACTCTCATAAGGTCTCCCGCGAGGTGTGGGTAAGTTGCGCGCGCCGTTCGCCGGTGGAGACAGCGAAACTTGGCGAGCCAGTACCGGGAGATCCACCGTGAGCAAGCGTACTTTCCAGCCGAACAACCGCCGCCGGGCGCGGACCCACGGGTTCCGGCTGCGCATGCGCACCCGTGCCGGACGGGCCATCATCACGGCTCGCCGTGGCAAGGGCCGCAAGCGCCTTTCCGCCTGATTGCGTGCTCCCCGCGTCCGCTCGGCTGACGGGTAGCGACAACTTTCGGCTCGTGACCAGGAAGGGCCGGCGTGCCGGCCGGCCACGGCTCGTCGTGCACGCCATCACGGCCGATGAGGTCGCGCGGTTGGGTGTGCCCGCACCCGGGTCGACCCGGGTCGGCTTCGTGGTCGGCAAGGTCGTGGGGAACTCGGTGGTGCGGCACCGGGTCACACGTCGGCTGCGTCATCTCCTCCGGGACCGGTTGGGAACCGTCCGGCCCGGTTGCACGTTGGTCGTCCGTGCGTTGCCGTCCGCTGCCGAGGCGGCGAGCGCCGAGCTGGGCAACGACATCGACTCCGCACTGCGGTCGTTGCGGCTCGCCGGGACGGACAGTGGTGGTGCCTCGTGAGTCTCACGCAGGACCGGGATGTCGTGCCTGAGCGTCGTCCCGGACCGGTGGCCAGTGTCCTGCTGGCGCCGGTCAACCTCTACCGCGCGTGGATCTCGCCGGTGCTCCCGCCGAGCTGCCGGTTCGAGCCGAGCTGCAGCGCCTACGCCGTCGAGGCCCTGACCGCCCACGGCGCGCTCCGCGGCTTCTACCTCACCGTGCGCCGGCTGTTGCGCTGCGGTCCCTGGCATCCCGGTGGGTACGACCCGGTGCCGCCCCGCCGACACGACGTGACCGAAACCCTCCCCAAGGAGTAGCTCGTGCTCGACTTCATCTACTACCCCGTGTCCTTCATTCTGTGGTGCTGGCACTGGGTGTTCGGGCATGTGTTCGGTGAGGCGTCCGGCATCTCGTGGGTGCTGGGCATCATGTTCCTGGTCTTCACCCTGCGCGCGATCATGTTCAAGCCGTTCGTGAAGCAGGTCCGCTCGATGCGGGCGATGCAGGAGTTCGCCCCCGAGATCAAGAAGATCCAGAAGAAGTACGGCAACGACCGGCAGCGCCAGGCGATGGAGATGCAGAAGCTCCAGCGCGAGCACGGGTTCTCCCCCCTCGGCGGCTGCCTGCCGATGCTGCTGCAGATCCCGGTGTTCATCGGTCTGTTCCACGTGCTGCGCTCGTTCGGCAACAGCATGGAGGAGAACTACTTCTTCGGGCCGGAGGGCGTGCGCTCCTACCTGGCCGCGGACATCTTCGGTGCCCGGCTGTCGAACTTCATCACCCAGCCGGACGCGGTCCTCGCCGAGTACGACGCCAGCCGCACCTCGGTCATCCTGGTGTCGATCCCGCTGATGATCCTGGCGAGCGTGCTGACCCACCTGACCGCGCGGCACTCGGTGGCGCGGCAGAACCCGGACGCGGCGTCCCCGCAGACCGCGATCATGAACAAGCTCACCCTCTACATCTTCCCGCTGGGTGTGCTGATCTTCGGTCTGTTCTTCCCCATCGGCCTGCTGCTCTACTGGCTCGCGAACAACACCTGGACGCTCGGCCAGCAGCGGCTCGTGTACCGCAAGATCGACTCCGAGGAAGAGGAGAAGAAGGCCGCCGCGCTGGAGAAGCGCACCAACCTCGCCCCCAAGCCCGGTCAGCGGCCGCAGACGAAGAAGCGCCCGAACCAGCAGCGCCCGGCGGGGACCGACTCGGCCGCCGAGACCGGCACCGACTCCGGCGACAAGCCGGCGACCAAGCCGGCCGCGAAGCCGGGCGCGAAGCCCGCGGCCAAGCCGGGCGCCAAGGCCAAGCCGGGTGCGGCGAAGCCGGGCCAGAAGTCGACCGGCACGGCCAAGTCGACCGGCACCGCGAAGTCCGCCGGCAACGGCGCCGCGAACACGTCCGGAGACGGCAACAAGGTTTCCGGTCTGAGTGCAGACCGATCCCGTAAGAAGAACACAGGTCGGAAGAACCGCTGAGGCGTCAGTTCCGGACCTGGAGAGGAGAAGCCGTGCCGGAGACGGTGCAGGAGTCGGGGACTGATCAGGGCAACGTCGACGAGGCCGCGGTCGTGCCGACCGTGGACGGTGACGCTCCCGGTGAGGTCGACGCCCAGTCGGACACCGAGTCGGACACCGACGAGAACGATGACGAGAACGGTGACGGCGGTGAGCGTGGTTCGGCGGAGGATCTGCTCGTCCGTGAGGGCGACATCGCCGGCGACTACCTCGAGCGCCTGCTGGACCTCGTCGACTACGACGGGGACATCGACCTCGACGTGGAGGCCGGTCGAGCGGTCGTGAGCATCGACGGCGGCGACGATCTGGAGAAGCTTGTCGGGCCGCGCGGCAACGTGCTCGAAGCGCTGCAGGAGCTGACCCGGCTGGCGGTCCAGCAGGAGACCGGCGCGCGGAGCCGGCTGATGCTGGACGTCGCCGGCTGGCGGGCGGACCGTCGGCAGGAGCTCCGGGACCTCGGCCGCGCGACGGCGGAGCGCGTGCTCGCCGGGGACGACGACCGGGTTCGTCTCCAGCCGATGACTCCGTTCGAGCGCAAGGTCGTGCACGACGCGGTCGCCGCGTTCGATGGCGTGCACAGCGAGAGCGAAGGCGAGGACCCCCGACGCCGCGTCGTGGTGTTCCGCCAGACCTGACGTCGCTCGGTTTCACGTGAAACAACGAACCAGCGAGGCGGGCCCCGGGATGGATGAGAAGGCAACAGCGCCGGCTCCCCCGGGGCCCGCTTCTTCTGTATTCGGCGATGCCCTGCCGGCCGCCGTGCGATTCGCGGACCTGCTCGCCGCCGCCGGTGTCGAGCGTGGCCTGATCGGGCCGCGCGAGGTCGAGCGGCTGTGGGATCGCCACCTACTGAACTCGGCCGTCGTCGGCGAACGTATCCCCGAGGGGGCGCGCGTTGTCGATGTCGGGTCCGGCGCCGGTCTACCCGGCATCCCACTCGTCCTGACGCGTCCGGACCTGGACGTCACCCTGCTGGAGCCGATGGCTCGCCGGGTGGCGTGGCTGGAGGAGGTCGTCGACGCGCTCGCGCTGTCGGTGACCGTCGTGCGCGGGCGCGCGGAGGAGCCGGGTGTCAAGCAACAGCTCGCGGGTGCCGATGTCGTTGTCGCGCGTGCCGTGGCTCCGTTGGATCGACTGTGGGGCTGGAGCGCTCCCCTGCTTCGGCAGGGCGGGCGTCTCGTCGCGCTGAAGGGCGAGAGCGCGGAGGCGGAACTGGAGCGCGACGGAGCCGCGGTGCGCCGCGCGAGCGGGGGACATCTGTCGGTCCACCGGTGTGGCGTCGGCGTACTGGAGCCGTCGGCGACCATCATTGAGGTCGAGCGAATGAGCACGCGGGGGCGCGACGCGGGCCGCGGTCGGCCCCGAAGCCGGGGCGCGCAACGCACCAGGAAAGATCAGGGGCACTAGCGGCGGTACCAGCTTCGGTGGCCGCGTGTCCCGCTACCCAACGATCGGAGCGACCATGTTTCACGTGAAACAGCGGCATCACCGAGCCGGCGAGGCACAGTCATGAGCGGCCGGCACCAGCAGCCCGAAGCGGCGATGCACGAGAACGTCGAGGCCGCCGCAGCGGTGTCCGGGTGGACGCCGATCGCGGAGGAAGCCGCCCGCGCGACCCGCATGCTGCACCCGAAGGACAGTCTCCCCAAGCCGCCCCGCCGTCGGGTGATGACCGTGGCGAACCAGAAGGGCGGCGTCGGCAAGACGACCAGCGCGGTCAACCTCGCCGCCGCGCTCGCCATGCACGGACTCAAGGTCCTGGTGATCGACCTCGACCCGCAGGGCAACGCCAGCACCGCGCTCGGCGTCGACCACCACTCGGGCGTCCCCTCGATCTACGAGGTGCTCATCGGTGAGGTCTCCCTGGCGGACGCCGCGGCCGTCAGCGACCAGTCGGACAACCTCTACTGCGTCCCGGCGACCATCGACCTGGCCGGCGCGGAGATCGAACTCGTCGCCATGGAGGGTCGCGAGGCCCGGCTCAAGGAGGCGCTGCCCACGGGTGCGTTCGACGAGCTGAACCCGGACTTCGTGTTCATCGACTGTCCGCCGTCGCTCGGCCTGCTCACCGTCAACGCGATGGTGGCGGCCGAGGAGGTGCTCATCCCGATCCAGTGCGAGTACTACGCGCTGGAGGGTCTCTCCCAGCTCCTGCGCAACATCGAGCTGGTGCAGAACCACCTCAACCCGAGCCTGAAGGTGTCGACCATCCTGCTGACCATGTACGACGGGCGCACCAAGCTCGCCGACCAGGTCACCGCGGAGGTCCGCAAGCACTTCGGTGCCACCGTGCTGCGTACCGTCATTCCCCGTAGCGTGAAGGTGTCCGAGGCGCCGGGCTTCGGGCAGACGGTGCTCGCGTACGACCCGGGCTCCCGGGGTGCGATGAGCTACCTTGACGCTGCGCGGGAAATGGCCGAGCGTGGGTTCGGCGGGGAGTAGAGAGCAGGGGCATGACTGAACGCAAGGGTGGGCTGGGCCGCGGCCTCGCCGCACTGATTCCGCAAGGCCCGCCCGGGGGTACCGAGGGCGCGGTGAAGCTCCCGACGGCCGCTCGGCCGGCGACCGGCGGTACCAGCACGCCGGCACCGCCGCCACCGCCGACGGAGAGCGGCACGGTCGCCGGTGCGGTGTACCGCGAGGTCCCGACCGACGCGATCCAGGCGAACCCCAAGCAGCCCCGCCAGGTCTTCGACGAGGACGCGCTGGCCGAGCTCGAGCACTCGATCCGCGAGTTCGGTCTCATGCAGCCGATCGTGGTGCGCGAGCTCGGGGACGACAAGTACGAGCTGGTCATGGGCGAGCGCCGGCTGCGGGCCGCCCAGCGCGCGGAGATGCCTGCGATCCCGGCCATCGTCCGGCAGACCACCGACGACGCGATGCTCCGCGACGCGCTGCTGGAGAACATCCACCGCGTCCAGCTCAACCCGCTCGAAGAGGCGTCGGCCTACCAGCAGCTGCTCGACGAGTTCGACGTGACGCACGACGAGCTGGCGTCCCGGATCGGCCGCAGCCGCCCGGTCATCACGAACACGATCCGTCTGCTGCGACTCCCCCTGCCCGTCCAGCGCCGGGTCGCCGCCGGCGTGCTGTCCTCCGGACACGCCCGCGCGCTGCTCGGCCTGGACGACCCCGGCGCCCAGGAGGAGCTCGCCGCCCGGATCGTCGCCGAGGGTCTGTCGGTACGGGCCACCGAGGAGGCGGTCACGCTCCTCAAGAGCCAGGCGCCGGCCAAGCCGAAGGCCCAACCGCGCAAGCCGATGCAGGCGCCGGGCCTCCAGGACGTCGCCGACCGCCTCTCCAACACGTTCGACACTCGCGTGAAGGTCGAACTCGGCCGCCGAAAGGGCAAGATCGTGGTCGAGTTCGGCTCAGTCGACGATCTTGAACGAATCGTCGGTTTGATGGGAAAAAATGGGGCAAATCAGACACGGGAGACCGATTAGGGATCACCCCAGCCCATTACGTCACGGTGACGATGACGTGAAGTGTCGAAACAACTACCGAGAGCGTTCGAACGCGCGCTCGATCAACCCGGTGTAGATGTCGGCGAGCGACCGCCCGCCGGCCTCCGCGGCCATCGGCAAGAGCGAGGTCTCGGTCAGCCCCGGCGAGGAGTTGACCTCGAGGAAGTGGACGGTCCCGTCGCCGGCGACGATCGCGTCGGTGCGGGACACGTCGCGGAGCCCCAGCAGCCGGTGCGCCGCGACCGCGAGGTCGGCCACCGCCGCCGCGGCCCGCTCGTCGAGCCGGGCCGGCGTGTGGAACGTCGTCAGCCCGGCGGTGTAGCGGGCGGTGTAGTCGTAGACCCCCGTCTCCGGATCGATCTCCACCGCCGGCAGCGCCACCGGCCCGTCCGACCCGTCGATCACGGTGACCGCCACCTCACCCCCCGCCACGAACCGCTCGGCCAGCACGGTCTCCCCATAGGCCAGGCAGCCGACCATCGCGGCCGGCAGATCCGCCGCGTCCCGCACCACCTGGGCGCCGAGCGCGGACCCGCCCTGCTCCGGCTTGAGCATCATCGGCAGCCCGAGCCGGTCGACCATCGCGTCCAGCACCGGCCGCGCGCCGAGCTCCCGGAACGTGCTGTGCGGCAGCACCACCCAGTCCGGCGTCGCCAGCCCCGCCCGGGCGAGCTCGGTCTTCGCGGTCGGCTTGTCCCACGCCCGCCGGCACGCGTGCGAGTCCGAGCCGACGTACGGCACGTCGAGCATCTCCAGCACGGTCTGCACCGACCCGCCCTCGCCCTCGGCACCGTGCAACGCGATCAGCACGGCGTCCGGCCGGTGCTCACGCAGCCGCGCCAGCAGACCGGCGTCGGCGTCCCACTCGTCGACCGTGACCCCGACCGACCGCAGCGCGGCCGAGAGCCGCCTCCCGGACCGCAGCGACACGTCCCGCTCGTGTGAGAGCCCGCCGGACAGCACAGCCACAGAACGGTCGGACACGAACGCGCCTCCTAAGCGGTGTCCGGGGCGGGCACCTGGGGGCCGGACCCGGCCCGCTGGTTGATCGGGCCGAACGTCTCGGCGAGCTCCAGCTCGTCGGACAGCACGGCGGCGAGCCGGCGCACGCCCTCGGTGATGCGCTCCGGGGTCGGATAGCAGAAGGACAACCGCATCTGGCGGCTGCCCAGGCCGTCAGCGTAGAACCCCGTGCCGGAGACGTAGGCGACCCGGGCGGTCACCGCGCGCGGGAGCATCGCCTTGGTGTCCACGCCCTCGGGCACCGTCACCCACACGAAGAAGCCACCCGCCGGCACGGTCCACGAGCACCCGTCCGGCAGGTACTGCGACAGCCCGGCCAGCATCGCGTCCCGCCGCTCCCGGTAGGCCTGCTGGAACGACTTGATCTGGCCCTTCCAGTCGTGGGTGGCCAGGTACCGGGAGACGATCATCTGGTTCAGCGTGGGCGGGCACAGCGTGGCCGACTCGGCGGCGAGCATCAGCTTCTCCCGCACCGCGTGCGGCGCGAGCGCCCAGCCGACCCGCAGGCCGGCCGCGAACGTCTTGGAGAACGAGCCGAGGTAGACAACGTTGTCAGGATCCATCGACCGCAGCGCCGGATAGGTCTGCCCGTCGAAGCCGAGCAGCCCGTACGGGTTGTCCTCGACCACCAGCACGCCGTGCGCCGCGCAGATCTCCAGGACCTCCGCCCGCCGCGACACGCTCAGCGTCACGCCGGCCGGGTTGTGGAAGTTCGGGATCGTGTAGAGGAACTTGACCCGCCGCCCGGCCCGCTCACACGAGGCCAGGGCCGCGCGCAGCGCCTCGGGCACCAGGCCGTCGTCGTCCATGGCCACGTGCACCACGTCGGCCTGGTACGCGGCGAACGTGCCGAGCGCGCCCACGTAGGACGGCCCCTCGGCGAGCACCACGTCGCCCGGGTCGCAGAAGATCCTGGTCACCAGGTCCAGCGCCATCTGCGAGCCGACGGTCACCACCACGTCGTCGGGGTGCCCGCGCACCTCCTCCAGCGCCATGACCTCGCAGATCTGGTCCCGCAGCTCCGGCAGCCCGTGCGCCGAGCCGTACTGCAGGGCGACCAGGCCCTCGCCGCTGACCAGCCCGGCGACCTCGGCCGACAGCGAGTCCAGCGGCAGCGCGGTGAGGTTGGGCATCCCGCCGGCGAGCGACACGACCTCCGGCCGGCTGGCGACCGCGAACAGCGCCCGTACCTCGGAGGCCGTCATGCCGGCCGCGCGGGCGGCGTAGCGGCGCACGTGCGGGTCGAGGCTGGTGCCGTGGCTGGTGCTGTCCGGTGGTCCCGAGGTCATGCCAAGCTCCGTCGCGGAGGGGGCAGGTAGATCGATCGAGTGTAACCGGCGCGGTCAGCGGCCCCTCATGGTTTCCGCTCACACCGATCGAGGCTTATCCTTGGCTGCGGAACGCGCAACACGGCAGGGGAGGTCAGGTGTCGCGACGCGTCATCGGCGTCACGCTGGACAACCTAGAGGACCTGCCCAAGCACTCCAGGAAGTGCGTCTTCTGGGAGGTCGCGCCGCATCTGCGGGAGCAGGCGGAGGAGTTCGGCACCGCGGACCTCGAGAAGGAGGCCTGGGTCTCCAGCGTCCTGCTGGAGTGGGGCTCCTGCGGCCGCATCGTCTACAGCGACAAGCTGCCGGTCGGCTTCGTGCTCTACGCCCCGCCGACCGCCGTGCCGCGCGCGGCGGCGTTCCCCACCTCGCCGCCCAGCCCGGACGCCGTGCTGCTCACCGGCTTCTACGTGCTGCCCGAGTTCCGCGGCGGCGGGCTGGCCCGGATGCTCGTGCAGGCCGTGGCCAAGGACCTGACCCGGCGCGGGGTGAAGGCCATCGAGGCGTTCGGCGACGCGAAGCCGGACGAGGAGGCCGACGAGGCGATGTGCGTGCTGCCCGTCGACTTCTTCCTGTCGGTCGGCTTCAAGACGGTCCGCCAGCACCCTCGTTGGCCCCGTGTGCGCCTGGAACTGCGTTCGGCTATCAGCTGGAAGGAAGACGTCGAAGCGGCCCTGGAGCGCCTCCTGGGCACCGTTACGGTGACCACCGCGAGCCCGGTGCTCCAGCGCTGAGCGGGGCTACTACTCGGCCTTGGCCAGCTCGTGGCGCAGGACGTCGGCGAAGGTGAAGGTGCCGGTCGGCTGGTCGTTCTCGCCGAGCAGGTACAGCCGCTTGACCGCGACCAGGATCCCCTCGGCCACCACGTCCCGGAACGACGGGTCGGACAGCCGGGCGCGGTCCTCGGCGTTGGTCAGGTAGCCGATCTCGATCCGCACCGCGGGGCAGCGGGTGAGGCGCAGCGTGTCCCAGGTCCGCCGGTGCGTCCGGCAGTCGCGCAGCCCGGTGCGCGCCGCCAGCTCGCGCTGCACGAACCCGGCCAGCGTCTCGCCGATAGTGGACGTGGTGCCGCCGGTGGTGCCGAAGTGGAAGCTCGCCACGCCCTGGGCCTCCGGCGAGCGGTTGGCGTCGGAGTGCAGCGACAGGAACAGGTCGGCGCCGACCTCGTTGGCGAAGTGCGCCCGGTCGCCCTCGGACGGGCACTGGTCGCGGCCGCGGGACAGCAGCGCCTGCATGCCGGTGGCGACCATCCGGCCCTCCAGGCGCCGGGCCAGGTCCCACACCAGGTCGGCCTCGCGCACCCCGGCCACCGACACACCGGTGTCGTCGCCGCCGTGTCCGGGGTCGATGACGATCCGCTTGCCGCGCAGCCGCGGGCCGGCCTTGCGTACCCGCTCCTGCTCGCGCAGCAGCACCGGCGACCCGCCGCGGGCCCGCGGGGACAGCTGGCGCAGGGCGCGCAGGGTCTCCGCGCCGCAGATGCCGTCGACCTTGAGCCCGTAGTCGCGCTGGAAGTTGCGCAGCGCGCCCTCGGTCTGGGAGGCGAACACGCCGTTCGCACGGCCGGCGTCGTAGCCCAGCTCCAGCAGGCGCTCCTGCAGGGCCAGCACGTCGTCGCCGGAGACCGGGGCGGAGACCAGGTAGGCCAGCGGGCGGGCACCGAGCTGGTAGGTGGCGTCCCGGAGCGCACGGTAGGTGGCGGGGCCGAGGACGCCGTCGGTGATCAGGCCGCGTTGCTGCTGGAAGGAGCTCACCGCGTGCTCGACCAACTCGTCGTACGCCTCGAGCGAGCTGCCCGGCGGCGGGTTCGTCGGCAGTAAGCCGAGTCCTGCGAGCGTCGCCCGAACCTCGGCAACGGCCGGCCCAGCATCACCGCGGCGGAGTACCCGCATGCACCCCTCGCTCGGGTCGGGCACCGGGGTGGAACCGGTGCGGAGGACGTCTACGGACTGGCGTGGCAACTCGAAGAACTTCGAGAACTACGTCGAGAACTATTGTGCCTTGCCTACGTGAGTCCGGCGCGGAGGGTCACGTCGCGGGTCCGCGCGGTGACCCCCGACACACCGTCCTCACCCCGTTGACGTTCCGACCCGGGAGCGGGGTTGCTCACCGAGGCTTGTTCGAACGTCGCCCCGATCCAGCGATCCTTCCAGGTCGAGGCTCCACGACGACCCGAATATCGGGCTCGTCCGACAAACCGCGTCAGTCCAGGTAGTCGGCCAGGTCCGAGAGCAGCGCGGCCTTCGGCTTGGCGCCGACGATCTGCTTCACCGGCTCGCCGCCCTTGAACAGGATCAGCGTGGGGATCGACAGGACCTGGTAGTCGCGCGCCACCGTCGGGTTGGCGTCGACGTCGAGCTTGGCGACGGTGATCTCGTCGTGCTCGCCCGCGATCTCCTCGAGGACCGGGGCGACCATCCGGCACGGACCGCACCAGGTCGCCCAGAAGTCCACCAGCACGGGCTTGTCGCTGCCCAGCACGTCGGTGGCGAACGAGCTGTCGGTCACGGTGACTGGCTTTCCGGCCATGTTCTCTCCTTAGTTGTCCCGCGGGGCGTAGCCGCCGCCGACGAGCTCGGGTGCCTTGTGGGCTTCCTCGGTTCCTTCGTGCTCGGCCAGCCAGCGCTCGGCGTCGATCGCCGCCGAGCAGCCGGAGCCGGCCGCGGTGATGGCCTGCCGGTAGGTCCGGTCGACCAGGTCGCCGGCGGCGAACACGCCGTCGACGTTGGTGTAGGTGGACTGCCCGCTGGTCAGCACGTAGCCGTCGGCGTCGGTGTCGACCTGGCCGGCGACCAGCGCGCTGCGCGGGTCGTGCCCGATGGCCATGAACAGCCCGGTCACGTCCAGCGTCGACTCCTCGCCGTTGACCGTGTTCCGCAGCCGCACGCCCTTGACCGCGCCCTCACCGAGCACCTCGAGCACCTCGGAGTCGAGCTGCCAGCGGATCTTCTCGTTGGCCCGCGCGCGCTCCAGCATGATCCGCGAGGCGCGGAACTCCTGGCGCCGGTGGATGATCGTGACCGAGCGGGCGAACCGGGTCAGGAACGTGGCCTCCTCCATCGCGGAGTCGCCCCCGCCGACCACGGCGATGTCCTGGTCGCGGAAGAAGAACCCGTCACAGGTGGCACACGCCGACACGCCGTGCCCCAGCAGCTCCTGCTCACCCGGCACGTGCAGGTACCGGGCGGCGGCGCCCATGGCCAGGACGACGGCCTTCGCGCCGTAGCGGACGCCGTTCGCGGTGACGTACTTGACCGGGCCGGCGAGGTCGACCTCCTCGACGTCCTCGGCCCGCAGCTCGGCGCCGAACCGCTCGGCCTGGGCGCGCATCTGCTCCATCAGGTCGGGCCCCATGACGGCGTCCCGGAAGCCGGGGTAGTTCTCGACGTCGGTGGTGGTCATCAGCGCGCCGCCGTACTGGGTGCCCTCGAAGACCAGCGGCTCGAGCTGGGCGCGGGCGGCGTACACGGCCGCGGTGTAGCCGGCCGGGCCGGAGCCGACGACGATCACGTTGCGGACGGGCGCGTTGTCGGTGACGGGCATCTGACCTCCGGAAGCGGTGCGCGTGCGGTCGCACTGTGCACAACCGATCGTAGGGTCCGCTTGTTCCGCCACACTCGGGTGACCATCGGGTACCCCACGATGCGAGAAGAGGCCGCGCGGACGGGTGTCCACGCGGCCCCTTCGACGTTCGGTCAGGGCAGCTCGGTGTCGGCGAGCACCTCGTCGCAGGCCGGGTTCACGATGACGAGCTGGAAGCGGCCGAGACCGGCGCCGAGCAGGGCGGCGACGCCCTCCTCGCCGTCAAGGGTCACCGGACGCACGCCGACCGTGTCACCTTCGGCCTGGATGCCGTGGCTGTCGAGGCATTCCCGCAGGCCGGCCGCGTCCTCCAGCGCGCCGTAGTCGTTCTCGCCGGACAGCTGGTCGATCGCCGGGGACAGGTTGCCGCGGGACAGGGCGAGCGGCGGCTCGTCGGCCGCGCCGCCGGGTTGCTCGGTCTGCTCGGTGTCCCCGGGCGCGGCGGTGCCGTCGGTGGTGTCCGGGATGGCGACGAACGCGATCGCGGCCGCGGCGGCCGCCGCGGTCAGCACCCCGGTGCCCCAGGCGGCGATCCGGTTCCGCCGCTTGCGTGCGGCGGCCAGGTCGACGACCGGCGCGGACGGTGGTGCCTGTGGTGGCGGTGCCGGAGCTACGGGCCGGGGCGGCGGCGGGGCCGTGGCGACCGGGCCCATGGCCCGCGCCTCGGCGGCCAGCGCCTGGTCGAGCCGGGCGGCGAACTCGGCCGGCATCGGCGCCACCGGGGCCTGCCCGAGCTGACCGAGGTCGACCTTGACCGAGTCGAGGGCGTCGAGGACGGCGCGGGCCTCCGGGTCGGCGTTGACCTGCGGCCACAGCCGCGCGGACTCCGCCTCGTCGAGGGCCCCGGCGTGCAGGTCCGCCAGCAGGTCGACAGACCACGGCGGCCCCAGCGGGCCCCTTGCGTTGTCTGTCATCGTCCCTCCCCGCGGCGCCGCACCGGCACACCTCGCCCTTCAACTGCGCCACCTGGGACGTTCGCATCTGCATCCGGGTTCCGGAGATGACCCAGAACTTTGGCCAGCTTGGCCCGCCCCCGCGCGCACCGGCTCTTCACCGTGCCCTCCGCGATGCCCAGCATCTTGGCGGTCTCGGCGACCGAGTAGCCCTCCACGTCCACCAGCACGATCGGCACCCGTTGGTCCTCGGACAGCGTGGTCAGGGCGTTCTGCACGACGAGGCTGGTCTCCCGGTCGGCCATCGAGTCGCGCGGGGTCGCCGGCTCACCCGGCCCGGTCTCCGGTAACGGCACGGTCGGCCGCGACTGGCGGCGGCGCACCCGGTCGAGGCAGGCGTTCACCACGATCCGGTGCAACCATGTGGTGACCTGCGACTCCGCCCGGAACGAGGCGGCCGCGCGGAACGCGGAGATGAACGCCTCCTGCAGCGCGTCGGCGGCCTCCTCCGGATCGCGCAGCGTGCGCAGGGCGACGGCCCACATCCGGTCCCGGTGGCGGCGGACCAACTCAGCGAAGGCTCGCGGGTCACCGGCGGCGTGCGCCGCGATGAGGTCGGCGTCCGAGCTGGCGGCGGTGGTCACCGGATGAGGATATCGGTCGGCCGGGACACGACCCGAGGTGTGTGCCCTGACACCTCCGCGCTAGTCGGCCGCGCGGACGAACTCCAGCTCGGCCAGTGCGGACTCGTTGCCCTCGCCCAGAGTGGTGATCCACACGATCAGGTACTGGGTGGGTTCGGCGTCGGGCAGTTCGATCTCCGTGCGGCCCTCCTGGAGCTCCTGGGAGGTGATGACCGTGGTCTCGTCGAGCTCGGGGTCGGGCGAGGGTGCCGAGCGGATCTCGACGACGGTGCCGGGGCTCGGCGACTCGACCGTGACCGAGGTGAAGCGGAGCGGGTCGGCGAACGACGCCAGGATCCCCACGCCCGGCTTGAGCGCGGGGAACGGCTGGTCGTACTTGTCGGTCTCCCACAGCGTGGCCGGGTCGCCGTCGGTGACGTTGCCGGCGTTGGCCTCGTCGTCCTCGGTGCCCTCGGGGTTGTACTCGGCCACCTCCGCCGGCGCGATCGGCTCGGCGGGCGGCGGCGACGGCGGCTGGGACTGGCTCTGGCTCTGGTTCTGCTCGGTCGGGTCCGGGGTGATTACCACGACGTTGTCGCCGCCGGTGTCGTCGCCGAAGAAGTCGATCAGCATCATGC
This sequence comes from Actinophytocola sp., assembly GCA_036259595.1. Lineage (GTDB taxonomy): Bacteria > Actinomycetota > Actinomycetes > Mycobacteriales > Pseudonocardiaceae > Actinophytocola. Next base: position 18,041 of record DATABL010000043.1, read on the forward strand.
CCACCCAGGCCAGCACCGCGACCGTGGCGACGGCCAGCGCGGTGACGCCGACGGCGAGCTTGCGCCGGCGGGCCTTGTCCCGCACC
>DATABL010000044.1:0-14696 GCA_036259595.1 Actinophytocola sp.
AGGCTGGCGAAGGCGTCGCTGTCGCCGAACGTGTTGCCGACGCCTCCCGGGAACAGCGAGTCGCCGGTGAACAGGTGCGGGTGGCCGGACGGGTCGCGGTACACCAGCGCGATCGAGCCTGGTGTGTGCCCGCGCAGGTGGATCACCTCGAGTTCCACGTCGCCCACCGGAACCCGGTCACCGTGCGCCACGTAGCGGTCCGGCGGTACCGGCAGCGGTTCGGCGTCCGCCTCGTGGGCGATGGTGTCCGCGCCGTACGCGCCGGCCACGGCACCCAGCGCGCCCCAGTGGTCCTGGTGCTGGTGCGTCGTCACGATCGTGCGTAGCGTGGGGCGGTTGTCGTCGTGGCCGACGAGGTCCGAGAGGCGCTCCGGGTCGTTCGCGGCGTCGATCAGCAGGGCTTCCCGCGTGGACCTGCACACCAGCAGGTACGCGTTGTTGTCCATCGGCCCGACGGAGATCTTGGTGATGGTCAGCGCCGCCAGCTCCCGGCGCGCAGCGGCGCCACCCGGCTCGACGTGACCGCTGTAGTCCTCGACAACATCCACGCCGCGACCCTAGCGCGCCGCACCGGCAGGCTGACAGCATGTCACGCATGATCACCGGCTGGCGCTGGCTCCACGAGCCGACGACCTGGTCCCGCGACGACCGGACCCTCACCGTCACCGCCGATCCCGACACCGACTTCTGGCGCACCACCCACTACGGCTTCGTCCGCGACACCGGGCACGTCTACGGCACCGACGTCGACGGTGACCTCGTCCTGCGCGCCACCTTCGCCGGCGCCTACCGCGACCAGTACGACCAGGCCGGCATCGCGCTCCGCGTCGACGCGGCGAACTGGATCAAGAGCGGCATCGAGCTCGTCGACGGGCACCAGCAGATCTCCGCGGTGGTGACCAGGGAGTTCTCCGACTGGTCGGTGGCGCCGGTAGCGGCACCGCGCACGGTCACGATCGAGGCCGCACGAGTGGGTGACACGGTCACGATCAGGTACGGCCTGGACGGCGCCGAGCCGACCACCACACTCCGGCTCGCCTACCTGCCGCCGGACCGCCCCGTGTTCGCCGGCGTGATGGCCGCCGCACCGGACGGCAGGGGCTTCACCACCACGTTCGCCGACGTCTCGCTAACCCCAGGCGGGTAGTGCCGGCACGTCGCCGGACAGCTCGGCACCGTCGCCCCGGCCGGTCAGCCACGCGATCACCGGCGCCGCGGCGCCCGACACCTCGTGCACGTCGGTGCCGCCGACGAGGTCCCAGGTCACCTCTCGACCGTCCGGCAGAAACACCCGAAGGTGTACGGATGGCCCGTCCGGGCGGTCCAGGTGACGGGAGACCGCCGAGGCCACGGCCGTCTCCACCACCTCGTCCGGGAGGTCGGCGAACGAGAACCCGACGTCCAGGTCGACCGCGTGCACCCACAGCTCGAACAGGCGCAGCGCCGGGATGTCCGCCGCCGGGAACGGCGTCGGCAACCGCGCGACCACCGTCGCCGACCACTGGGAGTCCGACAGCCGCTCGCCGGCCACCGCGAACCGGTCACAGGCCGCGCGCAGGTCCTCGTGCAGCACCTGCGCCAACCGGCCCGCGCCCTCCTCGATGTCGGCGTCGCGGTCCGCACTGCTCGCGTACATCGGGTGCTCGACCCCGGTCCGCGCCCACGTGAGCAGGTTCACCAGACCGTCCGCGTTGCGCGCGAGGTGGGTGACCACGTGCGCGCGCGTCCATCCCGGCAGCCGGCTCGGCTCCCGCATCGCGGCGTCGTCCAGGGCGCTGACCAGGCGATCCAGTCTCTCCGTCGCCTCCCGCACGTCCGCCAGGCGCCGCCGCGCCCGCTCCGCCGCTGTCCGTTCGGCCCGCCGCTGCTCGGGGACACTGTCGTGCGCGACGGACACGTCGTTTGAGATGCTGGAGCCAGTCATACCGCCATCCCCGCGCGTCGGTAGTCGGAGTTCGCACCAGAACACCCAGCGTAGGCGAGTTCCGCCGACCCAGGTAGCCACCTGCCGCCGACGACCGTCGCCAGAATTGTCGGTGCCCCGACCTAGCATGGTCTCGGCCAGGTGGAGCAGCGTCTGACCTGCGCTTGGCCGACCAGAGACAGCATCTTGTGAAGGGACTGCCGTGGCTGACCGCCTCGTCGTTCGCGGCGCGCGTGAGCACAATCTGCGCGGCGTGGACATCGACCTGCCCCGGAACAGCATGATCGTGTTCACCGGGCTGTCGGGGTCAGGCAAGTCCAGCCTGGCCTTCGACACGATCTTCGCCGAGGGCCAGCGGCGATACGTGGAATCGCTGTCGGCCTATGCCCGGCAGTTCCTCGGTCAGATGGACAAACCGGACGTCGACTTCATCGAGGGCCTCTCGCCCGCGGTGTCCATCGACCAGAAGTCGACCAGCCGCAACCCGCGGTCCACGGTCGGCACCATCACCGAGGTCTACGACTACCTGCGCCTGCTCTTCGCGCGCGCCGGCAAACCACACTGCCCGCGGTGCGGCGAGCCGATCAGCCGGCAGACCCCGCAGCAGATCGTCGACCAGGTCCTGGCCATGGAGGACGGCAGCCGCTTCCAGGTCCTCGCGCCGGTCGTGCGCGGCCGCAAGGGCGAGTACGTCGACCTGTTCTCCCAGCTGCAGTCGCAGGGCTACTCCCGCGCCCGGGTCGACGGCCAGGTCCACTCGCTCACCGAGCCGCCGAAGCTGAAGAAGCAGGAGAAGCACGACATCGCCGTCGTGATCGACCGGCTCACCGTCAAGACCTCGGCCAAGCGGCGGCTCACCGACTCCGTCGAGACCGCGCTGCGGCTCGCCGACGGCCTGGTCGAGCTGGAGTTCGTCGACCTCCCGGACAGCGACCCGCACCGCATCCGCGGCTTCTCCGAGCACCTCGCCTGCCCCAACGGCCACGCGCTGACCATCGAGGACCTCGAACCGCGATCGTTCTCCTTCAACTCGCCCTACGGCGCCTGCCCGGTGTGCACGGGCATCGGCGTGCGCCAGGAGGTCGACCCGGAGCTGGTCGTCCCGGACGACGAGCTGAGCCTGGCCGACGGCGCGATAGCGCCGTGGGCCGGCGGGCAGACCGCCGAGTACTTCACCCGCCTGCTGACCTCGCTGGCCGAGGCGGTCGGGTTCCGGATGGACGTGCCGTGGCGCCGGCTGCCGGCCAAGGCGCAGAAGGCGGTGCTGCACGGCACCCCCGACCAGGTGCACGTCCGCTACCGCAACCGGTACGGGCGCGAGCGTTCGTACTACGCCAACTTCGAGGGCGTGATCCCGTTCCTGGAGCGGCGCCAGGAGCAGACCGAGTCCGACTACATGCGGGAGAAGTACGAGGGCTACATGCGGGAGGTGCCCTGCCCCACCTGCCAGGGCACCCGGCTCAAGCCCGAGATCCTCGCGGTCACCCTCGAACACGGCGAGCACGGCGCCCGGTCGATCGCCGAGGTGTCGGCCCTGTCGATCGCGGAGTGCGCGGACTTCCTCGACGGCCTGCGACTGGGCAGGCGCGAGACGATGATCGCCGGCGCGGTGCTCAAGGAGATCCAGGCGCGGCTGCGGTTCCTGCTCGACGTGGGGCTCGACTACCTGTCGCTCGACCGGGCGTCGGGCACCCTTTCGGGTGGCGAGGCGCAACGCATCCGGCTGGCGACCCAGATCGGGTCCGGGCTGGTCGGCGTGCTCTACGTGCTCGACGAACCCTCGATCGGGTTGCACCAGCGGGACAACCACCGCCTCATCGAGACGCTCACCCGGCTGCGCAACCTGGGCAACACGCTCATCGTCGTCGAGCACGACGAGGACACCATCCGCAGCTCGGACTGGGTGGTCGACATCGGTCCCGGCGCGGGGGAGCACGGCGGGCACATCGTCCACAGCGGACCGTTCCAGAAGTTGTTGCGGAACAAGCAGTCGCTGACCGGCGCGTACCTGTCCGGGCGGATGGAGATCCCCACCCCGGCGCTGCGCCGCCCGACCGACCGGAAGCGGCAGCTCACCGTGGTCGGGGCGCGCGAGCACAACCTGCGCGGGATCGACGTGTCGTTCCCGCTGGGATGCCTGGTGTCGGTCACCGGCGTGTCCGGGTCCGGCAAGTCCACGCTGGTCAACGACATCCTGGCGACGGTGCTGGCCAACAAGCTCAACGGCGCGCGGCAGGTGCCCGGCCGGCACACCCGGGTGCGCGGGCTCGACCTGGTCGACAAGCTGGTCCGGGTCGACCAGTCGCCGATCGGCCGCACGCCGCGGTCCAACCCGGCCACCTACACCGGCGTGTTCGACCACGTGCGCAAGCTGTTCGCGGCCACCACCGAGGCGAAGGTGCGCGGGTACCAGCCGGGCCGGTTCTCGTTCAACGTCAAGGGCGGCCGGTGCGAGGCGTGTGCGGGCGACGGCACCATCAAGATCGAGATGAACTTCCTGCCGGACGTGTACGTGCCGTGCGAGGTCTGCAAGGGCGCCCGGTACAACCGGGAGACGCTGGAGGTGCACTACAAGGGGAAGACGATCTCCGAGGTCCTCGACATGCCGATCGAGGAGGCGGAGAAGTTCTTCGAGCCGATCCGCGCGATCCACCGGCACCTGCGGACGCTGGTGGACGTCGGGCTCGGGTACGTGCGGCTGGGTCAGCCGGCGCCGACGCTGTCCGGCGGCGAGGCGCAGCGGGTCAAGCTGGCCTCCGAGCTGCAGAAGCGGTCGACCGGCAAGACCGTGTACGTGCTCGACGAGCCGACGACCGGCCTGCACTTCGAGGACATCCGCAAGCTGATCGGCGTGATCAACGGCTTGGTGGACAAGGGGAACACGGTCATCGTGATCGAGCACAACCTCGACGTGATCAAGACGTCCGACTGGATCGTGGACATGGGTCCCGAGGGCGGTTCCGGCGGCGGCCTGGTGATCGCCGAGGGCACCCCGGAGGACGTCGCCGACATCAAGGAGAGCTACACCGGCCAGTTCCTGCGGCCGGTGCTCGGGCTGGGCTGACGGGTCAGTCCGGGGCCGGCGCCAGGCCCACCGGCACGCCGGTCAGCCGCTCGGAGCGGTCCCAGAGGATCGCCGCCACCTTCGGGTCCCGCGCCGCGCGCGCGGACCCGACGACCTTCGGCGGTCCGCGGTGTTCCAGCAGCCCGCCGGGGCCGACGTAGGTGCCGCCGGGAAGGTTGGGCGCCGTCGCGGCGTAGAGGGTCGGCAGGGTGCCCAGCTCCGCCGACTGGGCGATCACGCGGTTGCCCAGGGCCAGCACGTGGCCGAGGACCGACTCGGTGTGCGACTGGAGGTTCGTGTTCGCGTAGCCGGGATGGGCGGCGTAGGCCCGCACCGGCGACCCCGACGCGGTCAGGCGGCGGTTCAGCTCGTAGGTGAACAGCAGGTTCGCCAGCTTCGACTGGCCGTACGCCGGCCACCGCAGGTACCGGCGGCGCTCCCAGTTGAGGTCGTCCAGAGCGATCCGCCCGATGCGGTGCAGCACGCTGGAGACCGTGACCACGCGGTCGCGGATCCGGTCCAGCAGGAGCCCGGTCAACGCGAAGTGGCCGAGGTGGTTGGTGCCGAACTGCAGCTCGAACCCGTCGATCGTGCGCCGGTGCGGGACGGCCATCACGCCGGCGTTGTTGACCAGCACGTCGACCTCCCCGGGCAGCGCGTCGGCGAACGCACGGACCGAGGCCAGGTCGGCCAGGTCGAGCCGCCGTACCCGCACGTCCCCCGGCGGCGCGACGTCCTCCGCCCTGCCGACGTCCCGGCACGCGAGCACGACGTGGGCGCCGCGGGCCGCGAGCACCCGGGCGGTGACCAGGCCGAGGCCGCTGTTCGCCCCGGTCACGACCACGATGCGCCCGGACTGGTCGGGGATGTCGGCGGCGGTCCACTGTGCCATGTCCGCACTGTAGCCCGGCGAGCGCTGGCTCCTACCCAGGCGAACGGCACCGCCGCCGGTATCGACCGGCCCGCGTCCCCGGTACGCGAAGGCATACTCGACCACGTGACCCTGAACGACTACCGGTTCCACACCGTGTGGTCCGTGGAGGTGGCCGCGAGCCGAGTGTTCGACGCGCTCGTCGACCTCACCAGCTGGCCGCTGTGGTGGCCCGATGTCCGCGCCGTCCACCGAATCGACGACGACACCGCGGAACTCGTCTGCCGGGCGACGCTGCCGTACACGCTCACCTTCCGACTGCACCGAGCCGTGGAGGACGCGCACTCCGGGCGCCTACGGGTCGACATGACCGGCGACCTGGAGGGCTACACCGAGGCCGTCGTCACGACCCAGGGCCGCGGGTCTGTGATCGGGCGTTCCAACGAACCTACGACTGGGACTGTCAACGGGTCTGCCGGTGGGTCTGTGATCGCCCCCGCCGGCGAGCCTGTGACTGGCCTCGGCGATGGGCTTGTGACAGGGACTCGAACGGCCGCCGGGCCGATCGCTGGGCCTGGGCATTCCAGCGCGCCTGTGGCTGGGCCTGCTGGTGAGTCTGGGGTTGGGGCTGGCGGTGGGCTTGTGGCTGGGCCTGCTGGCGAGCCTGTGGCTAGGCCTGACGATGGGTTTGTGACTGGGCCTATGACTGAGTCCGCCGGTGAGATTGTGATCGGGTCTGCAGGTGCGCCTGTGCCTGAGACCGCCGGCGGGCGTGTGACTTGGCCTGGAATCGAGCGTGCCGGCGAGGCTGTGGTCAGACCTGTGGGCGGGACCGCGCCTGGGCAACCCAGCGCTTCGGCGACCGGGCCTGCGGGCGAGCATTCCGGCGGCCCCGTGCCCGGGAGTGGCGGCGGGCATGCCAGCGTGGCGCGCCTCGTGATCGATCAGCGGGTCGTGGTCACCAAGCCGCTGCTGCGCGCGTTGGCGCCGGTGGCGCGACCCCTGTTCCGGGCCAACCACACGCTCATGATGCGCCGCGGACAGCGCGGACTCCGCGCCTACCTCGGGTGACGTCGCGCGGCTGACGACCCCACGCACCGTCCCGCCGGATGGTGTGCGGGGTGTGGCAGCCGCCTACCGATTCGGCTGGCGCGTCAGCGAGGGCTGCGGATCTCGGGATCTGGGCCGACGCGGTGGGTGCGTTGTCAACGCCATGCGGTCAGCACGTCGCGCAGGTCGGCGCGTAGGCGGTTGGTCAGCCGTCCGCGTGGGCTCAGTGCCCAGTCCAACTGCGCGCCGTGCACCATCGCGGCGACGATGCGTGCCGCGCGGGCCACGGGTGGGGCGTCGGGGAGGACCGCCGTGGCCAGTAGGGAGGCCAGCACGTCCTGGACGCGCTCGCGGAGGACCCGTAGGCCGTCGCGGAGTTCGGGGTCGGTCAGGTCGACGCCGAGTTGGGCGAGGTGGTTGGCCGTCGTGGTCGGGTCGTCGATTCCCTCCGCGGTGACGAGGGCGGCGGCGGTCACCGCGTCGATCGGGTCGTCGTGGGCGGCCGCGGCGGCGCGCATCCGCTGCTCGACGCCCGCCGCAGACGTGGCCATCATCGCCACCAGCAGCCCCTGCTTCGAACCGAAGCGGCCGGACACGGTGCCGACCGCCACGCCCGCCTCGGCCGCCACCTGCGCCAGCGTGAAGCCGGCACCGTGCCGGCCGATCACCTGCCCGCAGGCGGCGATCAGCTCCTCGTCGGAAATCTTTCGCGGGCGACCCACGGGGTTATTGAACCATGGATCGGAAACCGGGGTAGTATCCGAACCGTCGTTCAGAAACGGAGGTCACATGGGCACGTGGAAGGACATCGAGGCGGAGTTCCCGGAGTTCGCCGACCGGGTGCGCGCGGTCTTCGCCGCCGGCACGAACAAGACGATCGCGACCCTGCGCGCCGACGGCTCGCCCCGGATCAGCGGGACCGAGCTGGAGTTCGCCGGCGGCGACGTGACCCTGGGCATGATGGGCGGCTCGATGAAACTGCGCGACGTCAGCCGCGACCCGAGGGTGGCGATCCACAGTCCGACCCTCGAACCACCCGAGGACGGCGAGTGGCCGGGTGACGCCAAGCTCGCCGGCCGGCTGATCGAGATCGACGCGCCGCCGGACAACCCGCAGCCGGGTGCCGGCTTCTTCAAGGTCGACCTCACGGAGGTGGCACTGACCTACCTCGGTGCGACACGGGACCATCTGGTCATCGAGTCGTGGCATCCGGGCCGGGGCCACCGCCGCCGCACCCGAACCTAGCTCCCGTGAAGGGCCCCGCGTCGCGCCCTCAGCCGATGAAGGCGACCCGGGGGTACCGCGCCGAGGGCGCCCTCGTCAGCGACCGCGGTTCGCGGTGTGGGTGCGGCGGTGTGGGGTGCGGGTCGCGGAATGCCCGGATGTAGTCGCTGGTGATGGCCGAGCCCAGTTCCCGGCGGTGCCCGCGTGTCGAAGTGCCGGCGCGGATCGGCGGGCTGTCGAGCGTGCCATCGATCGTGCTCGTGCCGCCGACGAAGTGACCCGCCATGCCGATCGGGAACCGGTCGATCAGCTCGGCGCCGCACCATTCCGGGTCCGGCCCGGTCAGCTCATCCGGCACGGACGACACCTCGACTGCCCGACCCCGCTGTGGCTTTCGCCCAGATGGCAGGGTCGTGGGTGGCTCGGCGCGGGCCGATCGAGGCCGGGGACAGGACGAGCAGCGGCAGCAGTGCCGGCGACCGGCTGGCCGTGCGTCGACCAGCGCCTGTTCCGGGCGGTGTCAGAATCTCGGGTGGCACGTTGTCGAGACCGGTGTCATCGAGTACCGCCACGGTCATGAACCGCTCGGTCGGCCCGTGAACCGAGATCTGTGTCCTTGCGGTAGCGGGACGAGGTGTCGACCGGCCGGCGACCGATCGACACGGGTAGGTACGGCGCCGCGTAGCCAGGTAAGCGGCTGACTGGAACGCGCCGCCGCCGGACCCCGCCGCACAGCATCGGGCCGGCTGCCGGTGACGTCGTGAACCCGGCGAGACTGTGCGTATGACGCGGACCGCGCGGGGCGGCCGGCTGGGGCGGTGGAGCCTGGCCGGCCAGTTGCTGGTGCTGCAGGTGATCATCGTCGGGTTGCTCGTGGTCGCCGGCGCCGTGCTGTCCTACCTGGACATCGCCGACCGCGCCGAGGAGGCCACCCGGAACGAGGTCGTCTCGGTCGCGCTCACGATCGCCGACTCGCCGGTGGTGAGCGACGCCGTCCGCACCGACGACCCCAGCGCCCTGCTGCAGCCGTTCGCCGAGCGGGTCCGGCACGACACCGGCGTCGACTTCATCACGATCATGGACCCGTCCGGCCGCCGCTACACCCACCCCAACCCGGAGCGGATCGGCGGCCAGTTCCTCGGTCACACCGCGGAAGCCTTGGCGGGCAACACGTTCACCGAGACCTACACCGGCACGCTCGGCCCGTCGGTGCGCGCGGTCGTGCCGGTCTACGGAACGAATCAGGAGATCGTCGCGCTGGTCAGCGTCGGTATCACGCTCGACTCGATCGCCGGCCAGGTCAGCGAGCGCCTCGTCCCGCTGGGGATCGTCGCCGGCACCGCGCTCGTGGTCGCCATGACCGGCACGTACCTGGTGAACCGCCGGGTCGCCCGCCAGACCCACGGCCTCGGCCCGGCCGAGCTGAGCCGGCGGATCGAGTACCACGAGGCGATCCTGCACACCGTCCGCGAGGGCCTGCTGCTGCTCGACCAGGACGGCCGGGTCACGCTGGTCAACGACGGCGCCCGCGCGCTGCTCGACCTACCCGGTGACGTCGAGGGCCGGCACATCGGCGAGCTCGGCCTGCCGCCGGGCGTGGTCGCGAGCCTGTCCCCGGCCGGCGCCACCGTCGACGAGATCCAGCTGACCGAACAGCGGGTGCTGGTGGTCAACTCCGCGCCGGTCCGGTCCGGCGCCCGCGAACTCGGCACCGTGGTGACCCTGCGCGACCACACTGACCTGCAGGCGCTGACCGGCGAGCTGGACTCGGTCCGCGGGTTCGCCGAGTCGCTGCGCTCCCAGGCCCACGAGGCGGCGAACCGCCTGCACACCGTGGTGTCGCTGGTGGAGCTCGGGCGCACGGCGGAGGCCGTCGAGTTCGCCACCGCCGAGCTGGCGCTCGCCCAGCGGCTGACCGACCGGGTCGTCGGCGCGGTGTCCGAGCCGGTGCTCGCCGCGCTGCTGCTCGGCAAGGCGGCCGAGGCCAACGAGCGCGGCGCGGAGCTCGTGATCACCCCGGAGACCGAGATCGACGACGCGGTCCTCGGCGGCGACCAGACCACCGCCCGCGACGTGGTCACGATCCTCGGCAACCTGATCGACAACGCGCTCGACGCCGCCCTGGAGGGCACCGGCACGCCGAAGGTGTTCGTCACCGCCCGGGCCGAGGCCGGCGAGTTGGTGCTGCGCGTCGCCGACACCGGCGGCGGGCTCGCGGCCGAGCAGGTGCCGGAGGCCTTCGACCGCGGCTGGTCCACCAAGGACGCCGGCGCGGCCGACGGAACGCGCGGGCTCGGGCTCGCACTGGTGCGGCAGGCCGTGCGGCGCACCCGGGGCACGATCGAGGTCGGCGACGCGCCGATCGGCGGCGCGGTGTTCACCGTGCGCCTGCCCACCCACCGGACCGCGACGGAGGTGCGGAGGTGATCAACGTCCTGGTCGTCGAGGACGACCCGGTGGCCGCCGACGCGCACCGGCTCTACGTGACTCGCGTGCCGGGATTCGCCGTGGTCGGCGTGGTGCACTCGGCGGGGGAGGCGCAGCGCGCGCTGGCCGGGGACAGCGGGATCGACCTGCTGCTGCTCGACCAGTACCTGCCCGACGGCACCGGGCTCGACCTGTGCCGGGCGCTGCGGGCCGGCGGCCAGATGGTCGACGTGATCATGGTGACCTCGGCCCGGGACCTCACGGTGGTGCGCGCCGCGGTGTCGATCGGGGTGGTGCAGTACCTGCTCAAGCCGTTCACGTTCGCCACCCTGCGCGAGAAGCTGGAGCGCTACGCCCGGTTCCGGCGGAGCGTCGAGCGGTCCGAGGCCGCGGACCAGAGCGACGTGGACCACCTGTTCGCCACCCTGCGCGGCACCGACACCGCGCTGCCGAAGGGGATGAGCGGGCCGACGCTGGACGCGGTGGCCGCCGTGCTGCGCGAGGCCGCCGAGGGGCTGTCCGCCGGCGCCGCGGGCGAGGTGCTGGGGATGTCCCGGGTGACAGCCCGGCGGTACCTGGAGTACCTCGCGGACAACGGTCTGGCCGTGCGGCAGCCGCGGTACGGCCAGGTCGGGCGCCCGGAGCTGCGCTACCAGTGGGCGGCCGCCTGACGCCGGCGACAAGTCTGATAACCTGACAGGTGCGACCAGCCTCGTCCAGCACGAGGCCGCGAAAGTGGAGCCCCGCTCCCACCCGAGTCACCACGGTGTCCGGGTTCCGGTCGCCGCCGGTGGTGTCGGCGGGTACGGCGCCGTTGGCGGTGTGTCGGGTCGGAAGCGGGCCCCGTGCACCCCAGGTGCGCGGGGTTCGTGCTGTCTGGGGCAATACATCCGTGAGCGTCGTTGTTGCACAGACTGGCATTCGATGACCCCGGCCCGAGGAGGCCCCATCAGCTCCGACACACGAATCAACGACCGCATCCGAGGCCCGGAGGTCCGCCTGGTCGGGCCGAACGGCGAGCAGGTAGGGATCGTGCGCATCGAGGACGCACTGCGCCTGGCTCAGGAGGCGGACCTGGACCTCGTGGAGGTTGCCCCGCAGGCACGCCCGCCGGTCTGCAGGCTCATGGACTACGGCAAGTTCAAGTACGAGAGTGCGCAGAAGGCGCGGGAGTCCCGCCGAAACCAGCAGCTCACCGTGATCAAGGAGCAGAAGCTCCGCCCGAAGATCGACAAGCACGACTACGAGACCAAGCGTGGACACGTCATCCGGTTCCTCGAACACGGGAACAAGGTCAAGGTGACGATCATGTTCCGCGGTCGCGAGCAGTCCCGCCCCGAACTCGGCTTCCGGTTGCTGCAGCGGCTGGCCGACGACGTCGCCGACCTCGGCTTCGTCGAGGCCGCGCCGAAGCAGGACGGCCGAAACATGATCATGGTGCTGGCGCCCCACAAGTCGCAGAAGACTCGGCCCATCAAGTCGAGCGCGGGCACCGACACGAACTGACCGGCGCGGAGCGCGCACGGCACAGTAACGGAGCGAACACCAGCCGCTCCGGCGATGAGTAGTGCGAGGAATCGAAGTATGCCCAAGAACAAGACGCACTCCGGCGCGTCCAAGCGAATTCGGGTCACCGGCAAGGGGAAGCTGCGCCGGCAGAAGACCGGCCTGCGGCACAAGCTGGAGAAGAAGCCGAGCACGCTCACCCGGCGCCTGTCCGGCACCACCGAGGTGGCCCCCGCGGACGTTCGCCGCGTGAAGAAGCTGCTCGGCCGCTGAGCCGCTCCCGTTCCTTGACCACCCGGGCCCTCGCGGGCCCCAGAGATCGACAGGATTTGAACCGTGGCACGCGTCAAGCGGGCAGTCAACGCCCACAAGAAGCGCCGCACGACCCTTGAGCTGGCCAGCGGTTACCGCGGCCAGCGCTCGCGGCTGTACCGCAAGGCGAAGGAGCAGATGCTCCACTCGCTCAACTACGCCTACCGGGACCGTCGCGCCCGCAAGGGTGACTTCCGCCAGCTGTGGATCACCCGCATCAACGCCGCGGCTCGCCAGAACGGCATGACCTACAACCGGTTCATCCAGGGCCTCAAGGCCGCCGGGGTCGAGGTCGACCGCAAGATCCTCGCCGAGCTCGCCGTCAACGACGCGGCCGCGTTCGCCGCGCTGGTCGAGGTGGCCAAGGAGAACGCCGGCACGCAGGGCAAGGCTTCCTGAACACGTCCGTGCCACGACCCGGGGACGGTCCTTTCACCGAGAGGACACCCCGGGTCGTCGCCGCTCGGGCCCTGACCCGCCGCGCCGGCCGGGAGAAGGCCGGCCGGTTCCTCGTCGAGGGCGCGCAGGCGGTGCGCGAGGCGCTGTCCCACGGTCGCGTGCACGAGTTGTTCGCCGCCGCCTCCCTGCCCGACGACCTGGCCGCGCTGGCCGCCGACGCCGGCGTGCGGGTGTCGCCGGTGACCGAGCGGGCGGCCGCGGGACTGTCGGAGACGGTCACCCCGCAGGGCCTGGTGGCGGTGTGTGACCTGGTGGACGTCCCGCCGGCCGAGGCACTGCGCGGCGACCCGCGGCTGGTGGCAGTGCTCGTGGGGGTCGCCGACCCGGGCAACGCGGGCACGGTGATCCGGGTGGCCGACGCCGCCGGCGCCGACGCGGTGCTCCTGGCCGGCCACACCGTCGACCCGCACAACGGCAAGTGCGTACGCGCCTCCACGGGCAGCCTGTTCCACCTGCCGGTCGCCCGGTCCGCGTCGGTTCCGGACGCCCTCGCCGCGTGCCGGGACGCCGGCCTGGAGCTGGTCGGCGCCGACGGACACGCCGAGGCCGACCTCGACCACGCGACCCCGACCGGGCCGACGGCGTGGGTGTTCGGCAGCGAGGCGCACGGCCTGCCCGGCGAGGTGCGCGCGGCCCTGGACCGGTCGCTGCGGGTGCCGATCTACGGCTCGGCGGAGAGTCTCAACCTGGCCACCGCCGCAGCGGTCTGCCTGTACGCGACGGCCTGGCGGCAGCGTGCGTGATCGCCACCCGCGGCCGTTGACCGGCGCTGCGTGCGGGCCCGCCGGTCCGATCGCCTAGGATCTCGAGTGCTCGGGGTGTGGTTTCTCGTCCCCGGGCAACCCCGACTTGCCACCGTCTACGGGAGCTGTTCACCCACCATGTCCGCAGCCAACGACTCCTACGATCCCAAGCAGGTCGCGGCCCTCGCGCCGGAGACCCTGCGGGCCGCCGTGGAGCAGGCGCGCAAGGAGTTCACGGCCGCCGCGGACCTCGACGCCCTGGCCGCCGCCAAGCCCGCCCACCTCGGCGACAAGGCGCCCCTCATGGTCGCCCGCCGGGAGATCGGGGCGCTGCCGCCCAAGGCGCGCTCGGACGCCGGCAAGCGGGTCAACGAGGCGCAGAAGACCGTCCGGGACGCGTTCGACGAGCGCCGCGCCGAGCTGGTCGCCGAGCGCGACGAGCGGGTCCTGCGCGAGGAGGGCGTCGACGTCACCCTCCCGTGGGACCGGGTGCCGCGCGGAGCCCGGCACCCGATCAGCACGATCTCGTAGCCCATCGCGACGAACACGTCGGCGATCCGCTCGGAGATCGTGGTGATGGGGTGCCGGGCCCCGCGCGGCACCCGATCCCACGGCAGGGTGACGTCCACGCCCTCCTCGCGCAGGACCCGCGCGTCCCGCTCGTCGACCAGCTCGGCGCGGCGCGCGTCGAAGGCGTCCCGGACGGTCTTCTGCGCCTCGTTGACCCGCTTGCCGGCGTCCGAGCGCGCCTGCGGCGGCAGCGCCCCGATCTCGCGGCGGGCGACCATCAGCGGTGCCTTGTCGCCGAGGTGGGCGGGCTTGACGGCCGCCAGGGCGTCGAGGTCCGCGGCGGCCGAGAACTCCTTGCGCGCCTGCTCCACGGCGGCCTGCAGGGTCTCCGGCGCGAGGGCCGCGACCTGCTTGGGATCGTAGGAGTCGTTGGCTGCGGACATGGTCGGTGAACAGCTCCCGGAGACGGTGGCCAGTCGGGGTTGCCCGGGACCGCGAAACACACCCCGAGCACCCGTGATCCTAGGTGATCCGACCAAGCGGTTCGCACGCAGCGCCGGTCAACGCCGCCGCGGGGCGGCCGGACCGGTCAGGCGCGCTGCCGCC
>DATABL010000045.1:0-32272 GCA_036259595.1 Actinophytocola sp.
CGCGGAACTGGCCGGACTGGAACCCGCTGGAGGCCTCGAGCCGTTCGCGGAAGCTGGTGAACTGGCGTGGGGTCATGGTCTCCAGCACGTCGATCTGGGCCACCACGACCTTGAGGATGGTGAGCGCGCGGCGCAGGGTCCGCACGGCGTGCGCGGTGTCGACCTTCTCCAGGGTGCGCTGCAGGTGTTCCAGCTCGTGCAGGAGCTGTTTGAACCACAGCTCGTACACCTGGTGGATGACGATGAACAGCATCTCGTCGTGCTCGTCGGAACGCGGCCGCTGCGCGCCGAGCACCTCGTCGAGCGCGAGGTAGGACGTGTAGGTCAGTGCCGCGTTCTCGTCGGCCATGGGGTCTGTCACTGGGTCTGTCGCCGGGTCTGTCATGCCTCACCTCACCGATGTCGCGCTGTCGAAGTGGCGCCGGGCTCCGTCGGCCAGCGCGGGGTACAGGTCGTGGAACAGGGTGAGCGCCTCGGCCCGGTGCCGGGGCGCGGGCACCAGGTCCTCGGGCAGCTCGGGGTCGTGGAACGGGAACTCGCGGAACGTGTGCACCAGGCGGGTGCGCAGCAGCAGGGCCTCGCGGTCGTCGCGGGCGGCGCTGTCGCGGAAGCGGGCGACGAAGGACTCGTAGCGGGCGGACAGGCCGGGGAGGTCCCAGACGCGGCCGACGAACGTGGCGAAGTCGACGGAGGTGGCGGGGCGGCCGAGCAGGACGCCGGCGTGCTCGGTCACCTGGTGTTCGGCGAGGAGCTTGGCGACCTCGTGCTCGCGGTCGTGCGGGGCGAGCCAGGTGCCGTCCTGCACGGGGCCGAAGCCGAGGAACCGCAGGCGCCGCACGAGCCGGGTGCGGGCGATCCGGCGGTTCTCGGGGATCGCGTGCCACAGCACGGTCCAGGTGGTCTCCAGCCGGGGTCCGGCGCCGAGGGTGAAGATGCGCCGGTCGCCCTCGGCGAGGACGGCGACCGTGCGCGGGGTGAGCGCGTAGTGCACGTGCCGGCCGTCGCGGGTGCGGGCGAGCAGGTCGCGGGCGACCAGGCGGTTGAGCGCGACCCGGGCGGCGCCGGCGGAGAAGCCGAACTCCGCCAGCAGCCGGACCAGGCCACCGGACCAGACCTCGCCGCCGGCGCGCGGCTCGAGGTACGAGCCGAGCAGCGTCAGCACGAGGTCCTGCGGGGCCGGTTCGAAGCCGCGCAGCAGGTCGGACATGGTGCGAGCATAGTTGACGCCTCAGCGCGGTCAACCGTAATGTGTGCCTCATGCGGGTCGGCATCGGGCTTCCCAACACGATTCCCGGGGTCTCGGGCGCGCTGCTCGCGGAATGGGCCAGGCGGGCCGACGCGGGGCCGTTCTCGACGGTCGCGGTGCTCGACCGGCTGGTCTACGACAGCATCGAGCCGTTCGCGGCGCTGTCGGCCGCCGCCGCGGTCACCGAGCGGGTCCGGCTGGCCACCAACATCGCGATCGGGCCGCTGCGCGGCGCGGCGATGCTGGCCAAGCAGGCGGTCTCGGTGGACGCGCTGTCCGACGGGCGGTTCACGCTCGGGCTCGGGGTCGGCGCGCGGCGGGACGACTACGACGCGGCCGGCGTCGACCGGCGCTCGCGGGGTGCGGCCCTGTCCGAGCAGCTCGCGTACCTGCGGGGGCGGCTGGACGGGTCCGGGATCGGGCCGGCGCGGCCGCCGGTCCCGCTGCTGGTGGGCGGGTCGAGCGGGGCGGCGTTCGCCAGGATGGCCCGGTACGCCGACGGCTACGCGCACGGCGGCGGCCCGCCGCGGGCGTTCGGGTCGGCCGCGGCGCGGGCGCGGGCGGCGTGGCGGGACCTGGAGCGGCCGGGCGAGCCGGTGCTGTGGGGGCAGGGCTACGTGGCGTTCGGCGACCCGGACCGCGGGTCTGACTACCTGCGCGACTACTACGCGTTCACCGGGCCGTTCGCGGAGAAGATCGCGGCCGGGAACCTGACCTCGGCGCGGGCGGTGAAGGACTTCGTGCGCGGGTACGAGGCGGCGGGCTGCGACGAGCTGATCCTGTACCCGACGGTCGCCGACCTCGACGACCTGGCGCGGCTGGCCGAGGTGGTGGCGTAGTGCGCGTCACCGTGGTCGGAGCGGGGCCGTCGGGGCTGTACCTGGCGATCCTGCTGAAGAAGGCCGACCCGGCGCACGAGATCACGGTGCTGGAGCGCAACGCGCCGGACGCGACGTTCGGCTGGGGCGTGGTGTTCTCCGAGGAGACGCTCGGCGCGCTGCGGGACGCGGACTACCCGACGTACCTGGAGATCACCGACTCGTTCGCGCGGTGGTCGGCGATCGACATCCGGTACCGGGGGCGGGTGCTGCGCTCGACCGGGCACACGTTCTCGGCGATCAGGCGGACACACCTGCTGGACATCCTGCAGCGGCGGGCCCGGTGGCTCGACGTCGACCTGCGGTTCGGGGTCGAGGTGCCGGCTCCGGAACCGGCGGACCTCGTCGTGGCGGCGGACGGGGCGAACAGCACACTGCGGCGGTCCGGGTCGTTCGGGACGACGTCGGAGCGGCAGGGCTGCAAGTACGTGTGGTTCGGCACCGACCTCGTGCTGGACGCCTTCACCTTCATCTTCAAGCAGACCGAGTTCGGGCTGTTCCAGGTGCACGCCTACCCGTTCGACGAGAACACGAGCACGTTCATCGTCGAGACGACCGAGGCGACCTGGCGGCGCGCGGGCCTGGACCGGATGTCCGAAGAGGACGGCATGGCGTTCTGCGCGGAGCTGTTCGCGGCCGACCTGGACGGGCACCGGCTGCTGTCGAACAAGTCGGTGTGGCTGGACTTCCCGCTGATCCGCAACCGGCAGTGGCACGACGGGAACGTGGTGCTGCTCGGCGACGCGGCGCACACCGCGCACTTCTCGATCGGCTCGGGCACGAAGCTCGCGATGGAGGACGCGATCGCGCTGGCGAACGGCTTCGTGCGGCACCCGTCCGACGTGGAGCGGGCGCTGGTCGACTACGAGCTGGAGCGGCAGCCGGTGGTGGAGCGGTTCCAGCAGGCGGCCGGGGACAGTGCCGCGTACTTCGGGCGGGTCGGGCACTACCAGGACCTGGCGCCGATCCAGTTCGCGGTCAACCTGCTGACCCGCAGCGGCCGGATCAGCCACGCGAACCTGACCCAGCGCGACCCGCACCTGATCCGGGTGCTGGACGCGTGGTTCGCCGGCGCCACCGCGCCCGGCTCGGTCGCCGCTCCCCCGATGTTCGCGCCGCTCACGCTCGGCGGCCGGACGGTGCGGAACCGGGTCGTGCGGGTCGGTGGCGCGGAGGCCGCCCGCGCGGGTGCGGGGCTGGTGCTGACGGGCCTGGTGGCCGTGTCGGCGGACGGCCGCACGACGCCGGACTGCCCGGTGCTGGACGACTCCTGGGGGCCGGTGGTCGACGAGGTGCACGCGGCCGGCGCGCTCGCGGGGGTGCGGCTCGGGCACGCCGGGCGGCGGGGCGCGGTCCGCGAGTCCGGTGTGGACGTTCCGCTGCGGGACGGGTGGCCGCTGCTGTCGGCGTCGCCGCTGCGGTACGCGCCGTTCGGGGCGGTGCCGAGGGAGATGGACGAGGCCGACCTGGAGCGGGTGTGCGCGGACTTCGTGGCGGCGGCGCGGTGCGCGGCGGCGGCCGGGTTCGACGTGCTGGAACTGGACCTGGCCGACGGGTACCTGCTGGCGAGCTTCCTGTCGCCGCTGTCGAACCGGCGCACCGACGTGCACGGGGTGGAGCGGACGCGGTTCCCGCTGTCGGTGGTGGACGCGGTGCGGGCGGTGTGGCCGGGCGAGCGGGTGCTGGCTGCCCGGCTGACGGCGACCGACTGGGCGCCCGGCGGGCTGACCGTCGAGGACGGCATCGCGCACGCGCGGGCACTGGCCGAGCACGGGGTGGACCTGGTGCACGTGCGGGCCGGACACAGCACGGCGGGATCGCGCCCGGAGTACCGGCGCGGCTACCTGACCACGCTGTCCGACCGTCTCCGCAACGAGGCCGGGGTGCCGACGCTGGTGGGTGGCTACCTGACGACCCCGGACGAGGTGAACACGGTCGTCGCCGCCGGCCGCGCGGACCTGTGCCTGTTCGACCCGCCCCGGACACCGCTGGAGGCGCTGTGACCGAGTTCGCGGAGCTGACCTCGCCGCAGGTGGCCGAGTTGCTGACCGGGACGCGTACGCCGGTCCTGCTGCTGCCCGTCGGTGCCGTCGAGCCGCACGGGCCGCACGCGCCGCTCGGCACCGATCAGCTCATCTCGGCCGGCATGTGCGGTCGCGCCGCGGAGCGGCTCGCCGGTGACGCCACGCTCCGGGTGCTGGTGCTGCCCCCGATCGGCTACGGCGTCACCGAGTTCGGCGCCGGCTTCCCCGGTGCCGTCTCCATCCGGTCCGACACCCTCGGCGCCCTGGTCGTCGACGTGTGCCGGTCGCTCACCGGGCAGGGGCTGGATCGGATCGTGGTGGTGAACAACCACTTCGAGCCCGCGCACGTGACCACGCTCCGGCAGGCGGCGCGCACGGCCGGGGTCGCCTACCTCGACCTCGTCCGCCGCCGGAACGCCGAGCGGCTCACCGACGAGTTCCGCACCGGGTCCTGTCACGCCGGCCGCTACGAGACCTCGCTGGTGCTCGCCGACCGTCCGGACCTCGTGGACACCGCGACGATGCGCACGCTCCCCGAGGTCACGGTCGACCTGCCGGCGGAGATGGCGGCCGGCCGGCGGAGGTTCACCGAGTTGGGCATGGACCGCGCGTACTGCGGCGCGCCGGCCGCGGCGACCGCCGGCGAGGGAGCCGCCACCTTCGACACGCTGACCGACATCCTCGTCGAGCTGATCCGGGAGGTGGGGCACCGTTGATGCGCTACGACGACCTGCCGCACGACCTCAACGTCGCCACCTACTTCATCGACCGCAACCTCGAGGAGGGCCGGGGCGGCGCCACCGCGCTGATCACCCCGGACGAGACGGTCACCTACACCGAGCTCGCCGACCGGGTGCGGGGCGCCGCGCACGCGCTGCGGTCGGTCGGCGTCCGGCGCGGCGACCACGTGCTGCTCGCGCTCTCGGACGGGGTCGACTTCGTCGCGACCTGGTACGGCGCGCAGCGGATCGGCGCGGTGACCGCCGAGGTCTACACGTTCCTGCCGACCAAGGACTACGAGTACTTCCTCGACTACGTGCGCCCCGCCGCCGTCGTGGTCGACCCGGTGACGCTGCCGCGGATGCGCGAGGCGTCCGGCGGCCGCCACCGGTTCCTGGTCGCCGGTGCGGCCGAGCGGCGGGACGGCGAGTTCGGCCTGGCCGAACGCGCGGCGGACGCCCCGTCCACCGTGGACCCGGCGCCGACCACGAAGGACGACGTCGCGATCTGGAAGTTCACCACCGGCAGCACCGGCGCGCCCAAGGCGTGCGTGCACCCCGTGGCGAGCCCGGTGCTCAGCCACCACAACTACGCCCGCGGCGTGCTCGACCTCGGCCCCGGCGACGTCGTGCTGCCGGTGCCGAAGCTGTTCTTCGGCTACGCCCGCGACCTGGCGGCGCTGTACCCGTTCGGGGTCGGCGGAACCGGGATCGCCTTCGGTGAGCGCACCACCGCGGAGCGGATCTTCGAGCTGGTCGCGCGGCACCGACCGACGATCCTGGTGAACGTGCCCACGATGATGAGCGCGATGGTCGCCCACCCCGAGGCGTCCGCCCAGGACCTGAGCTGCCTGCGGCTGGCCACCTCCGCGGGCGAGGCGCTGCCGGCGGAGCTGCACCGCAAGTGGGACGAGACGTTCGGGGTGGAGGTGGTCGACGGCATCGGCTCGTCGGAGGCCTACCACATCTACCTGTCCAACCGGCCCGGCGCCGGCCGGCGGGGCACCTGCGGGCAGGCCGTGCCGGGCTACCTCGCCCGCGTGGTCGGCGACGACGGGTTCGAGGTGCCGGCCGGCGAGGTCGGCACGCTGGAGGTCACCGGCGGCACCGTCGCGCGGGAGTACGTCGGCGACGCGGAGAAGTCCGCGGCGACGTTCCGGCGCGGCACCGTGCACACCGGCGACCTGTTCAGCCGCGACGCCGACGGGTACTTCACCTACCACGGGCGCGCGGACGACCTGCTGAAGGTGGGCGGGATCTGGGTGGCGCCGGGCGAGATCGAGCACTGCCTGGTCGGCCACCCGGACGTCGTCGAGTGCGGTGTCGTCGGCCACGAGACCGACGGGCTGGTGCGCACCCGCGCCTACGTGGTGCTGCGCGCGGGTGCCGCCGCGACCGAGGAGGGGCTGCGGGAGTACGTCGGCGCACGGCTGTCCGGGCACAAGCGCCCGCACGAGATCGTGTTCGCCGCCGACCTGCCGCGCACCACCAACGGCAAGCTGGACCGCCGCGCGCTGCGGGAGCTGTCGTGAGGCTCGTCGTGGTCACCGGCGGCACCAAGGGGATCGGTGCGGCGGTCGCGCGGCGGTTCGCCGACGCCGGCGACCGGGTCGTCGCGCTCGACCACGCCGACCTGGACGTGACGCGCGAGGACGACGTGGCGGCCGTGCTCGGCCCGCTGGAGGTCGACGTGCTCGTCAACAACGCCGGGGTCTCGTCGAGCGCGCCGGTGCACCGGACCACCGTGGACGACTGGCGCGCACAGCTGGAGGTGAACGCGACGGGTGCGTTCCTGTGCACCCGCGCGGTGCTGCCCGGGATGCGCGCGCGGGACCGTGGCCGGATCGTCACGGTCGCCTCGACCGCCGGGCGGGTCGGCGCGCCCTACACCGCCGGGTACGCGGCTTCCAAGCACGCGGCGCTCGGGCTGATGCGCACGGTCGCCGCCGAGGTCGCCGGGACGGGTGTGACGGCCAACGCGGTGTGCCCGACGTTCGTGCGCACCGACATGACCGCGCGCAGCGTGGCCCGGATCGCCGAGCGGACCGGGAGATCCGAACAGGACAGCGCGGCGGCGCTGGTCGGCCCGCTCGGCCGGCTGCTCGAACCGGACGAGGTCGCGTTCGCGGTGGCGTTCCTGGCCGCGGCGGAGGCCGGCTCGATCAACGGCCAGGCGATCGTCCTGGACGGAGGAGGTTTACAGGCATGAGTCCATTTCGGGCCTCGCCCGGGTTCACCGGCGAGTGGAAGCACTTCGACCTGGCGGTGGCCGACGGCGTCGCGACGGTCACCCTGAACCGTCCTTCGAGGCTGAACGCACTCACCTTCGACGTCTACGCCGACCTGCGCGACCTGCTCGCGGAGCTGCCGCACCGCGGCGACGCGAAGGTCGTCGTGCTCACCGGCGAAGGCCGCGGGTTCTGCTCCGGCGGCGACGTCGAGGAGATCATCGGCGAGCTTCAGCGGATGGCGCCCGCACAGCTGCTGGAGTTCACCCGGATGACCGGCGCGGTGGTCCGGGCGCTGCGCGAGTGCCCGCTGCCGGTGGTCGCGTCGGTCAACGGGATCGCCGCCGGCGCGGGCTCGGTGATCGCGCTGGCGAGCGACTTCCGGCTGCTGGCCGAGTCGGCGTCGTTCGCGTTCCTGTTCACCAAGGTCGGTCTCGCGGGCGCGGACATGGGCTCGGCGTACCTGCTCCCCCGGCTGGTCGGGCTCGGCCGGGCCACCGAGCTGCTGATCCTGGGCGACAAGGTCGACGCCGCGGAGGCCGACCGAATCGGGCTGGCGACCCGGGTGGTGCCCGACGACGAGCTGCCGGCGGCGACCGACCAGCTCGCCCGGCGCCTCGCCGACGGGCCCGCGCTCGCCTACTCGGCGACCAAGGTGCTGCTGACCCGCGAGCTCGACATGGACCTCGGCAGCGCGATCGAGCTGGAGGCGATGACCCAGGCGCTGCTGATGAAGAGCGACGACCACGCCGAGTTCTACGCCGCCTGGTCGGCCGGGCG
This sequence comes from Actinophytocola sp., assembly GCA_036259595.1. Lineage (GTDB taxonomy): Bacteria > Actinomycetota > Actinomycetes > Mycobacteriales > Pseudonocardiaceae > Actinophytocola. The sequence continues at coordinate 7,876 of DATABL010000045.1, forward strand.
ACGTCCACAGTGGAGCGGACAGTGAACCGAATCGTCAACGCACCCGGCCTGGCGCAGCCGGTCGGCTTCGCGCACGCGGTGGTCGCCGGCCCCGGCGACACGGTGTACCTGGGCGGGCAGACCGCGCAGGGCCCGGACGGCCGGATCGTCGGGGCCACCGTGGCCGAGCAGTTCGACCAGGCCGCCGGCAACGTCGTCGCCGCGCTGGCCGCCGCCGGCGCCACCCCCGAGCACCTGGTCTCGCTGGTCATCTACACCACCGACGTGCCGGCGTACAAGGCGTCGCTCGCGGAGCTGGGTTCGGTGTGGCGCACGCACTTCGGCCGTCACTACCCGGCCGTCGCGCTGCTCGGCGTCGCGGCGCTGTTCGACGAGGAGGCCGTGGTCGAGCTGGTGGGCACGGCGGTGGTCCCGGCATGATGGACCGCGTCGAGGAGGTCGCCAGGACGCTGCCGCCCGTCGCCGCGGCCGGCGAGCCGGGGCGGGTGAACCGGGAGCTGCTGGCGGCGTTGGCGTCGGCCGGTCTGCTCGGCGAGATCTTCCGCCGCGAGGGCGACGGTTACGCGCCGACCTCGGCGACGGCGCTGTGCGTGATCCGCGAGGGCCTGGCCCGGCACTGCACGGAGGCGGAGACCGCGTTCGCGTTGCAGGGCCTCGGCGCCTACCCGATCCTGCTGGCCGGCCAGCCGGCCACGGTCGAGCACTGGATCCCGCGGATCGCCGCGGGCGAGGTCGCCGTCGGCTTCGCGCTCACCGAGCCCGGCGCCGGCTCGGACGCCGCGTCGCTGGCCCTGCGCGCGGAACCGGACGGGGACGGCTACCGGCTCACCGGCGAGAAGGCGTTCATCTCCAACGCCCCGGACGCCGCCGTGTACTCGGTGTTCGCCCGCACCAGCGACACCGGCGCCCGCGGCATCACCGCCTTCGCGGTACCCGGCGACGCGGACGGCCTCACCGGCACCCGCCAGTCGATGGTCTCCCCGCATCCGATCGGCCGGCTCCGGTTCGACGGCGTGCGGGTCCCGGCGGCCGCGGTCCTCGGCGAGGTCGACGCCGGGTGGCGGGTCGCCATGCGCACCCTGGACATGTTCCGCCCGAGCGTCGGCGCGTTCGCCCTCGGCATGGCGCAGGCCGCGCTGGACGCCGCGGTCGCGCACACCGCCGACCGGGAGGCGTTCGGCCGTCCGCTGCGCGCGTTCCAGGCCGTGTCCCACCAGCTCGCCGAGGTGGCGACCCGCGTACACGCCGCCCGCCTGCTGGTCCACGACGCCGCCGCGGCCTACGACGCCGGAACCGGACGTACCGGGCACCTGTCCGCGATGGCGAAGCTGTTCGCGACCGAGACCGCCCAGCAGGCCGTGGACGTGGCGATCCAGGTGCACGGCGCCCGCGCGCTGGAGCGGGGCCACCTGCTGGAGCACCTGTACCGGGAGGTGCGGGCGCCCAGGATCTACGAGGGGGCGAGCGAGGTCCAGCGCGAGATCATCGCCCGCCACCTCTACCGCTGACCGGGGTCAGCTCCGGGAGACCTCGAACGTCCCACCGATCCAGCACGACCAGCAGATGCCCGGGTTGTAGTGGTACGACCAGTCCCCGCTGAACGCGATCACCGTGCCATCGCCACCACAGGTCGCCGACGTGGCCGTGAAGTTCGAGTAGTCGTTGGGGTAGGTCCGCGCGTACCCGTTGTCGACGTACGCGTCGTAGTCGGCGACGGACGAGTTGATGACGGCCCGCAACTCGCCGCCTTCCACGAACAGCGAGATCGACATGGGGCCGGTGTGGCCGTTCTCGTCCATGAGGTAGGTGCCGCTGAAGTCACCGAGCCAGGCTTGCCGCTCCGCGGGAGCGCAGGCCGCGGCGGCCGTCGGACCGGTGTCCGCCTGGGCCACGGATCCCACGGACACCGTGACCGCGAGGGCCACCAGGGCCGCGGAGACGATTCTTCCCAGCCGCATACTCAACTCCATTCGACGCACGACATCGACGTGTCCACGCTAGGTGCGGCACGGTCATCGCGACCCGGGATCCGTTCCCGGCCGTACGGGAGATTCGACACCGGCGAGTGGGAAGTCGGCCTCGGGAAGAAACGCGTCGATCAGGTCGTTTACCCTGGCGTGGTGAACGTCGAGGTGACCCCACTGCCAGGGATCGGCACGCGCCAGGACTTCGTGTCCCGGACCGGACGCCGGATCGGCGTCATCACCTACCGGGACGGCCGGTCCGAGCTGATCGTCTCCAAGAAGGACGACCCCGACGCCTGCACCGCGTCCATCCCGCTCTCCGGGGACGAGGCCGCCGCGCTCGCCGGCCTGCTCGGGGCTCCCCAGCTGGTCGCGGAACTGTCCAAGGAGAACGGTGGGCTCAGCGGCGTGCACACCAAGCAGCTGCCGCTCGGGCCAGGCTCCCCCTACGACTCGCGCACCCTCGGTGACACGCAGCTCCGCTCCCGCACCGCCGTGTCGGTGGTCGCGGTGGTGCGCGCCGGCACCGTGCACCCGTCGCCCCGCCCCGACTTCGTCCTCGGGGGCGGCGACCTGCTCATCACCGTCGGCACCCATGAAGGGCTCGCCAAGGCGGCTGACGTCCTCGACCGCGGGTAGCGGCCCGTGCACCACACCACCGTCGCGCTGATCGAGCTCGGCGCGATCTTCTTCGGCCTGGGTGTGCTCGGGCGGGTGGCCTGGAAGATCGGCATCTCGCCCATCCCGTTCTACCTGCTCGGCGGGCTGGCGTTCGGCAGCGGCGGTCTCATCCCGCTCGAGGGCATCGGCGAGTTCACCACGCTGGCCAGCGAGATCGGCGTGATCCTGCTGCTCCTGCTGCTGGGCCTGGAGTACTCGGCGGCCGAGCTGGTCACCGGCATGAAACGGTCCTGGCTCGCGGGGCTGCTGGACATCGTGCTGAACGCCGCGCCGGGCGCGATCGTCGCGGTCCTGCTGGGCTGGGGCCCGATCGGCGCGCTCGCGATGGCCGGCGTGACCTACATCTCGTCCTCCGGGATCATCGCGAAGGTCCTCGGCGACCTCGGCCGGCTCGGCAACCGGGAGACCCCGGTCATCCTGTCGATCCTCGTGTTCGAGGACCTGGCGATGGCCCTCTACCTGCCGATCCTGACCGCGGTGCTGGCCGGGGCGACGCTGCTGGGCGGACTGACGGCGATCGGCATCTCGCTGGTCGTGGTGACACTCGTGCTGGTCCTGGCGCTGCGGTTCGGCCGGTACGTCTCGGCGATCGTGGACAGCCCGGACCCCGAGGTTTTCCTGCTGCGCGTGCTCGGCGCGGCGCTGCTGGTCGCGGGGGTCGCGCAGCAGCTGCAGGTGTCGGCGGCGGTCGGCGCGTTCCTGCTGGGCATCGCGATCTCCGGATCGACCGCGGAGAACGCGACCCGGATGCTGGAGCCGCTGCGCGACCTGTTCGCGGCGATGTTCTTCGTGGTGTTCGGGCTGAACACGGATCCGGCGTCGATCCCGCCGGTGCTCGGCGCCGCGCTGCTGCTGGCCGTGGTGACGACGGTGACGAAGCTCGCCACGGGCTGGTGGGCGGCGAAACGCCAGGGCATCGCCCGGATGGGCCGGGCACGGACCGGGGCGGCGCTGGTCGCCCGCGGCGAGTTCTCGATCGTCATCGCGGGCCTCGCGGTCTCGGCGAACGCGGTGGACCCCCAGCTGGCGGCACTGTCCACGGCGTACGTGCTGATCATGGCGATCTTCGGACCGCTGGCCGCGCGCCTGGTGGAACCCGCGATGCGGCTGGCGTCCGCCCGCCTGCGCCGCACCGCGACGGCCTAGAGCTTCGCGAGGAGCAGGCCGCTGCGTGGTTTCGGGGTGAAGTAGGTGCTCTTGCGGGGCATCCGCCGGCCGGCGGCGTGCACGGCCTTGACGTCGGCCAGCGGGACCGGGGCGAGGTGGAGCACCGCGTCGGCGTCGGCGGGTGGCCGGCGGGTGGCCGGTAGCGGGTGGACGTGCGGGCCCTCGGGGTCGAGGCCGAGCGCGTCGCGGAGCAGGGTCTCCTCGACGACGGCGTGGTCCGGGCCGGTGCTTGGGAGCCCGACCGTGAGCGTCCCTCGCGGACTGTGCACGACGACCGTGCCCGGAGCCGGCTCGGCCGCGTCCTCGGTGACGCGCAGGCCGGTGCGGCGCCACGCGTCGGCGAGGGCGGCGGCGGTGAGGCCGGTGCCGGTGAGGACGCGGTGGAACGCGCCGACCCGCAGGTCGGGGCCCGCGGTGACCAGCGCCAGCAGCCCGGTCAGGCCGGCGGTGGCCGCGGCGGCGACGCGGTGGTTGCCGTCGGCGACCATCAGCGGGTGCGCGGAGGCCTCCGCGAGCACGGCGTCGCCGTCGGTGCGGAGCCACAGGCGGTGCCGGCGGCCGGAGCTGTCGACTGTGGACACCGCCGGGTCCTGCCCGGCCACCGCGGCGCGGACGGCGCCGGTGAGGGTGTCGCGCTCGCCGACCGGGACCAGCATGGCCGCGCTGGTGGCGTAGCCGAGCCCGGCGAGCACCTCGGCCCGCTCGGCGACGATCTCCGGGTACACCTGTTCGCCGTGCCGCACCCGTTCGAGCCCCTCGGCGTCGACGGCGGCCGGGTCGACCACGCACAGCAGCCCGCACGCCGTCCCGTCCGGACCGTCCACCTCGTACGGCGCGACGACGTTCGACACGCGCCGGTACGCCGTGCGCAGCAGCACCGACAGCGTCGCCCGTGCGGCCGGCAGCGCGTCGAGCAGGCCGAGCCCGCGCGCCAGGGCCGCGGGGGTCCGGTGTGGATGCTGGACGGCGAGCAGGGTGTCGGTGTGCCGGCGGCGGAGCGCGTCGACGATCCGGTCGGGCTCGGCGAACTCGTCGACGTCCGGGCCGGGCACCTCGTCGCGCACGACCCACCCGTCGGCGATCGGGCGGATCCAGGGATCCATCAGAGGTCCGTCACAGGTCGACGGCCGCGAACAGGGAGCCGACCTCGGGCCGGGTGAGCGGCCGGAGCGAGCCGGGGCGCTGGTTGCCGAGCCGCACGTCGGCGATCTGGGTGCGGACGAGCTTGCGCACCGGGTGCCCGACCTCGGCGAGCAGCCGGCGCACGATGTGGTTGCGGCCCTCGTGCAGCACGACCTCGACGAGTGTGCGCCCGCCACTGGAGTCGACGACCTTGAACCCGTCGACGGCGACCGGGCCGTCCTCGAGCTCGACGCCGTCCCGGAGGGTGCGGCCGAGCGTGCGGGCGATCGGCCCCTGCACCTCGGCGAGGTAGGTCTTGAGCACCAGGAACGAGGGGTGCGTGAGCCGGTGGGCGAGGTCGCCGTCGTTGGTGAGCAGCAGCAGGCCCTCGGTGTCGGCGTCGAGCCGGCCGACGTGGAACAGCCGTTCCCGCCGGTCCCGCACGTAGTCCCCGACGCACGGTCGCCCGCGGTCGTCGGACATGGTGGTGTGCACGCCCTTGGGCTTGTTGAACGCGAGGTGCACGAGGTCGGCGCGGACGACGACGCGGACGCCGTCGACGTGGATCACCGCCGTGTCGGGATCGACGCGCCGGCCGAACTCGGTGACGACCTTGCCGTTCACGCTGACCCGGCCCTCGGCGATCAGCTCCTCGGACGCCCGCCGGGAGGCGACCCCGGCCTGGGCGAGGACCTTCTGCAGGCGGATACCTTCTTCGGAGGGTTTCTCAGATGTCATCGATGGAGTCGACCTCCGGGAGCAGGGGCGCGATCGGGGGCAGGTCCTCGAGGGAGGACAGGCCGAGGCGCTCGAGGAACAGTTCGGTGGTGCGGTAGAGGAAGCCGCCGGTCTCGACGTCGGTGCCGGTCTCCTCGACCAGGCCGCGGGCGAGCAGGGTGCGGATGACCCCGTCACAGTTGACACCACGAACGGCGGCGACACGGGCACGGGTGACGGGCTGCCGGTAGGCGATGACGGCGAGCGTCTCGAGGGCGGCGCGGGTGAGCTTGGCGCGCTGGCCGCCGAGGAGGAGCTTCTCGACGTGGGGGGCGTAGCGGTCGCGGGTGTAGAAGCGCCACCCGCCGCCCGCGTGCCGCAGGTCGAGGCCCCGTTCGTGCTCGGTGTAGGCGGCGACCATCCGCTGGAGTACCTCGTTGGTACGCGCGACGGTGGTACCGGTGGCATCGGCCAGCGCTTCGGCCTCAACGGGCGAGTCGACGACGAGCAGCAGAGCCTCGAGGGCACACTCGAGCTCCGTGTCGGTCAACTCGGGCGGTTCGGCATCGGCGGCGTCCGTGGCGTCGGCGGCGTCCACGGCGTCCACGGCGTCCACGGCGTCCGTGGCGTCCGTGGCGTCCGTGGCGTCAGCGACCGGGGCTGTCGGTGGATCGGCGTCCGCGGGGGCCACGGGCGGATCGACCAGCGGATCGGTCGCCGGACCAGTCACCGAATCGCTCGTCAGATCGGCCACCGGATCGGTCGGCGAGTCAGCCGCCGAATCAGTCGCGGGGTCGATCGGCGCAGCGGTCGCCGGGGCGGTCGGCAGGTCTGCGGCTTCGGTCGGCGGGTCGGCGTCGGCGGGCTCGGACGGTGCCGCCTCCGGTTCCTCGTTCGCGGGCTCGGGCAGCTCGGCCGGGTCGGCCGGCTCGGGTGCCACGTCGGTCGGGGGGTCGGCGTCCGCGGGGCGGGGGTGGTCGTCCTGCGGGGTCATCCGTACTCCTCCTCGTCGCCGGTCGTGGGGGTGCCGGCGGCCTTGGCGTCCTCGATGCTGCCGCCCGTCCACTGGACGTGCAGCTCCGCGAGCGCCTCCTCCTGCTCGAAGGTGATCACGTCCTCCTTGTACAGGTCCAGCAGCGCCAGGAACCGCGCCACCACCTCGATGCTGTGCTCGCAGTCGGCCACCAGCTCGGTGAACGACGCCTGGCCGGCCGACGCCAGGCGCACCCGCAGCACCGCCGCGTGCTCGCGCACCGACACCTTGCCCATGTGCAGGTGGTCGATCGACACCGTCGGCGGCGGCTTCGGGCGGAACACCGTGGCGGCGATCTCGGCGAACCGCTGCGCGCTCACCCCGAGCATGACCTCCGGCAGCAGCGCCGCGAACCGGTCCTCCAGCGCCACCGACCTCGGGTACCGCCGCAGCGCGCCCGCCTCCAGCTCCGCGAACAGCGCCGCCACCTGCTTGTACGCCCGGTACTGCAACAGCCGCGCGAACAGCAGGTCCCGCGCCTCCAACAGTGCCAGGTCGTCCTCGTCCTCGACGTCGCCGGTCGGCAACAACCGCGCCGCCTTCAGGTCCAGCAGGGTCGCGGCGACCACCAGGAACTCCGTGGTCTCGTCGAGGTTCCAGTCCTCCCCCGCCTGCCGCAGGTGTGCGATGAAGTCGTCGGTGACCTGGTGCAGCGCGACCTCGGTCACGTCCAGCTCGTGTTGCGAGATCAGCTGCAGCAGCAGGTCGAACGGGCCCTCGAAGTTGGACAGCCGCACGGTGAACCGCGAGGGCGGTGCCGCCGCGTCCTCGGGCACGGAATCGATCAACGAAACGCTACTTCCCGGTGTCCTGGCGCAGACGTCGCACCAGCACCGAGTCCTCGCCGCGTTCCTCCAGGTCGGCGAGCACCACCGCGATCGCCTCGCGCACCACGCGGCCGCGGTCGACGGCCAGGCCGTGGGTGGCACGCAGCGCGAGGCGGGCGTGCTCCAGGGCGAGCAGTTCCTCGTCCGACACGTACACGGTGATCTTCGAGGTGTGCTTCTGCCTGGGCGTACCCCGCCGGGGCGAGGGGTGGGCGACCGGCCAGGCGTCGTCGCTTCGCTGGCTGGTCGACCTGAACAGCTCCGCGGCACCGGGCAACGAGGCGCGACGGGTCACCTGGCCATCGCCACTTCTCGGGCGATGACCTCGCGGGCGAGCTGGCGGTAGGCCTTGGCACCCGCGGACCGCGGCGCCCACACGGTGATCGGCGCGCCGGCCACGGTGGTCTCCGGGAACCGGACGGTCCGGTTGATCACCGTGTCGAACACGATGTCGTCGAAGCGCTCGACCACGCGGGCGATGACCTCGCGCGAGTGCAGGGTGCGCGGGTCGAACATGGTGGCCAGGATGCCGGTGATCTCGAGCTTCGGGTTCAGCCGCTCGCGCTCCTTCTCGATGGTGTCGATCAGCAGGGCGACCCCGCGCAGGCTGAAGAACTCGCACTCCAGCGGGATGAGCACGCCGTCGGCGGCGGCCAGCGCGTTGACCGTGAGCAGGCCGAGCGAGGGCTGGCAGTCGATGAGGATGTAGTCGTACTGGTCGATCACCGGCCGCAGCGCGCGGACGAGGGTGTGCTCCCGGCCGACCTCGGCGACGAGCTGCACCTCGGCCGCGGACAGGTCGATGTTGCTGGGCAGCAGGTCCATGTTGTCGACGCCGGTGCGGATGACGGCGTCGGTGGCGCTGGCGGAGCGCTCGATGATGACGTTGTAGATGGTGCGTTCGAGCTGGTGGGCGGGGATGCCGAGGCCGACCGACAGCGCGCCCTGCGGGTCGAAGTCGACGATGAGCACCCGGCGGCCGAACTCGGTGAGCGCCGCGCCGAGGTTTATCGTCGACGTGGTCTTGCCCACCCCACCCTTCTGGTTGCACAGGGCGAGTACCTTGGCCGGGCCGTGGCCGTTGAGCAGCGGCGGCTCCGGGATGTGGCGCTTGGGTCGCCCGGTCGGCCCCAGTGAGCCGTTGGGGCTGTCGTCGAGCGCCTCGTCCTCGTCGGAAGCCGCTCGTGGGGCGAGGCTGAGCTCCCGTTCCGAGGGATGCATTGTCGACATAACGACCTAGCTCCTTGTCGTCCGCGCTGTCCGCCGCAGCTTAGAGATGGCCCCGCACGACCGGCAAAGAGGCGCGCCGTACGGGCCTAACCCCGGGCGCGCGGGTGGGCCGTAGCGTAGACCTCACGCAGCGTGTTGACCGTGACCAGGGTGTAGATCTGCGTCGTGGTCACCGAGGCGTGGCCGAGGAGCTCCTGCACCACCCGCACGTCGGCGCCGCCTTCCAGGAGGTGGGTGGCGAACGAGTGTCGCAGCGTGTGCGGGGACACCGACGCCGCGATGCCGGCCCGCTCCGCGGCGACCTTCAGCGCCTGCCACGCGCTCTGCCGCGACAGCCGGCCGCCGCGCACGTTCAGGAACACCGCCGGGGACCCGCGCCCGGCGAGGCTCGGACGCGCCCGCACCAGGTAGGCGTCCAGCGCGTCGAGCGCGGGTCGGCCGATCGGGACCAGGCGCTGCTTGCCGCCCTTGCCGTCGAGCAGCACGGTCCGCTCGCGGGCGTCGACGTCGTCCAGGTCGAGCCCGACCGCCTCGGAGATGCGCGCGCCGGTCGAGTAGAGCAGCTCCAGCAGCGCCCGGTCCCGCAACGGGCCGGCGCCGTCGGGGGGCGGGGTGTCCAGCAGGCGCAGCACGTCGGCCACCGGCAGGGCCTTGGGCAGCCGCCGAGGCGCGGTGGGCGGGCGCACCTCGCGGGCGGGATCCAGCTCGACGAGCCCCTCCCGGACGGCGAACCTGTGCAGTCCGCGCACCGCGACCAGCGCCCGAGCGGCCGACGACGCGGCGAGCGGCGGATGTTCGTCGTCGCCCTCGCGGAGCACGGCGAGGAACGCGGAGACGTGCGCCTCGGTCACGGCGTCGAGCGACGGGACGCCCGCCTGGGCCAGGTGAGCCGCGTACCGGCGGAGGTCACGGGTGTAGCCGTCGAGGGTGTTGGGCGAGGTGCCCCGCTCGACGGCGAGGTGGTCGAGGTAGGTAACAACGGCGAACTGTTCCGCCTCCCCGGATTTTCGTGTGTTGGTCGCGTCGGGGGAAGACGGGTTCTGTTTGGGTGCGTGCTCGTGGCTGGGTTGCGTCACGTTCCCCTTGGGTGCGGTTGGGAAGGGCTCGGGCCAGGTGCGCTCAGCGTATTCGGGTGGGGCGCGTGAGCAGCGGACCCGGTGGGGTGTGGCGCGTATCGTGGATCTCGTGGTGGGAGAGGTCGGCAGCGACGACATCCGGGTCGGTACGGCTGAGCGGGAGTCGGCCGTGCGGTTGCTGGGCGAGCACTTCTCGGCGGGTCGGCTGCAGGTCGAGGAGTACGAGGAGCGGGTCGGGCGCGCGCTCGAGGCCCGGACCCGCGGCGACCTGCGCCCCCTGTTCGCGGACCTGCCCGCGCCGTACCCGCCGTTCATGGTGCCGCCGGTGCGGCAGGGGGCGCCGCCGCCCGTGTTCCGTCCGTCGGCGCCGACGCCGGCGGAGTACTCCGACCGGAGCCGGATCGCGGCGGGGGTGCTGCAGATCCTGCTGCCGTTCGGCATCGGCCGGTTCTACACCGGGCACACCGGCACCGCGCTGGCGCAGCTGATCAGCGCGCTCTTCTTCGTCGGCATCGTCTGGAGCTTCGTCGACGGCGTCATCCTGATCGCCAGGGGCGGTGAGGACCGGTACGGCCGGCCCCTGCGCGACTGAGCGCTAGAGGAACCCGCGGAGCAACGCCGCCGTGCCGTCCAGGTGCTCGTCCATCGCGGCGCGGGCGGCGGGCGCGTCGCCGGACAGGATGGCCTCCACGATCAGCCGGTGCTGCTCGTCGGAGTGTTCGATGTTCGCCCCGATCAGCGGGATCGCGTCGAGCAGCTCGTTGACCCTGGTACGGACGTCGGCGACCGCGGTGGTGAGCGACGCCGACGCGGTGACCTCCGCGATCGCCAGGTGCAGCCGCGAGTCGCGCCGCCGGTACTCGGCCTCGTCCCCCGGCGCCACCCCGGCGACCCCGGTGAGCCGCACCCGCAGGTGCTGCCGGTCGGCCGGGCTCAGCGACCGCGCGGCCGCCGCCTCCGCGGCCCCGGACTCCAGCACGCGCCGCAGCGTCAGCACGTCCTCCAACTCCGCGCTCGACGGGGCCGCGCCGCGTCGGGGCCGGGGCAGACCGGGCAGGTCCTCGGCCACGAACGTGCCGCCGTAGCGCCCGCGCCGCGACTCGACGTAGCCCGCGTCGGCGACCGCGCGGATCGCCTCGCGCAGCGTCACCCGGCTCACCCCGAGCCGCGCCGCCAGCTCCCGCTCGGCCGGCAGCCGCTCCCCCGGCGCCGCCACGCCGAGCCGGATCGCGGCCAGCAGCCGCTCGACGGTCTCCTCGAACGCGTTGCGCGTCCGCACCGGCCGGAACACCGCCGCGGCCGCGTCCGGTCCGCTGGGGACGGACACTAGATCGGGGTGACGTACGCGCCAGAGATGCCACCGTCCACGAGGAACGTCGACGCGGTGATGAACGACGCGTCGTCGCTGGCCAGGAACGCGGTCGCGGCCGCGATCTCCTCGGCCTCGGCGAACCGGCCCATCGGCACGTGCACCAGCCGGCGCTGGGCGCGCTCGGCGTCGGCGGCGAACAGCTCCCGCAGCAGCGGGGTGTTCACCGGCCCCGGGCACAGCGCGTTGACCCGGATGCCCTCCCGCGCGAACTGCACGCCGAGCTCCCGGCTCATCGCCAACACCCCGCCCTTGGACGCGGAGTAGGAGATCTGCGAGGTCGCCGCGCCCATCACGGCCACGAACGACGCCGTGTTGATGATGGATCCCCTGCCCTGCCGACGCATGTGCGGCAGCACGTGCTTGCAGCACAGGTACACCGAGGTGAGGTTGACCCGCTGCACGGTCTCCCACGCCTCGATGCCGGTGTCCAGGATGGAGTCGTCCTCCGGTGGGGAGATGCCGGCGTTGTTGAACGCGACGTCCACGCTGCCGTGGGTGTCCACGACGCGCTGGAACATCGCCTCCACCGCGGCCTCTTCGGTGACGTCGCAGGTGATCGCGTCGCCGTTGACCTCCTTGGCCAGCGTCTCGATCGCGTCGGTGTTCAGGTCGACGCCCACCACCAGCGCGCCCTCCTCGGCGAACCGCCGCGCGGTGGCGAGCCCGATCCCGCTGGCCGCGCCGGTGATCACGGCGACCCGGTCGCGCAGTCGCATCATCGTTCCCCCTCGGTGGAGATGAAGACGTTCTTGGTCTCGGTGAAGGCGTCCAGCGCGTCCGGCCCGAGCTCGCGGCCCAGCCCGGACTGCTTCATGCCGCCGAACGGCGTCCAGTACCGCACCGACGCGTGCGAGTTGACCGACAGGTTGCCGGCCTCCACCCCGCGGGCGACCCGCATGGCGCGGCCGACGTCGCTGGTCCAGATCGAGCCGGACAGGCCGTACTCGGTGTCGTTGGCCATCCGCAGCGCGTCGGCCTCGTCGTCGAACGCCTGCACGGTGACGACCGGCCCGAACACCTCCTCGACGACCGTGCGGTCGGTCGGGGTGCGCGGCAGCACGACGGTCGGCGGGAACCAGAACCCCGGCCCGTCCGGCGCGCTGCCCCGGAACGCCACGTTCACGCCGTCATCCACATAGGACGAGACGGAGGCGTGCTGGGCGGCGGAGATCAGCGGCCCCATCTCGGTCCGCTCGTGCGCCGGGTCGCCGACGACCACGCCCCGCACCGCCGGCTCCAGCAACTCGAGGAAACGGTCGAACACACTGCGCTGCACCAGGATCCGGGACCGGGCGCAGCAGTCCTGGCCGGCGTTGTCGAACACCCCGTAGGGCGCGGTCGCCGCGGCCCGCTCCAGATCGGCGTCGGCGAAGACGACGTTGGCGTTCTTGCCGCCCAGCTCCAGGGTCACCCGTTTGACCTGCGCGGCGCACCCGGCCATGATCTGCCGGCCGACCTCGGTGGAGCCGGTGAAGACCACCTTGCGCACCAGCGGGTTGTCCACGAACCGCTGTCCCACCACGGATCCCTTGCCCGGCACCACCTGGAACACGCCGTCCGGCAGCCCCGCCTCGCGAGCCAGCTCGCCGAGGCGGATCGCGGTCAGCGGGGTCAGCTCGGCCGGCTTGAGCACCACGGTGTTGCCGGCGGCGAGCGCGGGCGCGAACCCCCAGCCGGCGATCGGCATCGGGAAGTTCCACGGCACGATCACGCCGACCACGCCCAGCGGCTCGGCGAAGGTGACGTTCACCCCGCCGGGCACCGGGATCTGCCGGCCGAACAGGCGTTCCGGGGCGGCTGCGTAGTAGTGCAGCACGTCGCGGACATTGCCGGCCTCCCAGCGGGCGTTGCCGATGGTGTGCCCGGAGTTGGCCACTTCCAACGAGGCCAGGTTGTCCACGTCGGCGTCGACGGCGTCGGCGAAGCGGCGCAACAGGCGGGCGCGATCGCCCGGCGCGACGGCCCGCCACGCCGGCAGCGCGCGGTGCGCCCGCTCGATCGCCGCGTCCGCGTCGGCCACGGACGCCGACGGCACGGTCGTGACCACCTGCTCGGTGGCCGGGTTGATCACGTCGGTCATCGTCCCTCCCCTACCAACGCCTGGAACAGGCGCCGGTCCACGCCGTCCTCCTCGGGATGCCACTGGACACCGACGACGAACGCCGCTCCGGGCAGCTCGACGCCTTCGATGGTTCCGTCGCCGGCGTGCGCGACCGGGACGAGCCCGTCGCCGAGCCGGTCGATCGCCTGGTGGTGGTGGCAGTGCACCTCCACCCGGTCGCCCACGGTCCCCGCGAGCCGGCTGCCCGGCGCGACCTTCACCGACACCCGGCCGAACGTGCCCGGCGCCGGCTGGTGGTCGGTGTTGCCGACCCGGTCGGGCAGGTGCTGGTGCAGGGTGCCGCCGAGCACCACGTTCAGCAGCTGCATCCCCCGGCACACGCCCAGCAGGGGAACGCCCGCCCGCAGCGCCAGCTCGACCAGTGTCCACTCGGAACGGTCCCGGTCCGCCCGCGCCGGCCCGGTCTCGGGGGTGCGCGGAGCCCCGTACCGCGCCGGGTCGATGTCCGCGCCACCCGCGATGACCAGACCGTCCAACCGCGACAGCTGGTCCGCCGACCAGTCGCCGACCGGCGGGAGCAGCACGGGTGTCCCGCCGGCGTGCACGACGCCGTCGAGGTAGCCCTTCGGCAGCACGGCCGCCGGGGTGTCCCAGAACCCGAACCGGCTGCGCTCCAGGTAACAGCTGATGCCGATGAGCGGGCTAGAGGCGCTCGAAGCCACGGATCCGCTCCCAGTCGGTGACCGCCGCGTCGAAGGCGGCCAGCTCCACGCGGGCGTTGTTCAGGTAGTGGTCGACCACGTCGTCGCCGAACGCGGCCCGCGCGTGCTCGCTCGCGCCGAACAGTTCGGCCGCGTCCCGCAGCGTCGCCGGCACCCGCGGCTTGTCGGTGACGTAGGCGTTCCCGGTCAGCTCCGGCTCCAGCGGCAGCTCGTGCTCGATGCCGTGCAACCCGGCCGCGACCAGGGCGGCCACCCCGAGGTAGGGGTTCATGTCGCCGCCGGGCACGCGGTTCTCCACCCGCAGCGACTCGCCGTGGCCGACCACCCGCAGCGCACAGGTGCGGTTGTCCACACCCCATGCCACCGCGGTCGGCGCGAAGCTGCCCGGCTGGAACCGCTTGTAGGAGTTGACGTTCGGCGCGAAGAAGTAGGTCAGCTCGCGCAGCAGCGCCTGTTGCCCGGCGAGGAAGTGCTCCATCATCGGGGAGAACCCGTGCGGCCCGTCGCCGGCGAGCACGGTCGAGCCGTCGGTGCCGCGCAGCGAGATGTGCACGTGGCAGGAGTTGCCCTCGAGCTCGTTGTACTTCGCCATGAACGTCAGGCTCTTGCCGTGCCGCGCGGCGATCTCCTTGGCGCCGGTCTTGTAGATGCTGTGGTTGTCGCAGGTGGACAGCGCGGTGTCGTACCGGAACGCGATCTCGTGCTGGCCCGGGTTGCACTCCCCCTTCGCCGACTCCACGTACATCCCGGCGCCCGCCATGCCGTTGCGGATGTCGCGCAGCAACGGCTCGACCCGGCCGGTGCCCAGCATCGAGTAGTCCACGTTGTACTGGTTGGCCGGCGTGAGGTCGCGGTAGCCGGCGCTCCACGCCTGCTCGTAGGTGTCGTCGAACACGATGAACTCGAGCTCGGTGCCGACGTGGGCGACCAGGCCGCGCTCGGCGAGCCGGTCGAGCTGGCGGCGCAGGATCTGCCGCGGCGACGCGGGCACCGGTCCGCCCTCGACCCACTCGACGTCGGCGAGCACCAGCGCGGTGCCGGGGTGCCAGGGGACGAGCCGGAGCGTGTCCAGGTCGGGGCGCATGACGAAGTCGCCGTAGCCGCTCTCCCAGGACGACATGGCGTAGCCGTCGACGGTGTTCATGTCGACGTCGACGGCAAGCAGGTAGTTGCAGCCCTCGGTGGCGTGGTCGACGACCTCGTCGAGGAAGTAGCCGGCGGCGCAGCGTTTGCCCTGCAGGCGGCCCTGCATGTCGGTGATGGCCACCAGCACGGTGTCGACGGTGCCGTCGTCCACGAGGGCGCGCAGCCGGTCGAGGGTGAGCATGCCGTCGCGGTGTGCCATGTGCACCTGCCTCCCAAAGGATCAGACCTGGCCCATTGCACACGCGCTACGGGTTCGTGTCAATTCACGCGGTATTGACACCTGGGCCGAACGGGATCACGCTCTACGAAGCTCAAAGGACTGATGGTGGCCCATTAGGGAGCGTGCCATGTCGACACCGCAGCACCGCGAGGGCGTCGAGTACCAGACCGTCGGGAAGGGCTACCTGGAGCAGCGGCAGCTGCGCCGGGGGGCGGCGGGCTGGGTCCTGCTGGCCGGGCTCGGTGTCGCGTACGTGATCTCGGGCGACTTCGCCGGCTGGAACTTCGGCCTGGCCGAGGGCGGGTGGGGCGGTCTGCTGATCGCCACCGTGCTGATGGCGGTCATGTACACGTGCATGGTGTTCGGCCTGGCGGAGATGGCGTCCGCGATGCCGGTCGCCGGTGCCGGCTACGGCTTCGCCCGGCGCGCGCTCGGCCCCACCGGCGGGTTCGCCACGGGCACGGCCATCCTGATCGAGTACGCGATCGCGCCGGCCGCGATCTCAGTGTTCATCGGCGGCTACGTCGAGTCGCTGGGGCTGTTCGGGCTGACCAGCGGCTGGCCGGTGTTCCTGGTGTGCTACCTGATCTTCATCGGCGTGCACCTGTGGGGGGTCGGCGAGGCGCTGCGGGTGATGTTCGTGATCACCGGCATCGCGGTGGTCGCGCTGGTGGTGTTCGTGATCGGCATGATCGGCAAGTTCGACCCGGACAACCTGTTCGACATCGCACCGACCGACGCGGCCGGGGCGAGCACGTTCCTGCCGTTCGGCGTCGCCGGCGTGCTCGCCGCGTTCGTCTACGGCATCTGGTTCTTCCTCGCGGTGGAGGGGGTTCCGCTGGCGGCGGAGGAGGCGTCCGAGCCGCGCCGCGACCTGCCCCGCGGGATCATCGCCGCGATGGGCCTGCTGCTGGTGTTCGCCGCGCTGATGCTGGTGGTGGCGCCGGGCGCGGCGGGATCGTCGACGATCGCGGAGTCGGACAACCCGCTGCCGGACGCCATCCGGGCGGCGTACGGCGGGGACAACTTCCTCGCGCAGTTCGTGAACTACGTCGGCCTGGCGGGCCTGGTGGCGAGCTTCTTCTCGATCATCTACGCGTACTCGCGGCAGCTGTTCGCGCTGTCCCGGGCGGGGTACCTGCCGCGCTGGATGTCGGTCACGGGCAAGCGCAAGACCCCGTACCTGGCGCTGATCGTGCCCGGCACGGTCGGCTTCGCCCTGGCGACGGCGACCATGGACGGCGCGCTGCTGATCAACATCGCGGTCTTCGGCGCGACGGTGTCGTACGTGCTGCTGAACCTGTCGCACATCGTCCTGCGGGTGCGCGAGCCGGGCCTGGAGCGCCCGTACCGCACACCCGGCGGCGTGCTGACCACCGGCATCGCGGCCGTCCTCGCGGTCGCCGCGGTGATCGCGACGTTCTTCGTCGACGAACTGGCCGCCGCGATCACCGCCGGCATCCTGCTGGTGGCCCTGGCGTACTTCTTCTTCTACAGCCGCCACCGCCTGGTCGCGAACGCCCCCGAGGAGGAGTTCGCCGCCATCAAACGCGCCGAGTCCGAGCTGGCGGACTGAGTCAGCCTCGGCGGTTCGCGAAGCGGGTCGGGAGGTCGCGCCAGGGGGCGTTCGCCGGGCGGGCGGGGGCGGTGATGGTGCGTACCGCGTGTGCGGCGAGCAGGCCGCCGACCGTGGCGCCGTTGACGATCTCGCCGGACAGGGCCATGCGGACCGCCTCGTCGAGGGGGAAGCGGCGGGCCACCAGGTCCGCCTCCTCCTCGCCCTCCATCACGCGGTCGACGGTCGCCAGGTCGGTGGCCAGGAAGACGCGGACGACCTCGTCGGTGAAGCCCGGGGACGCCGCCACGTCCACCAGTACCGACCAGTCCGCCGCCGCCAGGCCTACCTCCTCCACCAGCTCGCGCCGCGCGGTCTCCACCGGGTCCTCGCCGACGTGGTCGAGCAGGCCGGCCGGGAGCTCCCAGATCCGCCGGCCCAGCGGGTGCCGGTACTGGTGGATCAGCGTCACCTCGTCGTTCTCGTCGAGGGCGACGATCGCGACCGCGCCGGCGTGCTCGACGACCTCGCGGCGCGCGTGCCCGCCGCCGGGCATCGTCACCTCGTCGACGCGGAGCGCCAGGATCCGTCCCTCGTACACGTCCTCTGTGGACACCTGCTGGAAGTCGTGCTTGCCGGGCTCGGTCACGAGCGCGACCCCAGCGGTTCCGGCAGCTCGACGGGTAGGCGCTCGGCCGCCCGCCGGGTCAGCGCGGCCTTCACGAAGCCGGCGAACAGCGGGTGCGGGCGGGTCGGCCGGCTCTTGAGCTCCGGGTGCGCCTGGGTGCCGACGAAGAACGGGTGCGTGTCGGCCGGCAGCTCGACGAACTCCACCAGGTGGTCGTCCGGCGACAGGCCGGAGAACACCACGCCGGCCTTGGTCAGCCGCTCGCGGAAGGCGTTGTTCACCTCGTACCGGTGCCGGTGCCGCTCGGACACCTCGCGCGTCCCGTACGCCTTCGCCACCTGCGAGCCCGCGACCAGCTTCGCCGGGTACGCGCCGAGCCGCATCGTGCCGCCCATGTCGCGCTCGCCGGCGACCACGTCCTGCTGGTCGGCCATCGTGGAGATCACCGCGTGCTCGGTGGTCTCGTCGAACTCCGAGGAGTTCGCGTCGGTGACGCCCGCCAGGTTCCGCGCGGTCTCGATCACCATGCACTGCAGGCCCAGGCACAGGCCGAGCACCGGGATCTTGTTGACCCGGGCGAAGTGGATCGCGCCGATCTTGCCCTCGATCCCCCGCACGCCGAACCCGCCGGGGATCAACACACCGTCCAAACCGGACAGCTGGGCGCTCGCGCCGGCCGGGGTCTCGCAGGTGTCGGACGCGACCCAGACCACCTCGACCTTCGCCCGGTGCGCGAAGCCGCCGGCCCGCAGGGCTTCCGTCACCGACAGGTAGGCGTCCGGCAGGTCGACGTACTTGCCGACGACCGCGATCCGCACCGTCTCCTTGGGGTTGTGCACCCGGGACAGCAGGTCGCCCCACACGGTCCAGTCCACGTCCCGGAACGGCAGCCCGAGCCGGCGCACCACGTAGGCGTCCAGACCCTCGGTGTGCAGCACCTTCGGGATGTCGTAGATGGACGGCGCGTCCGGCGCGGCCACCACGGCCTCGACGTCGACGTCGCACATCAGCGCGATCTTGCGCTTGAGCCCGCTGGGGATCTCCCGGTCGGCCCGGCACACCACGGCGTCGGGCTGGATACCGATGTTGCGCAGCGCGGCGACCGAGTGCTGCGTCGGCTTCGTCTTCAGCTCGCCGGACGGCGCGAGGTACGGCACGAGCGAGACGTGCAGGAAGAAGCAGTTGTCCCGGCCGACGTCGTGGCGGACCTGCCGCGCGGCCTCCAGGAACGGCAGCGACTCGATGTCGCCGACCGTGCCGCCGACCTCGATGATCACCACGTCGGGCGCGTTGCCGTCCTCGCCCGGCTCGGCCATGCCGCGGATCCGCGCCTTGATCTCGTCGGTGATGTGCGGGATGACCTGCACCGTGTCGCCCAGGTACTCGCCGCGCCGCTCCTTGGCGATCACCGTCGAGTACACCTGGCCGGTGGTGACGTTCGCGCGACCGGCGAGGTCGCGGTCGAGGAACCGCTCGTAGTGCCCGACGTCGAGGTCGGTCTCCGCGCCGTCCTCGGTGACGAACACCTCACCGTGCTGGAACGGGTTCATCGTGCCCGGATCCACGTTGAGGTACGGATCGAGCTTCTGCATGGTCACCCACAGCCCGCGGGCGGTGAGCAGCTGCCCGACGCTCGAGGCGGTGAGGCCCTTACCGAGGGAGGACGCGACTCCCCCGGTCACGAAGACGTACTTCGTCGTGCGCGAGTGTTGCACCAGGGACGCCCCCCGTGGACTGACCTTCGGTCCGTATCCGTTACTGGCAATGCCGTTCGCAGCGGGACCACCCGCCTGACTCTCCACGGGGTTTCACCGTATCACCTGGTCCGCCGTTCCTCGCGCGACACGCTGTCGATGACTGAGCGTCACTCCACGGGTGCGCCGGGCGCCGGGGCCTCCGCGTTGCCGGCGCTGCCGTACCGCCCCGACTCGCCCTCGAGCTGCTCACGCAGCGCGAGCACGGTGACCACCCGACCGGCCGGGCTGTGCGCGTTGTCCACAGTGGACAGGATGCTGGTGGCGGCGGTGTCCGCGCGCACCACGCCGATCGCGCCGGTGCCCTCCGCGGACCCGTCGGAGCCGGCGAGCACCGCCCCGGCGCCGGACCGGTCGACCTGGGTGGCGAACCGGGCGACGGTCGCGGCCCGGTCCCCCGCGCCGTCGCCGTCGGCGGCGCCGCCGGTGAGCACGATCGCGAGCTGCGCGGGTTTGATCCCCTGGCTGGCCTTGACAAACCCGCCCTCGGTGAGCCCGGCGAGCGCGGCGGCGGTCTCGTCGGGCGAGGCCTGCGGCTCGTTGTCGTCCTTGCCGATCAGCAGCAGCGGGCCGAGCAGTCCGCCGGCCAGCGTGCCCGGGTCGGACGCGGTCGGCAGCCGCACGCCGGCCGGCAGCAGCCGGATGACGATGTCGGTGAGCTGGTCGGCCTTCTCCGGGTCGCTGAACGCCTCGGTGAGCTGCACCTCGCCGGTGACGCGGGCGCCGGCGTCGGCCAACAGGGTCTTGAGGGCGTCCCGGTCGGCCGGGTCGGCGTCCGCGGTCGTGACGATCACGACCGTGCGCTCGTCGAGCTGGCCGCGCACGGCCATCGGGCCGACCGAGGCGGCGAAGTCGTCGGCGTCGGTGAGCCGGGCCTCCTGCGCGTTGCGCGCGGCCTGGAGGTCGCGGACCTGCTCGACGAGGTCGGCGTTGTCGTCGTTGAGCCCGGACAGCAGCGAGCGGGACAGGGTGGTCGACCCCAGCACGACGCCGACGGCGAGCGCGAGAAAGACGGCGGCGATGGAGACGATGTGGTAGCGCAGCGAGATCACGTGACGAGTTCCTTGGTCCAGGTGACGAAGCTGTTGCCGGTGTGCAGGGCCCAGTCGAGGTAGGCGCCGCCGACGCCGGAGACGGCCAGCGCGACGGCCACGGCGACCAGCGCGGCGAGCACGAGCACGACCACCGCGCCGAGCGACACGCGGCTGCGGTGCAGGGTGGCGACGGCGCGGCCGTCGACGACCTTGGCGCCGAGCTTGAGCCGGGTCAGGAAGGTCGACGGGTTCGAGCCGGACCGGCCGCGGTCGAGGAACTCGCTGAGCGTGGCCTGGAAGCCGACGGTGACCACCAGGCCGGCGCCGTGCGTGTCGGCGAGCAGCAGGGCGAGGTCCTCGGGGTTGCCCGAGGCGGGGAAGGTGACGGCGCCGACGCCGAGGTCCTGGACGCGTTCGAGGCCGGGTGCGTGCCCGTTGACGTGGGCGGGGACGACGACCTCGGCGCCACTACGGAGCGTGTCGGTGGCAAGCCCGTCCGGGTCACCCACGATCACGTGAGGCTTGTAGCCCTTGTCGCAGAGGGTGTCCGCGGCCGCGTCGACGCCGACGAGAACGGGCCGGTGCTCGGCGATGTAGCGCCGGAGCGCGACGAGGTCGTCGACGTGCCCGTGGCCCGGGGCGACGATGAGCACCTGCCGGCCGTAGAGGGGCGTGTGCAGGTCGGGGACGCCGACGCCGTCGAGGATGAGGGTCCGTTCGCGGCGGAGGAACTCGATCGTGTTGGCGGAGAAGGCCTCGAGCTGGGCGGACATGCCGGCCTTCGACTCGATCATGAGGTCGGCGATGGACTCGATGGTCTGCTGGGTGCCGCGGCCGGCCTCCTTGTCGCCGAGGAAGACGCCGCCCTCGTGCAGCCGGACCTTGCTGCCCTCGCGGATGGCGCGCAGGGCCTCGGGGCCGACGCCGTCGACGAGCGCGATCCCGGCCCCGACGAGGATCTCCGGCCCGAGGTTGGGAAACCGCCCGGAGATGGACGGCGAGGCGTTGACGACGCCGTTGACCCCGGCGTCGACGAGCGCGTCGGCGGTGTTGCGATCGAGGTCGATCTGGTCGAGGACCACGATGTCACCGGGGCCGATCCGGCGCAGGAGCTCGCCCGTGCGTTTGTCGACCCGCGCGATGCCGGTGACGCCAGGGCGGGTCTGGCTGGATCGCGTGAGGAGACCACTGAGCTTCATGGGGCCGATGGTGACAAAGGGACAGTCCGATCCCGACCCGCCACGCCGTGGGGTGACCAGGCATAACCGTTCGGGTGAGTCCACATGAGCCACGGCTACCGCCCACACGCGACAGTCGATCAAGGACGGTGCCGCCGGGTGCGCGGGCGGACAGCGGGTCGGGCGTGGCGGGAAGACTCGACCGGATCGGAAACCCGGACCCGGACCACACGAGGGCCGGACTCACGGTCGTGACGGTCGGACTCGCGCGACGCGAACGTCCGCCTCGCGGGGTCGCGAGTCCGAGTGTTCGGGGTCGGTAAGTCCTACGTTCGCCATCGGGGAACTCGCGGGTCGGGAACCGACCTTCCGGATCGGCGAGTCCTACGTTCCCCACCGGGAACTCGCGGGTCGGGAACGGGGAACTCGCGCACGCGAACGGGGACTCGCGGGTCGGGCGGGCGGGGCTGGGTGTGGCGGGGTTGGGGGTTAGCGGCGCTTGCGTTTGGTTTTCGTGGACTGCTTGTCTTTTTCGGCTGCGGTGAGGAGTTCCTCGGCGTGGGCGCGGCCGGTTTCGGTGGAGTCCATGCCGGCCAGCATGCGGGCCAGTTCCACCACCCGGTCCTTGTCGGCGACCATGCGTACGTCGCTGCTGTTGACGCCGCCCTTCGCCTGCTTGTCGACAACCAGGTGGCGGTCGGCGAAGGCGGCCACCTGGGGCAGGTGCGTCACCACGATCACCTGGTGGCTCGCCGCCAGCCTGGCCAGGCGGCGGCCGATCTCGACCGCGGCGCGGCCGCCCACGCCGGCGTCGACCTCGTCGAAGACCAGGGTCGGGACCGGGTCCGAGTGCGCCAGCACGACCTCGATCGCCAGCATGACCCTGGACAGCTCGCCACCGGACGCCGCCTTGTGGACCGGGAGCGGGATCGCGCCGTCGTGGGCGACCAGGCGCAGCTCGACCTCGTCGATGCCGTCGGGGCCGGCGTGCACGAGCGCGTCGCCGCCGTCGCCGCCGGCCACGCGTAGGGCGTGGGACTCGTTCGGCTCGGCCCAGCG
Organism: Actinophytocola sp.; assembly: GCA_036259595.1. Taxonomy (GTDB): domain Bacteria; phylum Actinomycetota; class Actinomycetes; order Mycobacteriales; family Pseudonocardiaceae; genus Actinophytocola. Next base: position 30,423 of record DATABL010000045.1, read on the forward strand.
GGTGCTGATCACCACGTCGATGCTCGCCTGGCCCATCGCGAGGCCGCCCAGCTCGGTGGTGACCTGCTTGGCGAAACGGTCGGCGGCCACCACCCGCAGCTCGGTGAGACGGTGCGCGCGCTCGGCCAGCTGCGCCGCCAGCTCGTCGCGGCGGGCGGCCAGCGCGGCGAGGGCCTCCTCCGAGGTGTCGAGGCCGGCGAGGCGCTCCTCCGCCTCCCGCGCCCACGCCAGTACCCCGTCGACGTCGGCGGCGTACTTCCTCGTCAGGCCCTTCAGCTCGGCCTGCCGCGCCAGCACCTGCTCGAGCGCGGCCGGGTCGGCGTCCAGCGACTCCACGTACCCGCCCAGCTCGGTGCCCACGTCGGAGAGCAGCGCCTCGACCTCCGCCAGCCGCGGCGCGAGCTCACGCAGCTGCGGGTCCTCGGACGAGGACAGCCGGTTGCGCGCGTCGGCGACCAGCCCGAGCGCGCCCGGCGCGTCCGGGTCACCCTCCGGGGATCCGCTGACCGCGAACGACGCCCCGGTGGCGGCCTCCCGCAGCTGGTCGGCGTCGGCCAGCCGGCGGGCCGTGGCGACCAGCTCGTCGTCCTCGCTCGGCTGTGGGTCGACGGCCTGGATCTCCGCGAGGCCGTGCTTGAGCAGGTCGGCCTCGCGCGCCAGCTCCCGCGACTTCGCCGAGCGCTCGGCGAGCTCGCCGGCGACCGCGTGCCACTCCTCGCGGACCCGGCGGTACTCGGCGAGCGCGTTCAGCAGCTCCTCGCCGGCGAACCGGTCGAGCACGCCGCGCTGCTCGGCCGGGCGCAGCAGCCGGAGCTGGTCGTTCTGCCCGTGCACTGCGATGAGCTGGTCGGACAGGTCGGACAGCACCCCGACCGGCACCGACCGGCCACCCAGGTGGGCGCGGGAACGGCCGTCCGGGGTGACCGTGCGTAACGCGATGAGGGCGCCGTCGTCGTCCGGCTCGGCGCCGGCGTCGCCCGCGACCTTGGCCGCGGGACTGCCCGGCGGGGCGTCGAAGCGGCCCTCGACCACCGCCCGCGCCGCGCCGCTGCGTACTCTCGACGCCTCGGCCCGGCCGCCGGACAGCAGGTGCAGCCCGGTGACCACCATGGTTTTGCCCGCGCCGGTCTCGCCGGTGACGACGGTGAGTCCCGGATCCAGTTCGAGGGTGGCCTCGTCGATCACGCCGAGGCCCTCGATGCGCATTTCGGCCAACACAGGGCGCACTTTATCGGCTACCGCCGACGAAAGCTCGCACCCATCCACATGTGTGTTCGATTGACTGAGAATCGCCTCAACGATTGCGCCAGCCCTGCACCGGGAGCTCGAACTTGTGGACAAGTCGATCGGTGAACGGCTCCGCCCGCAACCGCACCAGCCGGGTCGGCTTCGTGCCGCCGACCACCTCGACCCGCGCCCCCGGCGGCAGCACGAACGTGCGCCGCCCGTCGCAGCACAGCACCGCGGGGTGCCCGTCCGGGTCGACCTCGACCGCGACCACCGAGTCCCGCGACACCACCAGCGGCCGGGAGAACATCGCGTGCGCGTTCGACGGCACCACCAGCAGCGCCTGCACGTCCGGCCACACCACCGGCCCGCCGGCGGAGAACGCGTAGGCGGTCGAACCGGTCGGGGTCGCGCACAGCACCCCGTCGCAGCCGAACGAGGACACCGGGCGGTCGTCGACCTCGATCCGCACGTCCAGGATGCGTTCGCGGCTGCTCTTCTCCACGCTGGCCTCGTTGAGCGCCCAGGTGTGCGCGAGCCGCTTGCCGGCGAGCGTGGCGGTCACGTCGACGGTCATCCGGTCGTCGACCTCGTAGTTGCGCCCGATGACCTGCCGCACGGCC
>DATABL010000046.1:0-5013 GCA_036259595.1 Actinophytocola sp.
CCCCACGACGGTGGCCTCGGTGGTCACGGAGGGCGACCCGCAGGCGGTGACCCTGAGCTTGAGCGGCCTGCCGCCGGGAGCCACCGCCACGTTCGATCCGGCGTCGATCCGGTCCGGCGACTCGACCACCCTGACCATCGCGACCACGGCCGGCACACCCACCGGCACCACACAGGTCACCATCAGCGCCGACGGCACCGACGCCGACCGCACCACGCGGCTCAGCCTGACCGTCGGTACCGCGCCGGGCTGCGACGCCCCGGCCTGGAACGCCGCCACCGCCTACGCGACCGGCGACGTGGTGTCCCACAACGGACACGAGTGGGAGTCCACCTGGTACTCCACCGGCGCCGAACCCGGGGCTCCCGGCTCCTGGGCCGTCTGGCGAGACGCCGGAACCTGCTGAGGGAGCGAGTCATGTTCGGAACAGGACAGTCGAGGGCGACGACCCTGCTCGTGGCCCTGCTGCTGGCGCTCGGCACGCTGACCGGCACCGCGCAGGCCGCTGCCACCCTCACCGCCACGTTCTCGGTCGTCGACCAGGGATCCTGGAAACAGGGCAAGTACGTCGTCGCCAACAGCGGCGACACCGCGTCCGACACCTGGCGGATCGAGTTCGACCTGCCGTCCGGCACCACCGTCGGCACCGTCTGGTACGGGACCAGGACCGTCGACGGCGACCACGTCACCATCGACGCCGCGCACTACAACGCGGCGGTGCCGCCCGGCGGGGACACCGAGCCGTACAGCCCGTGGTTCGAGCTCCTCGGCCCCGGCCAGCCGGTCAACTGCCGGATCAACGGCGACAGGTGCGACGGCTCGCCCGACCAGCCGCCCGGCCCACCGGACGACCTCCGCTCGACCGGCGCGACGACCAGGACCGTGTCGCTGGCGTGGAACGCGGCCGCCCCCGGAGACTTCCCGGTGTCCGGCTACGTGGTGGCCGGCGGCGGCAGCGCGACGGTCACCGGCACCACGGCGCTCGTCAGCGGGTTGAGCCCGAACACCGAGTACACGTTCACGGTGCGGGCACGGGACGGCCGCGGCAACACCTCGCAACCGAGCAACGCGGTCACCGTCCGGACCAACGACCCGGCCGACGACACCCAGCCGCCGAGCACCCCGGCGAACCTGCGCACGACGGGTGTGACGTCGAGCAGCGTGTCCCTGGCCTGGAACGCCTCCTCGGACAGCAGCGGGATCGCCGGTTACGAGGTGTACTCCGGCGCCGAGCCGGCCGCGTTCGTGTCCGGCACCTCGGCCACGGTCACCGGCCTGTCACCGTCCACTTCGTACACGTTCACCGTGAAGGCCAGGGACGACTACGACAACGTCTCGCCGGCGAGCAACGCGGTCGAGGCGACCACCGACGACGTCGTCGGCGACGGGAACTACGCCCGGGTGGGTTACTTCGTCCAGTGGGGCATCTACGGCCGCCAGTACTTCGTGCGCGACCTGGACACCTCCGGTGCGGCCGCGAAGCTGACGCACGTCAACTACGCGTTCGGCAACATCGACCCGGAGAACCTGACCTGCCTCAACGGGGTCACCAAGGGCACCTCCGACGACCCGCAGGATCCCGACCAGGGCACCGGCGCGGGGGACGCGGTCGCCGACTACACCCGGCCGATGTCGGCGAGCCAGTCCGTCGACGGCGTCGCGGACACCGGCTGGGAACCGTTGCGCGGCAACTTCAACCAACTGCGGAAGCTCAAGGCCAAGCACCCGCACCTCAAGGTGCTGATTTCGCTCGGCGGCTGGACGTACTCGAAGTTCTTCTCCGACGTGGCCGCCACCGACGCCTCCCGGCAGAAGTTCGTCAAGTCCTGCATCGACATGTACATCAAGGGAAACCTGCCGCCGTACAACGGCGCGGGCGGACCGGGCGTCGCCGCCGGGATCTTCGACGGCATCGACCTGGACTGGGAGTGGCCCGGCGCGGAGGGTCACGCCGGCAACCACGTCAGCCCGGCGGACAAGCGGAACAACACGTTGCTGTGCGCGGAGTTCCGCCGTCAGCTCGACGCGCTGACCGAGCAGACCGGCAAGCGGTACCTGCTGACCGCGTTCACCCCGGCCGACCCGGCGAAGATCGCCGCCGGGTGGGAGATCTCGGGCGGCGACCACGTGTTCGAGTACCTGGACTTCGCCAACGTGCAGGGCTACGACTTCCACGGCTCGGGCAGCGACAACTCGTGGGAGCCCAACCGGACCGGCCACCAGGCGAACTGGTACACCGACGCCGACGACCCGTACGACGTGCTGTTCAGCGCGGAGTCGGCGCTCGACGTGTACACCGACGCCGGGGTCAACCCGCGCAAGCTGACGATCGGCATCCCGTTCTACGGCCGCGGCTGGCAGGGCGTCACCGACGGCGGCCGGCACGGCGAGTGGCAGGCGGCGAACGGGGCGGCACCCGGCCAGTTCCCGGCGGAGGCCGGTACCCGGGGCTACGACAACCTGATGACGACCTTCCCGAACCTGACCGTCTACCACGACGAGCAGGCGCTCGCGACGTACGGCTACACCGGGCCGAACGGCCAGTGGTGGTCGTTCGACGACGCCTGGTCGATCGGCCGGAAGATGGCGATCGTCAAGCAGCGGAACCTGCTCGGCGCGATGATCTGGGAGATGTCCGGGGACGACGGCACCCTGATGACCGCGCTGGACGACGGGCTGCGGTAGTGCTTTGGTCCGACCGGATCATCGAGGACTGGACGACGTTCGCCGAGACCGGGCGGATCCCCGGGTGGCCGCGGTTCACCGCCGGGAGCGAGTACACCCGCTCGCTGGCGCCGGGTGACATCGCGCCGGTCGACCTGGCCGCCGAGCACCACTGCGCGTTCTGGGCCGATCGCGGCTGACCGGCCGTCCCGGGGCGGGTTCGGGCCCGCCCCGGGATCAGGGGGTCAGCTGCAGTGTTCCCAGGGGCTGGTGTAGCTCGCCGAGCCGATGGAGCCGCCCCACTTCACACAGGTGGAGGGGGCCGACTTGCGGACCGGGCCCGCGTAGTAGGAGAACGAGCCGGAGTCGGTGGCGCGGGTGCCGCCCTGAGGCTCGAGGAAGGCCGACATCTGCGTCCCGCTGCCGAGGTTGGTCGACTTGAGGGTGACCACGCAGTTCATGCCGGAGTCGTAGAGCAGGTACACCCGGCCGGCGTTGCCGAGCGCGGCCGAGTCGATCACCGAGTACCCGGAGCCGCAGACCTCGCGCGGGGTGTACGGATTGCCGCCGCCACCGCAGTTGCGGCTGGTGTAGCTGCGGCTGCCCCAGTAGTAGATCTGGGAGCCGTCGAACCGGATCTTCACCGCGACGCCGCCGGAGCGCTGCTCGTAGTGCAGGTGCGCGCCGGTGGAGCCGCCGGTGTTGCCGACGTCGCCGATCCGCTGGCCCTTCGAGACGCTCTGGCCCTGGTTGACGCGTTGGACCGACAGGTGCGCGTACCGGCTGGTCCAGCCGTTGCCGTGGTTGATCTCGATCCAGCGGCCGTAGCTGGTGTTGCCCTCGTTCTCGACCCTGGACACCGTGCCGCCGGCCGACGCGACAACCGGGTCACCGTAGTCGTTGGTCCGGTTGAAGTCGACGGCGTTCTGCGGGCTGTGGTTGGTCCTGGTCTGGCCCTGCCACGTCTGCCCGCAGGGGAAGGGCATCTGGAACGCCGGCGCGGCACTGGCCTGCGGGGTACCGACCACGTTGACCATCGTGGTGGCGACGAGTGCCGCGCCCGCTAACGCCGCGAACCATCGTGTCCGTTTCACTTTGCCTCCATGTGTCACAGCAAACGTGCCGTAACCATCCGAACACATGAGGGTGCCTGATGGGAAGGTTTCGAGACGGATCGACATCTGGTTATCGATTCACCTGTCATCGCGGCCCCCGGGCTCGCCGGCGTCGCGAGCAGGCGTCTTCGGGGGCCTTACCAAACGGTCGACGGACACCGTCGGGCGGTGTCGCTGTTGTCCCGACGGAAACGGTCGCCGGACATGAGCTGGATCACGGACGAATCACGGCGGACCACCCGAATGGTCTGTAACGCGCCTCAGACAGCGCAGCCCGGCCAGGTCGGGGTACGCGTCGTGCCCAGGTGCCGGCCGGCGACCCGCGCAAAGCAACACTTTCCGGGCCATTTTCGACCACGCTCCGTCGCAGTCCGGCGAATTGACGCGCCGGCCGGACCGGGCAATTCTGAGCGCCCTGGAAAACAGCCCCGTTCGTCCAGAAGTGGAGTTGACCTTGCGTCGTTCCCGCCTGATCGCCCTGGGTGCCGCCGCGCTGGCCGCGCTCACCGCCACCCCGGCCGCCGCCGCCGACGACCACGACGGCCCCACCGGCTCCGCGTTCGCGCTCTCCGCGCGCACCACCCTGCTCGACTCGCCGCTGGTCGAGGTCGGTCCGCGGCCGACCGCCAGCTACCCGGAAGGCGCCGACGAGTCGGTCGCCGAGGTCGGGCCCGGCCTGGTCAGCGCCCGGGCACTCAACGCCGCCTCCGACGTCCACCGCGGTGTCCTCACCAGCCGGGCCAGCATCGCCGAGGCGGTCGTGCGGGACATCCTCAGCGCGACGGTCGTCGCCGCCGAGTGCGAGGCCGGCCCCGACGGCCTCACCGGCGAGTCCAGCGTCGCGGACCTGACCGTGCTCGGCCAACGGATCGACGTCGCGACCACCGAGGAGATCGACGTCCTCGGCGTCGCCACCGTGCGGATCAACGAGCAGATCCGGACCGGCGACACGCTGACCGTGAACGCCGTGCACGTGACCGTCGGTGGCCCGGTCCGCGGCATCACCGCCGCCGACATCGTGCTGTCCCAGGCCAAGTGCACGGCCGGCCGGACCACGCCCCCCACCACGACGACCACGACGACGACCACCGAACCGGACGACAGGTCCGACACGCCGGGCACCGCCGGCCAGGGCGGGGTCACTCCCGCGGCCGACGAAGACGTCCTCGCCAGGACCGGTGTGAGCGCGGCCCTCCCACTGGCGATCGGCGGCCTGCTCCTGCTCGCCGGCGGC
>DATABL010000047.1:0-6470 GCA_036259595.1 Actinophytocola sp.
GGCCGAGAGCATCGAGCGGCAGATCACCCAGCTCGAGGAGTTCGGCACGCTGCAGCGCCGCTTCACCTCCGACGTCTCCCACGAGCTGCGCACCCCGCTGACCACCGTCCGGATGGCCGCGGACGTGCTGCACGCCTCCCGTGAGCAGTTCCCGCCCGGCCTCTCCCGCTCCACCGAGCTGCTGGTCGACGAGCTCGACCGGTTCGAGGCGCTGCTCGCCGACCTGCTGGAGATCAGCCGGCTCGACGCGGGCGTGGAGGAGCTGGTGGCCGAGCAGGTCGACCTGCGGCCGATCGCGGTGCGCGCGGCCCGGGCGGTCGGCACCATCGCGCGCACCGCCGGCAGCGAGATCGTGCTCGACCTGCCCGACGAGGAGGCCACCGCCGAGGTCGACGCCCGCCGGATCGAGCGGGTGCTGCGCAACCTGCTGGCCAACGCCGTCGACCACGGCGAGGGACGTCCGGTCCGGCTGCGGATGGCGTTCGACGACGACGCGCTCGCGGTGACCGTCCGGGACTACGGCATCGGCCTGCGCCAGGGCGAGGCGGACCTGGTGTTCAACCGGTTCTGGCGCGCCGACCCGTCCCGCAACCGGCACACCGGCGGCACCGGGCTGGGCCTCGCGATCAGCGCCGAGGACGCCCGGCTGCACGGCGGCCGGCTCGACGCGTGGGGTGAGCCGCGCAAGGGCGCCTGCTTCCGGCTCACGCTGCCGCGCCGCCAGGAGGTCCCCTGGGCGCACAGCCCGCTGGGCCTGCCGCCGCCGGACGCCGACCTCGGGCCCGACGACCTGGTCGGCACCGCCCCGGTGGTCGGCGACGCCATCCGGGTGACGGTGCCGACCGAGACCGACGAGCCGGCCCAGGTACCGCCGCCCGCACCCGCGTGGGAGGAAGTCCGATGACCAGGTCACGTGCGTTCGTCCTGGTGGTGCTGTCGGTGCTGCTGGTGTCCGGCTGCGCGAACATCCCGGAGGAGTCCAGCCCGCACGCGGTGCGCGACGACAAGCAGCAGCCGCAGGCCACGATCGCCGAGCCGGACCCCGGCCTGGACCCGTACGACCTGGTGCGCGAGTTCATCCAGAAGTCCGGGAACCCCGAGGCGGCGGCGATGTACCTCACCGAGGACGCCAAGCGGACCTGGGACGCCGACGCCGCGCCGAAGATCATCACCGACACCTTCGCCACGCTGCCGGTGCGCGACCCGACGGCCGGCGACCTGGCCACCCCCGGCGACGGTGTCGAGACGGTGGCGCTGCAGGTGACGCTGGTCGGCCGGCTCGGCTCGGACCACGCGTTCGTGCCCGAGATCGACAACGAGCAGTACAACGTGCTGGTCGAGCAGCAGCCCAACGGCACCTGGCGGATCTCCCACCCGCCGAACACGCGGTTCGTGCCGGTCACGAACTTCGAGACCAGCTACCGGGCCGTCACCGTCTACTACTTCGACCCCGACCTGCGGGTCACCGTGCCCGACATCCGGTACGTGGCCGCCGAGCCGCCCAGCGGGCTGCCCTCCCGGGTGATCAACGTCCTGATGTCCGGGCCGTCGGACACCATGCGCCGGTCGGTGGTCTCGCCCCTGGAGGGGGTCAAGACGAGAACCAACGTGGTGCCGGACGACAGCGGCACCCTGACCGTCGACCTCACCTCGGTCGGCGACAAGTCGCGGGAGCAACGGGAGCAGATCGCCGCGCAGATCGTGCTGTCCCTGCAGACGGTGACGTCGAACCGGCTGCGCATCCTGGCCGACGGCGCCGACCTGGTCCCGGGCCACCGGGACTGGCGGCTGCGCGACCTGCCGGCCTACGACGCGCCGACCAAGCCGGACTCGGACCTGTCGGGCCTGGTGGTGGCGGACGGGGTGGTGCGTTCCCTGGGGGACGGCAAGCGGATCGACGGCCCGGCGGGCAACGGGTCGTACGTGGTGCGCAGCGCGGCCCAGTCGATCGACGGCGAGCACCTGGCCGCGGTGGTGAGCACGGGCGCCGGGCCGAGGCTGCGGGTCGGCGAGTTCGGCGGCGACCTGCAGGAGGTCACCGGCCTGGAGGCCAGCGCGATGACCAGGCCGACGTGGCTGGTCAGCAGGTCGAAGGAGGTCGACCCGACGGAGGTCTGGACGGTCGCCGACGGCGAGGTCGTGCGCGTGGTCTGGACGGGGGAGAAGGGGTGGAAGGCGATCCAGGTCAGCTCGTCGGAGCTGACCGACTTCGGCGCGATCACCGACCTGCGCCTGTCCCGCGACGGCACCCGCGCGGCGATCGTGGCGAACGGGCGCGTGGTGGTCGCGTCGGTGGTGCGCGACGAGAAGGGTTCGGCGAGCCTGCGCTACCCACGGCAGCTCCAGCCGACCCACGTCCAGGAGGCGGTCGGCGTCGCCTGGTACAACCAGGAGACGCTGGTGGTGGCGACGAACGAGCGGTCGCTCCCGGTGCTGAGCGTGTCGGTGGACGGGATGAAGACGGAGATCTTCGACCGCAACAACCTCCAGCTGCCGATCAAGGCCATCACCGCCGCCCCCGACCGCGACGTGCTGGTGACCGACAGCGGACGGGTGTCCAAAGCGCCGGGAGCCGGCCAGCTCTGGCGCCAGCACCCGCACGGCCAGGGCCCCGAGTCGATCCCGTTCTACCCGGGCTGACCAGCGGGAACGCGACTGTCGGTGCCGGGTGACATGATTCGACCATGCGTTCGTTCCATGCCCTGATCGACCTGGTCGTCCCCAGCCGGTGCGCCGGCTGCACCGCCCCCGGCGGCCCGTGGTGCGCCGACTGTGCTCGCACCCTGGCCGCCGTGGTCCCGGTGGATCGTCCGGCCCTGCCGCCCGCCCACGCCCTGGGCGCGTACCGGGGCGCGCCCCGCCGCGCGATCCTGGCCTACAAGGAACGCGGCCGCCGGGAGCTGTCCCGCCCGCTGGGCCGGGCCCTGGCCGCCGCCGTCCCCGGCCTCCTGCCCGAGCCTCGTCCGCCGAGCCTGGCCCTGGTCCCCGCGCCGTCCCGCCCCGCCGAGGCCCGACGCCGAGGCGGCCAGCACATGCTCGCCGTCGCCGAACACTGCGCCGGCACGCTCCGCGCCGCCGGTGTCCGAGTCGTGGTCGAACCGGCCCTCCGCCTCGACGGCCGGGCTCTCGACTCGGTCGGCCTCACCGCCGAGGACCGCGCGGCCAACCTCGCCGGTCGACTACGCCCCGTCCCTGGCCGCGCCCCACCCCCGAACACCCCGGTCGTCCTCGTCGACGACGTGATCACCACGGGCGCGACCGCCGCCGCGTGCACCTCGGCCCTCGCGTCGATCGGCGTCCCGGTGACCGCGGTCCTGGCCCTCACCGCCGTCGCGTGAGTACCGCGCGTCCGCTTACCGGCCAGTGTCCGGGCGGAGTGGCGCGCCCGTATCGCGGTGACTGCGGTCTTGGTTCCTCGCCGCTGTCGCGTGAGTACCGCGTGTCCGCTACCGATCAGTAGCCCTGGCGGAGCCGCGTGACCCTACCCCGTTGACCCCGACTTTCCGCCCAGGCAAGCGAAAGCGCACCCCGCACGTTCGTGACGCCACCCCGGCTGTGACACCACGGGAGGTGAGGCAGCAGGACCTGTTTCACGCTCTGGATACCCCCGTCCGAGTGAATTCGACACGGGAACTTCAGGTCCGAGTTGATCGTTGTTCAGCCATGGAACACCGGCACACCTACGCTCCGGAGCCACCGCTCCTCGGCGTGAAGATCCCTCGGTGTGCCTGGTGCGGCTGGAGGAACCCCATTTCCTCCACCTGGGCAGACGATCACCGGCGGCCAGCCGCACTCACCCGCGGCGAGGTTGCTCTGCGTAAGCGACACCGGGCGGCCAAGTTCCCTCTTCGAGGGGGCTTTTGCAGACGCACAAGCCAAGCTAACGTGCCGGCTATCAGCTTTCCCGGTTCGCAGGGAGGAGGCGAGAAGCCCATGATCCTGGCGCCGGAGGAGCACTGAGGACCCGGTCCTCTGACCCTTTCGCGATCTGGCCGTCCACCAGACCTGGAGCCCAGATTACGGCGCCGAAGTTCGCTCACACTAGCTCGCCCCACGCGAGGGAGGTCGTGTATGGACATCGTCGTTAAAGGCCGCAACGTCGAGGTGCCCGAGCATTACCGAGTGCACGTCGAGGAGAAGCTGGCTCGCCTCGAGCGGTACGACCGCAAGGTCATCCGCTACGACGTCGAGTTGTTCCACGAACCCAACCGCCGGCAGGCCAAGAACTGCCAGCGCGTGGAGATCACCGGCATGGGGAGAGGCCCCGCCGTCCGCGCCGAGGCGTGCGCCGGCGACTTCTACGCCGCGTTGGACGCCGCGGTGACCAAGCTCGAGAACCGGCTCCGCCGCCTGCACGACCGCCGCCGCGTGCACTACGGGCGCCGCAGCCCGTCGTCGGTCGCGGAGGCCACCGCCCCCGCGCCGCTCGCCGAGACCAACGGCGCCACCAACGGCCGACGTGCCCAGACGGCCGTCCTCCCCGCGCCGACCGAGGAGTTCGTCGGCACCGGATCGGTCCCCGAACAGCGCTGGGACGCCGACGACGACAACCTCCCAGGCCGGGTGGTGCGCGAGAAGGAGCACTCCGCCCACCCGATGACCGTCGACCAAGCCCTGTACCAGATGGAGCTGGTCGGCCACGACTTCTACCTGTTCAACGACGCGGCCTCCGGCCAGCCCAGCGTGGTGTACCGCCGCAGAGGATTCGACTACGGCGTGATCCGTCTGGTCTGACGACCGCGGCCCGCTGAGCATCGGGGAGGCCCCCGGGGTCCGGAGAACCCGGGGGCACACCCGTGTCCGCACACCCGCATAGCACCCGCCCGCACCGAGCCGCGACGCGGCCGTTCGGGTACCGCCTACGATGGCAGGTGACGAGGCGCCCGGGTGGGGCGCGTGACGAACCAGCTAGCGAGGTTGACCTGATGGTGCTGTCCCGGATACTCCGCGCAGGCGAGGGTAGGACGCTCAAGCACGTAGGCAAGATCGCGGACAAGGTCAACGAGCTCGGACCGTCGGTCGCCGACCTGACCGACGCCCAGCTGCGCGCGAAGACGGACGAGTTCCGCAAGCGCTACGCCGAGATGCGCGACGTCGACGACGAGGACGACGACACCGCCGGCGCCACCGATTTCGACGCGCTCGAGCAGCTGATGCCCGAGGCGTTCGCGGTGGCCCGCGAGGCGGCCACGCGCGTCCTGCGGCAACGGCACTTCGACGTGCAGCTCAAGGGCGGTGCCGCGCTGTTCCTGGGCAACGTCTCGGAGATGAAGACCGGTGAGGGCAAGACGCTGACCGCGGTCCTGCCGTCCTACCTCAACGCCATCTCCGGCAACGGCGTGCACGTCGTCACCGTCAACGACTACCTGGCCAAGCGCGACGCCGAGTGGATGGGCCGAATCCACCGCTTCCTCGGCCTCGAGGTCGGCGTGATCCTGTCGCAGATGAGCACCGAGGAGCGTCGGCGCGCCTACAAGGCCGACATCACCTACGGCACCAACAACGAGTTCGGCTTCGACTACCTGCGCGACAACATGGCCGGCAGCATCGACCAGATGGTGCAGCGCGGGCACAACTTCGCCATCGTCGACGAGGTCGACTCCATCCTCATCGACGAGGCGCGCACCCCGCTGATCATCTCCGGCCCGGCCGACCAGTCCTCGCGCTGGTACATCGAGTTCGCCCGGATCGTCGAGCGGATGAGCGGCATCGACGTCACCGGCATGGCCCCGCGGGAGAAGGACGCGCGGACCAAGGAGATCGCCGACAAGCACTACGAGGTCGACCGCAAGCGGCGCACGATCGGCGTCAGCGAGAAGGGCGTCGCCTTCGTCGAGGACCAGCTCGGCATCGACAACCTCTACGACGCGGGGAACACCCCGCTGGTCGGCTACCTGAACAACGCGATCAAGGCCAAGGAGCTGTACCACCGCGACAAGGACTACCTCGTGCGCGATGGCGAGGTGGTCATCGTCGACGAGTTCACCGGCCGCGTGCTGTCCGGCCGCCGCTACAGCGAGGGCATGCACCAGGCCATCGAGGCCAAGGAGCAGCGGACCGACAAGTCGGTGGAGATCAAGGCGGAGAACCAGACCCTCGCCACGATCACCCTGCAGAACTACTTCCGGCTCTACGACCGGCTCTCCGGTATGACCGGTACCGCCGAGACCGAGGCGGCGGAGTTCTGGAACACCTACAAGCTGCACGTGGTGCCGATCCCGACGAACAAGCCGATGATCCGCGACGACCGCACCGACCTGATCTACAAGACCGAGCCGGCGAAGTTCGAGGCGGTCGCCGACGACATCGCCGAGCGCCACGAGAAGGGCCAGCCGGTGCTGGTCGGCACCACCAGCGTCGAGCGGTCGGAGTACCTGTCGAAGCTGCTGGTGAAGCGGCGCATCCCGCACAACGTGCTGAACGCCAAGCACCACGAGAAGGAGTCGGCGATCGTCGCCGAGGCCGGGCAC
>DATABL010000048.1:0-29099 GCA_036259595.1 Actinophytocola sp.
TCGTCGCCAGATCCCACCGGCTCGACCACGCCGCCGCCGCCGACGCCGTGCAGAACACCTGGACCGCGCTCGCCGAGCACCTGCCCCGGATCGACTGTCCCGACCGGCTGCGCTCCTGGCTGGTCACCACCGCCCGCGACCGGCAACTCTGGCTGGCCTTCGACGCCCTGCCCGACCGGTGCCGCCTGCTCCTCGCCCTGCACGCGCACGCCCCCGAGCTCAGTCACGGCCAGCTCGCCGCCGCCCTCGAGATGCCGGCCGGCAGCGTCGGATCCACCCGCACGCGCTGCCTGGACCACCTCCGCCGCCTCCTCGCCGACCAGGACATCCGTGACGCCGGCTAGGTGCGGTGGTGATCGAAGAAGTGGAGCCGGTCGGGGAGGGCCGGCGTAGCACCGCGCGAACGGTCGAGGTGGGCATCCCGAGCCGGCCGGGGCCCGGCATCAGGCCAACGGCCTGGCCACCACAGCTAGGCCAGCCCGTGCAGGCGGTCGATGGCCTCGTCGATGACCTCGTCGCGTTTGCAGAACGCGAAGCGGACCACGTGTCGCCACGGTTCCGGGTCGTCGGTGAAGCCCTGGACCGGTACCGCGGCCACGCCGATCCGCTCGGGCAGGCGCCAGCACAGCTCCGCCCCGTCCGCGAATCCCAGCGGGCGCACGTCGGCGCACACGAAATACGTTCCGGCGCTCGGTCGCACCCCGAAGCCCGCCGCCGCCAGGCCCGCGCTCAGGCGGTCCCGCTTGGCCTCCAGGTCCGCGCGCAGGCCAGCCACCCACGCCGACTCGTGCGACAGCGCGTGCGCGACCGCCGGCTGGAACGGCGCCCCGCCGACGAAGGTCAGGAACTGCTTGGCCGCCTTCACCGCCGACACCAGCTCCGCCGGTCCGCACGCCCAGCCGATCTTCCACCCCGTGCAGTTGAACATCTTCCCCGCGCTGGAGATCGTCACCGTCCGCTCGGCCATCCCGGGCAGCGACCCGAGCGGCACGTGCTCCACCCCGTCATACGTCAGCGACTCGTACACCTCGTCGGTCACCGCGACCAGGTCGTGCTCGACGCACAGCGCCGCGATCCCCGCCAGCTCCGCGCGGGTGAACACCGTCCCGGTCGGGTTGTGCGGGGAGTTGACCAGCACCGCCCTGGTCCGCGGCCCGATCGCCGCCGCGAGCGCGTCGAGGTCGACGGCGAAGCGGCCGTCCTCGGCCTCCACCAGCGACACCACCCGGCGGGTCGCGCCCGCCAGCGCCACCGCCGCGGCGTAGGAGTCGTAGTACGGCTCGAACAGCACGACCTCGTCGCCGGGCTCCACCAGCGCCAGCATCGACGCCGCCACCGCCTCGGTCGCGCCCACGGTGACCAGCACCTCGGTGTCCGGGTCGAACGACGTGCCGTACCGCTGCCGCTGCGCCGCGATCGCCGCGCGCAGCTCGGGGCGGCCGGGCCCGGGCGGGTACTGGTTCACCCCGTCCGCGATCGCCCGCTGGGCCGCGGCGAGCATCGACGGCGGGCCGTCGGTGTCCGGGAAGCCCTGGCCCAGGTTGACCGCTCCGGTCCTGGTGGCCAGCGCGGTCATCTCCGCGAAGATCGTCGAGGTGAACGGTTCGAGTCGGGGAACCAAGGCTTTCCGGCGCACGGTCACGCAGTCTCACGGACAATGGGCGTGTGCGGCAACTGACGGTCCCCACTCCCAGCGCCCCCGTCCCCGGCGAGGCGGAGAAGCAGCGCGGGCTGCGGAAGATGAAGCTGGTCGCCCTCTCGTTCCTGCTCGGCGCGACCGTGATCTTCCTGGCCACCTCGTTCTGGCAGTCCGCCGGCGCGCCCGGCTGGGTCGGCTACCTCAAGGCCGCGGCCGAGGCCGGCATGATCGGCGCGCTCGCCGACTGGTTCGCGGTCACCGCCCTGTTCCGGTACCCGCTGGGCATCCGGATCCCGCACACCGCGATCATCCCGACCCGCAAGGACGCCCTCGGCGACAGCCTCGGCGACTTCGTCGGCACGAACTTCCTGTCCGAGCAGGTCGTGCGGGAGCGGTTGCGGCGGATCGGCGTGGCGCGGCGGCTCGGCGGGTGGCTGGCCGAGCCCGCCAACGCCGAACGGGTGACAGCCGAGCTGTCGACGGTCGTGCGCGGCGCGGTCGCGGTGCTGCGGGACGAGGACGTGCAGGCCGTGATGGAGCAGGCCGTGGTCCGGCGGGTGGTCGCGGTGCAGTGGGGCCCGCCGCTGGGCAAGCTGCTGGCGGGCGTGTTCGCCGACGGCTCGCACCACAAGCTCGTCGACCTGATGTGCGACCGCGCCTACGAATGGGTGAAGGCGAATCACTCGTCCGTGTTGCGGGTCGTGTCGGACCGGGCGCCGACCTGGTCGCCGAAGTTCGTCGACTCGATGGTCGCGGACAAGGTGTACGGCGAGGTGCTGTCGTTCGCCTGGCTGGTCAAGACCGACCCGAACCACCCGATGCGGATGGCGATCGACAAGTTCCTGGCCGAGTTCGCCAGCGACCTGCAGACCGACCCGGCGACGATGGAGCGCGCGGAGCAGGTCAAGCACCAGGTCCTGGAGCACCCCGAGGTGCAGAACGTGATCGGCTCGGCCTGGTCGACGGCGAAGGCCATGCTGCTCGACGCGGCCGAGGACCCGTCGAGCGAGCTGCGCCGGCGGGTCCGCGAGGGGCTGGTGACACTGGGCCGGCGGCTGTCCGACGACGACGCGCTGCGCGGCAAGGTCGACGGCTGGGTCGAGGGCGCGGCCGCGTACGTGGTGCTCAACTACCGCGACGAGATCACCACGCTGATCACCGACACCGTGCAGCGCTGGGACGCCGAGGAGACCTCCCGCAAGGTCGAGCTCCAGGTGGGCCGCGACCTGCAGTTCATCCGGATCAACGGCACCGTGGTGGGCGCGCTGGCCGGCCTGCTGATCTACACGGTCGCCCAGCTGATCCTGTAGCTACTGGCGGGTGCGTTCCCGCCAGCCGCGGGCCTTCTCCCGGTTGCCGCAGACCTGCATCGAGCACCACGTGCGCGAGTGGTTGCGGGAGCGGTCGTAGAAGACCCACCGGCAGTCGTCGGCCGGGCAGATCTTCACCCGGTCCCACTGCCCGAGCACGACCAGCCGGCTCGCCGCCGCGAGCACCGCGCCCACCACGTCCGGCGCGACCACTCGCGGTAGGCCGTCCACCACCGACACGCTCACCGGCGCGTGCACCGGGACCACCCCGGCCGACGGGTCGCCGGCCGCCGCCCGCAACGTCGCCCGCACCGGCGCCGGGTCCACCTCGCCGCGCACCAGGCCCCGCTCGGCCAGCCAGGCGTTCCAGACCACGGGGTCGTCGAGCAGGTCGGTGCCCTGCCCCACGTCGACCGTGTTCAGGAAGTCCAGCACCAAGGCCACGTCCTCGGTCACCACTCCACTGTATGCCTGTCGTTTGCTAACCTGCATAAGTCTTTGACTGGTTACGAGAGGAGATGGCCATGTCCGTGCCTCGACTGGGCTCGGTCGTGCTCGACTGCCCGGACCCGCGGGAGCTGGCCGCGTTCTACGCGCGGCTGCTCGAGTGGTCGCCGCGCGGCGAGCCCGACCAGGACAACGGCTGGGCGACCATCGCCGGTCCGGGTGACGTGCTGATCGAGTTCCAGCGCGACCCGGACTACCGGCCGCCGACCTGGCCCGCCGCCGAGCGGCCGCAGATGTTCCACCTCGACCTGCGCGTCGACGACCTCCCCGCGGCCCACGAGCGGGCCGTCGCGCTCGGCGCCCGGCCGCTGGACGAGCAGCCCACCTTCCGGGTCTACGCCGACCCGGTCGGGCACCCGTTCTGCCTCTGCGCCTGCTGAGGTAAGCGCAGCTCAACAGGCTAAACACGGGGTGTATAGGCGGCAGCTATACACTCCGTGTACTGTGCTGGCCATGTCAGTTGGTCACACGTTGTTAGGTCTGCTCGAGCACGGCCCACGGCACGGGTACGACCTCAAGCGCGCCTACGACGAGCACTTCGGCCAGGACCGCCCGCTGCACTACGGGCAGGTCTACGCGACCCTGTCCCGGCTGCTGAAACACGGCCTGATCGAGGAGAGCGGCGTCGAGCAGGGCGGCGGTCCGGACCGCAAGCGCTACGCGGTCACCGCCGAGGGCGTCACCGACGTCGAGCGCTGGCTCACCACGCCGGAGAAGCCCGCGCTGTACCTGCAGAGCACGCTCTACACCAAGGTCGTCATCGCGTTGCTGTCCGCGCGCGACGCCGAGGACGTGCTCGACACCCAGCGCGCCGCCCACCTCGACACCATGCGCGAGCTCACCGCGCGCAAGGCCGGCGGCGACCTGTCCGACCAGCTGATCTGCGACCACGCACTCTTCCACCTCGAGGCCGATCTGCGCTGGCTGGAGCTCACCGCGGCCCGCCTCACCGAGCTCCGAAAGCAGGTACGGCCATGACAGATGCCCCGCTGCTGGCGGCTGACGCCGTCGTGAAGTCCTTCGGGCCGACCAAGGCGCTCGACGGCGCCTCCATGTCGGTCCGGGCCGGGGAGGTCGTGGCCGTCATGGGTCCGTCCGGTTCCGGCAAGTCGACCCTGCTGCACTGCCTGGCCGGCATCATCCAGCCCGACGGCGGCACGGTCACCTACGACGGCCGCGACCTCGGTGCCATGTCCGACGTGCCGCGCTCGGCGCTGCGCCGCACCGAGTTCGGCTTCGTGTTCCAGTTCGGTCAGCTCGTGCCGGAGCTGACCTGCGTGGAGAACGTCGCCCTGCCGCTGCGGCTCGGCGGCCGCAAGCGCCGCGACGCCGAGGCCACCGCCCGCGAGTGGCTCGGCCGCCTGGAGGTCGACGACGTCGCCGGCAAGCGGCCCGGCGAGGTCTCCGGCGGCCAGGGCCAACGGGTCGCGGTCGCCCGCGCGCTGGTCACCGCGCCGAAGGTGATCTTCGCCGACGAGCCGACCGGCGCGCTGGACTCGCTGAACGGCGAGCACGTCATGCGCCTGCTCACCGAGGCGGCCAAGGAGTCGGACGCGGCGGTCATCCTGGTCACCCACGAGGCGCGGGTCGCGGCGTACTCCGACCGCGAGGTCGTGGTTCGCGACGGGCGCACCCGCGAGGTGGCGTTCGCATGAGGGGGTGGGTGAGCGACCTCGCCATGGGGATTCGGCTGGCGGTCGGGGGCGGCCGAAGCTCCGTGGCGAGGTTCGCGCTCAGCACGTTCGGCGTCACGATCGCGGTGGCCGTGCTGCTCGTCGGGGCCTCGATCGGCACGATGGTCGGCAACAACGACCAGCGCGACGCGGCCGACGCGTACTGGCTGAGCGAGCAGTCGCCGGTCGAGGGTGTCGACCCGCTGTACCTGGCCGAGCAGTCGACCGAGTTCCGCGGCGACCGGGTCGAGATCACCTACGTCCACGCCGAGGGCGACGACTACCCGCTGCCGGCCGGGGTCGACCGTCTGCCGGCGCCGGGCGAGGTGCTGGCCTCGCCCGCGCTCGCGGACCTGTTGGCCTCGCCGGAGGGCGAGCTGCTGCGGCCTCGGGTGCCCGGCGCGATCGTGGGCACCCTCGGCAAGGAGATCATCACCCAGCCGGGTGACCTCAAGGCGTTCGTCGGCGCGGACGCGAGCTTCGCCGAGTCCGAGGAGGCCGTGGCGGTCTACCAGTTCGAGGGGGTGCCGGCGGGCAGGGCGATGCCGCCCCAGCTGCTGCTCCTCGTGCTGATCGGCGCGGTCGTGCTGCTGCTCCCGGTGTTCATCTTCGTCAGCTCGACCAGCCGGATCGCCGGCGCGGAACGCGACCGGCGACTGTCGGCACTGCGGCTGGTCGGCGCCGGCTCGCGGCAGGTGCGCCGGATCGCGGCGGCGGAGTCCCTGGTCAGCGCGCTGGCCGGGCTCGTCGTGGGGGCGGCGGCGTTCCTGTTCCTGCGGACGTTCGCCGAGGACGTCGAGCTGTTCGGGATGCGGGTGTACCAGAGCGACGTGGTGCCCGACCCGGTGCTGACGGTGCTGATCGTGTTGGCGATCCCGGCGCTCGCCGTGCTCACCGCCCTGTTCGCGCTGCGCCGCACGATCATCGAGCCGCTCGGCGTCGTCCGCCGGGCCAAGCCGGTGCGACGCCGGCTGTGGTGGCGGCTCGTGCTGGTCGTCGCGGGCGTGGCGCTGCTGTTCACCGGCGGCGGCGCGGACGAAGGCTCGGAGACCTGGGCGTTCGCGGTGTCGGCCGGGGCGACGTTGCTGCTGGTCGGGGTGCCGGTGCTGCTGCCGTGGCTGGTGGAGCGGGTCTCCGGGCAGATCCGCGGCGGGCCGTCGTCGTGGATGCTCGCCGTGCGCCGGCTGCAGCTGGACAGCGGCACGTCGGCCCGGGTGGTCGGCGGTGTCGCGGTCGTGCTCGCCGGGGCGATCGCGCTGCAGACGATCCTGATGACCATCGAGGACGGTGTCGGCCTGCCGGACGCGGCGCAGGGGGAGCAGCCGGATCCGACCATCGAGGCGACGGTCGACCACGACGTCGCCGACGCGGTGACCGCCGACCTGGAGGCCATTCCGGCGGTGCGGGAGACGTACCAGGTGCGGAGGGTGGTGGGCTACCTGCCGGGCGAGCCGATCGACTCGGGTGGGCGGTACCTGAACGTGCTGGACTGCCCGACCGTGCGGGCGCTCACCGACGTCGAGGACTGCACCGACGGCGAGGTGCTCACGTTCGCCGACAGTGGACCGGTCGCGGAGGCGGGCCAGCGGCTCGAGTTCCGCGACTACGGGCTGAACGGCGAGGAGCACGAGGTGGTCGGCACCTGGACCGTCCCCGACACGGTGCGCGAGGTCCCGTCGGCCAGGGCCGGGGAGATCTACGCGGCGACGATCGTGACCACGGCCGCGCTCGACGGCCTGATCCCGCCGAACCTGCGGACGACGATCGTGGTCAAGGCCGACAGCCCGAGCTCCGACGAGATCGAGCACATCCGCAACGCGGTGGCCGGGTTCGGCTGGCAGGCGTCGATGTACGCGTTCAACACCGTGCAGGACCGGACCGCCGACCAGCGGATGTTCGTGGGCATCCGCAACGGGCTCTACGCCGGGTCGATCTTCACGCTGCTGATGGCCGGCGTGAGCCTGCTGGTGCTGGCGCTGGAGCACATCCGGGAGCGCCGCCGCCCGCTGGCCATGCTGGTGGCGAGCGGGGTGCAGCGCGGGGTGCTCGCCCGGTCGCTGCTGTGGCAGGTGACGCTGCCGATCGCGCTCGGCCTCGTGGTCGCGGTCGCCACCGGCGTCGGCCTGGCCTGGCTGATCGTCCGCATCACCGAGGAGCCGTTCTCCGTCGACTGGCTCGGCGTGGGCCTGCTGACCACGGGCGCCGCCCTGCTGTCGATCCTGGTGACCGCGATGACGCTGCCCTTCCTGCGCAGCGCCACCCGCCTGACCTCGCTACGCACGGAATGAGGTGAGGCGTCAGCGCAGGGCGGCGAGGGCCTCGCGTTCTCGGTGGATGGCGGTGCGGAGGCGGGCGGCGACCCGTTCGACCGCGGTGGTCGGGTCGTCGGGGCCGAAGCAGAGGGGGCCGAGGCCGGTGGTGCGCAGGCGGTGGGTCTCGGTGCGGACCTCGTCGAGGCGGTCTCGGGTCTCGGACACGGCGGCCCAGAGGTCGTCCTGGTCGGTCGAGGTGGCGTCGGTGCCCCACTCGCGGGCCAGATCCTCCAGTGCGGGGGCGTCCTCGGCGGCGTAGGCGTCGTTGACGCGGGCGGTGAACTCCGCCCGGCGCCGCCGTTCCGACTCGTCGGCGCCCAGGTCCGGGTGGCACTGCTTGACCAGCGCCCGGTACAGCCGCCGTGCGCGGTCCGGGTCGGGCTCCCCGACCTCGACGGGAGCATCGGGGGCGGGTTCCGCGGGCGGCTCGGCGGCGGGGGGCGCGGGACGGCCGGTGCGGGCGGCGAGGACCGCGGCCAGCTCCGCCCGGATCTCCGCCAGCTCCTCGCGCAGCGGCCGGACCACCTGCTCGTGGGCGCGGGTGAACCACGCCAGCCGGCCGCGTACCGAGGCCAGCTCCGCCCGCGCGGTCGCCAGGGTCTCGCTCACCTCGGCGAGCTCCCGCTCGGCCCACCCGCGCATCCGCACCGCACCGCTCACGCCCACCACCGTGCCAGAACCTCAGCCGCGCAGGCGATGCAGGCGCAGTGCGAGCTGCACCTCCAGTGCCCGCTCCGGCGCCTGCCAGTCCGAGCCGAGCAGCGTCGAGATCCGCTCCAGCCGCTGCACCACCGTGTTCACGTGCACGTGCAGCCGGTCCTTGGCGCGCGTCAGGTTGCCGCCGCAGTCGAAGTACGCGTGCAGGGTGCCCACCAGGTCCGTGCCCCGCCGCGCGTCGTAGTCCAGCACGGGGCCCAGCACCGACCGGACGTAGCCCGCCAGGTCGGTGCGGTCGCCGATCAGCTGCCCGACGAACCCGAGGTCCGCCAGCGCCGCGCCCGACCCCGCCCGGCCCAGCGCCAGCAGCGCCCGCACGCACCGGCCCGCCTCCGCCGCGGCCGCCGCCAACGCCACCGGGCCCGACGCCGGCCCGGACGCCCCCACGGTCACCGGCGCGTCCACCGCCGACGACAGCTCCGCCGCCAGCTTCGGCGCCAGCGACGCGGGCCCGTCGACCAGCAGCACCACCTGGTCGGCGTGCAGCCCCACCAGCGTCGCGTACCGCGCGCACGCCATCGCCAGCCGCCGGCGGGACACCCCGTCGCAGGACGCGATCAGCACCGCGTGCGGCGCGTCCAGGTCGATGCCCAGCCGCCTGCCCCGCGCCAGCAGCGCGCCCGGGTTCCGGTCCGGCGCGGTCAGCAGGTCGGCCAGCAGCTCCCCGCGCACCTCGTCCTCCGCGGCGGCCACCGAGCGGCGCAGCAGCAACAGCAGCGCCGCCACCACGCCGGCCCGCTCGAACAGCCGCCGGTCGGCGTCGCCCAGTGACGGGCGATCGGTCAGCACCAGGCTGCCCAGCAGCTCCTGGCCCGCCACCACCGAGCACACCCACTCCGCGCCGGCCCGCACCGCCCGGCCCGACGACCGGGACGCCGCCACCGCCTCCGCCGGCGGGGCGGGCGGCGCGGAACCCACCCGGGCCAGCTCGCCGCCGGCGTCGTCGAACAGCGCGATGCCGCCGCCGAGCACCGACGCGACCTCGGTCGCCACCGCCACCAGGTCGCCGCCGCGCAGCACCAGCTCCATCAGCCGGTCGTGCGCGTCCTCCGCCCGGCGCATCGCCGCGTTGTGGCCGCTGATCGTCTCGTTCGCGCGCCTGGTCTCGGCCAGCAGCTGGGCGTTGTCGATGGCGATCGCCGCGTGGTCGGCGAGCGAGGACAGCAGTGCCACCTCCGACGCGGTGAACTCCCGCCGCGCCCGGTCGGCCGCGAACAGCACCCCGATCACCGTGGTGCCCAGCGACAGCGGCACGCCGAGGATGCCGACCATGTGCTCGGCGGCGACCGCCGCGTCGATCGGGCCGGTGTGCGCGAACCGGGGGTCGGCGAGGTAGTCGGCACTGGCGTAGGGGTGCGCGGTCTGCGCCACCAGGCCGCCGAGGCCCTCGCCGTGGCCGATCCGCAGGTTGGGCAGCAGCGACGACACCGACCCGTCGGTCACCCGCATGTACGTCGTCCCGGCCCGCTCGTCGTTGAGGCTCAGGTACGACAGGTCGACGCCGAGCAGCTGCCGGGCCCGCCGCACGATCGAGCTCAGCACCTCGTCCAGGTCCCGCAGCTTCGACAGGTCCCGCGCGGTGTCGAACAGCGCGGTCAGCTCCGCCTCGCGCCGCCGGTGCTCGGCCAGCGTCTGCCGGATCCGCAACGCCACCTCGACGGCCTCGTCCAGCTCCGGCGCGGCGACCGCGACATGCGCCAGCCGCTCGCCGCTCGCACCGTCGGCGAGCAGATCGAGCAGTACCGCCTCCCCGGACTTATCCCTTGGGGTCACGTCGGGAAGGAAGGTTCCGGTTGGTCACGTACTCGTGGCCGGCTCGCGTCGCGTTCCCCTGAGGTGCGGTCGGGCAGCCCGCGGGTTTGATCCGAGGTCGCACGAAGAATGTCACGACGGTCATCGTGTCACTTTGCTTTCCCCGGCGGGAACCTCCGTGACCACACCGAGGTCCTCCTCCAGCGCCGAGCCGCGGGTCTCCTTGGCGACCAGCACCGCGACCACCGTGATCAGGCACATCGCCGCCAGGTACAGCGACACCGGCAGGGTGCTGTCCCACGCGTCGAGCAGGGCCACCGCGATCAGCGGCGCCACCCCGCCGGCCCCGATCGAGGCGAGCTGGTAACCGACCGACGCGCCCGAGTACCGCACGCGGGTGCCGAACAGCTCGGCGAAGAACGCCGCCTGCGGACCGTACATCGCCCCGTGCAGGACCAGGCCGACGGTCGTGGCGAACACCATGGTGCCGAACGACCGCGTGTCCAGGAGCACGAAGAACACGAACCCCCACACGCCCATGCCGACCGCGCCGAACAGGTAGACCGCGCGCCGGCCGACCACGTCGGACAGCAGGCCCCACAGCGGGATCGTCGCGAAGTGCACCGCCGAGCCGATCAGCACCGCGTTCAGGCCGACCGAGCGGTCCAGGTCGAGCGTCTGGGTGATGTAGACCAGGATGAACGCGGTGATCACGTAGTAGGACACGTTCTCCGCCATCCGCGCGCCCATCGCGATCAGCACCGAACGCCAGCTGTGCCGGAACACCTGCACGATCGGCGCCTTCTCCGCCGCCCCACGCTCCTCCGCGCGACGCGCGGCCTCCAGGAACACCGGCGACTCGGCCACCGCGAGCCGGATCCACAGCCCGACCACCACGAGCACCGCGGACAGCAGGAACGGGATCCGCCAGCCCCAGGCCAGGAACGCCTCCTCGGTCTGCACCGCGGCGAGGATCGCGAGCACCGCGGTCGCCAGCAGGTTGCCGCCCGGGGCGCCGGCCTGCGGCCAGGACGCCCAGAACCCGCGCCGTCGCGTCCCGCCGTGCTCGGACACGATCAGCACCGCGCCGCCCCACTCGCCGCCGAGCGCGAAGCCCTGCACCAGCCGCAGGAACGTCAGCAGCAGCGGCGCGGCCACCCCGATCGTCGCGTAGGTCGGCAGCAGACCGATGCCGAAGGTCGCCACACCCATCAGCAGCAGGCTGACCACGAGCAGCTTCTTGCGCCCGATCCGGTCGCCGAAGTGCCCGAAGACCAGCCCGCCGATCGGACGGGCGGCGAACCCGATGGCGTAGGTGGTGAACGCGAGCAGGGTGCCGGAGAGCGGGTCGAAGGTGGGGAAGAACAGCGTGTTGAACACGATGGCCGCGGCGGAGCCGTAGAGGAAGAAGTCGTACCACTCGATGGTGGTGCCGATCATGCTCGCGGACACGATCCGCGCCAGCGAGTGCTTGCCTGGTTGTGAGGTGGGCAGGGAACTCACTGTTCCGCCTCCCCGGAATTAACCCTGTTGGTCGCGTTGGGTGGTGTGCGCTCAGCCTGGTCACGTACTTGTGGCTGGCTTGCGTCACGTTCCCCTGAGGTGACGGTTCCGGAGGTTGACAGAAGGAGTTTCACGTTCTCACCACACTTCCTTGGGTGGGGTTTCAGGTGGCGGTCCAGCCGCCGTCGAGCGGCACGGACGCCCCGGTGAGCGAGCGGGCGTGGTCGCCGCACAGCCACAGCACGAGCTCGGCGACCTCGCTCGGCTCGACCAGCCGCTTCACCGGGGACCGGTCGAGCAGCACCTTCTCGACGACCTCGTCCTCGGCCAGCCCGTGCGCGGCCGCCTGCGCCGCGATCTGCCGCTCGACCAGTGGGGTGCGCACGTAGCCGGGGTCGACGCAGTTGCTGGTCACCCCGTGTGGGGCGCCCTCGACCGCGGCGACCTTGGACAGGCCCTCGAGGCCGTGCTTGGCTGCGACGTAGGCGGCCTTGAACGCGCTGGCGCGGCGGCCGTGCGCGCTGGAGACGTGCACGAGCCGGCCCCAGCCGCGGGCGTACATGTGCGGCAGACAGCGGCGGACCAGCAGGAACGGCGCGGTCACCATGACCTGCTGGATCAGCGTGAACGTCGCCGGGGGGAACTCGTGCAGCGGCGCGACGTGCTGCAGGCCGGCGTTGTTGACCAGCACGTCGACCTCGGTGGGCAGGGTCTCGATCGCGGCGGCGTCGGCCAGGTCGACCACGTGCGGGAGGCCACCGACCTCGCCGGCCGCCTCCTTGGCCGACTCGGCGTCCCGGTCGACCACGTGCACGGTCGCGCCGGCACCGGCGAGGGCGTGCACGCAGGCCCGGCCGATGCCGCTGCCGCCGCCGGTGACCAGTGCGACACGGCCGGCCAGGTCGATGTGAGCTGGGCCACGATCCATACCGGCAACGCTAGGTAGTGCGCGCACGCCGGACCATGTGTCGAGGAGCCACAGCGCGGCCACGGGTCGTGTTCGTGTCGCACACCTGTGGCCGAGGTCATGCCGATCTGCGTAGTGTTGCATGTGTGATTTGCCCGAAGTGCCAGAACACATTGCGCACCGTGGACCGCCAAGGGATCCACATCGACCAGTGCGACAGCTGTCGCGGGATCTTCCTGGATCGGGGTGAGCTCGAGTCGATCCTGAACGCCGAGCGTCAGTACTCCGCCCAGGCCGCGCCGCCGCCGTACCAGCCGGGGCCCGGAGCTCCGCCCCCGCCGCCGCCGCCCGCCGGCGGTGGCTACTACCGGGACTCGCCGCGTGGCTACGGCTACTCGGACTCGCCACGCGGCTACGGCGGGCACGGCGGCCAGCAGGGCCACCGGCGCCGCAAGAAGAGTTTCATGGAGCAGTTGTTCGACTGACCCCGACACAGCACAGATGAACCCGATGATCTGTGCCGGCTGCGGGATCTGGACCGACGACCCGCGGGTCGAGACCGACGCCGCCGGGACGGCTCTCGTCTGTGTCTCCTGTGGACACCGAGAGCCGTTCCGGCGCCTCCCGCTGTTCGCGCTGACCGGCCCGAGTGGCACCGGCAAGACGACCGTCGGCCGGCTGCTCGTCGACCGGCTGGCCGACCGGTGCGTGGTCCTGGAACAGGACCTGCTGTGGGTCGGCGCACTGCGCGACCCGACCGGCGACTCCGCGGCGTTCCGGCAGACGTGGCTGCGTCTCGCCGCGAGCGTCGCCCAGAACGGCCGCCCGGTGGTGCTCTGCGGCACCGTCGCGCCGCCGCAGTTCGAGTACTGGCCCGAGCGTGTGCTCTTCGCCGACATTCACTACCTGGCGCTGACCTGCGCCCCCGAGGTGCTGCGTGCCCGGCTGCGCGCCCGCCCGGCGTGGCGCGGCTGGGACGCCGAGCGCATCGAGGAGATGCTCGAGTTCAACGACTGGGTGCTCGCCGAGCACGCCGAGACCAAGCCTCCGATGCGGCTGCTCGACACCACCCAGAGCACGGTGGAGCAGACCGCGGACGCGGTCGCCGGCTGGGTCCGGAGCCTGCTCGGCGTGTGACGGGACCCACGCCACCTGCGCAAGCACTGCGCTTGCAACTGCTAGCACCCGCGCGTACCGTCGATGGTGTCGCGCGGGAGGTGGTTGCGATGAGTGAGCAGGACCAGCCCGGTGTGAGCGGGAAGGTCGCCGACCTCGGTCGGGACATCGGCGAGTACATCAAGCAGCAGCGGTCTTCGGCGAAGATCTCGCTGCGGCAGCTGTCCAAGCTCGCCGGGGTGTCCAACCCCTACCTCAGCCAGATCGAGCGAGGTCTGCGGAAGCCGTCCGCGGAGATCCTCCAGCAGATCGCCAGGGGTCTGCGAATCTCGGCCGAGGCCCTGTACGTGCAGGCCGGCATCCTCGACGTCCCGCACGGCGGCCCGGTGGTCGACGCGGTGCGTGCCGACGACGCGCTCACCGAACGTCAGAAGCAGATCCTGCTCGACGTGTACGAGTCCTTCCGCCGCGAGAACGAGACTTCCGAACAGTCCACAGTGGAGTGATAAACATGGTTGCACTGCCCAAGAGTGAGGATGTCCGCAAGGCGAGCGAGCAGGCCGTCGAGGTGCTGCGCACCCCGCTGCTGGCCGCGCTCGGCGCCGGCGACCTGGCCACCCAGGCCGTGCGCGACGCCGTCGGCAAGACCCGCACCCGGGTGAACGAGGGTGCCGGCGCCGCCCGCGGCGCGGTCGACGAGCTGCCCCGCGACCTGGCCGGCGTCCGCGACCGGCTCGACCCGGCCGAGCTGCGCAAGCTGGTCGACGAGTACACCGACGCCGCGCAGAAGCTGTACCAGAAGCTGGCCGACCAGGGCGAGGACGCGCTGGGCAAGCTCAAGACCCAGCCGCAGGTCCGCCGCGCGCTCGACCAGCTCGAGGAGTCCATCGCCACCCTGCAGGAGCGCGTCGGCGACGCCGCCGGCGATGCCCGGGAGCTGGCCGACGAGGTGCTGGCCAAGATCACCCGGCAGACCCGCTCGGTCGGCGAGAAGACCGCCCGCGACGCCCAGAAGGTCGCCGTCGGCGCCGCCGAGACGATCGAGGAGCTGGGCGACGACGTGGCCCACGAGGTGCGCAGCACCAGCCGCAAGGCCGCGAACCGCACCGCACCGCGCAAGCCCGCGACCACCCGCAGGACCAACGGGACCAAGCCGGGCACCAAGAAGTAGCTCGCACCGCCGCGCCCCGCGTCTGCCCTGGACGCGGGGCGTGTGCTGTCTCATGCGCGTGGTCCGCTGGTCACCCGCTCGGGTCCGCACGTAGTCTGGGGACGTGCCGTACGAAGCGCTGCTGATCATGACGATCATCGACTGGGCCGCCGTGCCGGTCGGCGTCTTCGCGTTCGTCCACGCGCTGATGCAGCGCCCGGACGCCTACCAGGCCATCGACCGGCTCAGCAAGCCCGCGTGGCTGGGCATCACCGGTGGTGCCGCGGTGGCGCTGCTGCTGTTCAGCTTCGCCGGGATCGGCTGGATCTTCTGGATCGCCGGGCTGGTCGCGGCGCTCGTCTACATCGTCGACGTGCGCCCGCGGCTCATCGAGGTCCAGCGCGGCGGGCAGAAGTGGTGACCTGGACCATCGCCGGCTCGCTGACCCCGCGGCCGGCGCTCGACCGTCCCGACCTGCTCGCCGACCCCGTGGCGAAGGCCCTGGCCGCGCTGCCGGACGCCGACTGTGCCGCCGTCGCCGTCGTCGAGATCGACCCGTCGCTGGCCGACACCGCCGAGTTCTGCGCCGCGTACGGCTCGCCGCTGACCGCGTCGGCCAACTGCGTCGTGGTGGCCGGCAAGCGCGCCGGCGAGGAGCGGTTCGCCGCGTGCCTGGTGCTGGCGACCACCCGCGCCGACGTCAACGGCGTGGTCCGCCGCCGGCTGGACGTGCGCAAGGCGTCCTTCGCCCCGATGGACACCGCGGTCGAGCTGACCGGCATGGCCTACGGCGGCATCACCCCGATCGGTCTGCCGCCGCAGTGGCCCCTGCTGCTCGACCCGGCCGTCGCCGAGGCACCCGAGCTGGTGATCGGCAGCGGCGTCCGCGGCAGCAAGCTCCTGATCCCGGGCCCGGTCCTGGCGGCCCTGCCGGGCGCGGAGGTCGTCGAGGGTCTCGGCCGTTAGGTACAGGCCTTGCGCAGGGCGTCGAGGCGTTCGGTGTTGCGCTTGGCCCACCTGGCCACGATCGACAGGTCCTCGTAGCGGTTCTTCTGCACCTCGACGTAGGAGTCGGCGAGGCCGATCAGCGAGTTCTTCACGTCCTGGTCGGCCACGTCAGCGGCCAGCTCGCGGAACCGCCGCTCCTTGTCCTCGGCGCGGGCGCGCAGCCGCTCCGGGTCGACCAGCGGGTTGAGGTCGGCGAGCCCGAGCGCCTCGGCACACACGGCGGCCTTGTCCTTGGCGGTGTCCACCTG
Organism: Actinophytocola sp.; assembly: GCA_036259595.1. GTDB lineage: Bacteria > Actinomycetota > Actinomycetes > Mycobacteriales > Pseudonocardiaceae > Actinophytocola. Next base: position 15,843 of record DATABL010000048.1, read on the forward strand.
CTCCACCGCCTCGTCCACCTCCGCGCAGCCGGCGACCAGCAGGGCCACGACGAGCACCCCGAGCCCGAGGCGGCGCGGGCTCACGGTGCGCGCAGGGCGTCCACGAGGGCGCGGTCGCCGGTGGTGATCGCGGTGCTCGGGCGGCGCCACGCGGCCCGGTACACCGCGTCGGCGGTCCCGACCACGGACGCGTCGGTGTCGATCTCGTCGGCCGGGCCGATCACCGGCACGCCGCCCGGCGTCAGCTCCACCAGCCACGCGCGGCCGGCGTCGGCGGCGTGGAACAGCACGGTGCCCTCGACCTCGGGCAGCTCGCGGGCGAGCCGGCGCGGGACCATCAGCACCAACAGCTCGTCGATCCCGTCCGCGGCGAACGGGGGATCGAACACCAGCGACGGCACCGCGTCCGCCCGGTCCGAGCCCGCGGCGGCGTGCTCGGCGTCGAGCCGGTGGATCGCCGTCTCGTGCGCCTGCCGCCGCGCCCAGAACGCCGCCGTCGACGCGACCTGCGGGTTGAACACCCACGCCGGCGCGTCCGGGCCGGCGGCTCGCAGCCCGTCGAGCATGGCGGCCAGCTGCTCGTCCCACCAGGCGAGCACCTCGTCCCACCGCTCGGGCGCCCGGTCCGGGTGGATGCCCTCCGACTCCGGGGCGGCCCGCAGCGACTTGCACACCCAGTTGTGCACCTTCGCGACGTGCCGGACCATCGCCAGCACCGTCCAGTCGGGGCACGTCGGCACCGCCGCGTCCGGCCCCGCGGTCACCGCCGCCGCGCGCAGCGCACCGGCCTGTCGCTCGATCTCGCCCAGGTACTCGCCGAACTCCACACCAGCGACCCTAGCGGTCGGGAGATCCGCGGCTCTCCCGACCGACCGGGCCCGCTAGGTCAGGCGGGTGCGGGCGAACTCGGCCATCGCGGCCCGCAGGAACTCCGCGAGCCGCGGGTCGGTCCGGTCGAAGTTCACCCGGAACCTCGGGTCGTCGGCGTAGAGGTCGCCGAGCCCGGTGTAGGACTCCCGGTTGGGCGTCCACGTCCCGCTGATCCACTGGTGGTGGCCCTCGATCACGGCCTGCACCTCGGGGTCGGTCGGCTGGCGACCGGCGTCGATCAGGTCGACCAGCGCGCCCAGCTGCTCGGCCCACTTCCGGCCCTCGGTCCGCCACCACTCCTGGGCGCTGCCGACCTTCGCGTTGGCGGCGTCGACGTGCTCCGCGCCCCAGCGCTGCCGGGCCTCCTCCTGGAGGGCCTCCTGCTTGTCGGGGTCGAAGCCCTCGAACCAGTGGTCCATCGACTTGGTACTCATGTTCTCACCTCCTTCCAGCTCGTCGATCGTTCGCGCCACGGTGTCGGCCAGGCGCTGGAACCGGTCCCGCTCGGCGAGCAGCCACGAGTGGTGCATCCGCAGGACCTCGCCGCGGTCGCGGCCCCGGTGCACGATCTCCGCGATCGCGTCCAGCCCGACCCCCAACTCGCGCATGACGAGGATCTGCTGCAGCCGCACCAGCTGGTCCTGCTCGTAGTAGCGGTACCCGTTCGCGCCGACCCACGCCGGCGGCAGCAGGCCGATCTCGTCGTAGTGCCGCAGGGTCCGCGACGTCACCTTGGACATCCGGGCCACCTGCGCGATCGACCATGCCATGCCGACAACGGTAGAAGTTGACGCAACGTCAAGGTCAACCGCGATCAGTGTGGTACCAACCACGGTGTGACGGACGCACTCACGCGGGCCCGGGCGAGCCTCATGGGCCTCGCGGTCGGCGACGCGCTCGGCGAGGCACTGGACACCACCGGCCTCGACCTGCCCCCGGCGCCGTGGCGCTGGACCGACGACACCGAGATGGCCTGTTCGGTGGTGCACGTGCTGGCGGTCCACGGCCACCTCGACGCCGACGCGCTCGCCGCGAGCTTCGTCGCCCACTACGACGAGGAGCGCAACTACGGCCCCGGCGTCGACGCCATGATCCGCGAGGTCGCCCGCCGCGGCACGTCGCTGGCCCAGTTGGCGACCGAGACCTTCGGCGGCACCGGCTCGTGGGGCAACGGCGCCGCGATGCGGGTCGCCCCGCTCGGCGCCTGGTACCACGACGACCCCGAGCTGGCCGCCCGCGCGGCGGCCGCGTCCGCCGAGGTCACCCACACCCACCCGGAGGGCGTGGCCGGGGCGGTCGCGACCGCGGTCGCCGCGTCGCTGGCGGCCTCCGGCGCGTCGGCCGTCGAGCTGCTCGACGAGGTCCTGCACCGCACCCCGGTCGGCCGGGTGCACGACGGCCTGCGGGACGCCGCCGACCTGGCGGGTGCGTCGGCCGCCGAGGCCGCGGCGACGCTGGGCACCGGCGGCCGGCTGAGCGCGCCGGACACGGTGCCGCTCGCACTGTGGGTCGCCGCCAACCACCTGGACGACTACGCCGCCGCGGTGCGCACGGCGGCCCCGGTGGCCGAGGACGTGGACACGGTATGCGCGATCGTCGGCGGCATCGTCGCCGGCCGGCTCGGCGAGTCGGCGATCCCCGCGGAGTGGCGCCAGGCGTGCGAGCCACTGCCGACGTGGGTGCTGGGCGCTTCCGAGGCCCGCGATGGAACCGTGGAGTGATCCGTCACGTCGGTGTGTCACAGACCGCCCGGTGGGGCAGGATCCGCATATCGATCCACTGTGGAGTGAACGTGACCTGGTTGATCTGGGTGCTCGGCGCCGTGCTGCTGCTGGCGGCCGGGTTCGGGTCCGTCTACCTGCCCCGATTACGGGCCCGTGACCTGCGCCGCCGGTCCGCGTGGGCGGACGCGCGGGCGGCGATCGACTCGGCCGGGGTGAGCCGGGACGCCTGCCCGGACGAGGTCGCCGAGGCCGAGCGGTTGCTGCGGCGGGCCGAGCACCTGGCCGCGGCCGGCGGCGGGGCGGCCGTCGCCGAGGAGGCTCGCGGTTGCGCCGAGCGGGCGGACCGGATGTGGCGGGTGGCCGCCGGTGAGTAAGCGCTGGCCCCAGGTGCGCTGGGTGTTCCTCGGCCTCGCCGCCGTGCTGCTGGTGGTGTACATCCTGGCGCAGCGGCAGAGCGTGGAGGTCAGCTACGGGCAGTCGCCGTCCGACGGGAACACGGTCGAGGAGGGGTCGGCCGGGGAGCTGTCCGGCGCGGACGTCCCGTCGATCGAGGCGATGGAGGGGATGCTGCGGCGGGATCCGGTGGTGCGGCTGCCGGGGTCGATCGCGCACTGGGACCCCGAGCGGGTCGACGCCGCCGCGGTCGGGGACGACGTGCGAATCCTCGTCGCCCCGCCGGGCCTGGACGAGGACCAGCGGGACCGGGTGAAGGACGTGTCGAACGCGACCGCGGTGGTGCTCGGCACCGAGGTCACCGGCGACGGGCTCGGGGTGAGCAGCGACGACCTGCCGGCGTGGCGGGCGCAGTTCACCGTCGGCGACGTCACCAGCCAGCTCGTGGCCCTCCTGCACGCCCTGCGCGACGAGGAGCTGCCGAACGACGAGGACGTGGTCACCTGGCGCGCCCCGACCGCGGCCGAGCTCGACGCCGTCGCCGCCGACCTGCGCACCGACGGCCTGCACGTCGCGCCGGAGGCCACGCTCGAGGAGGTGCCCGGCAACGCCGAGGAAGGCGCCCTGTTCGCCGCGTTCCCCCAGCAGCCCTACGGCGAGCCGGTGCCGGAGTACGGGCCGGCGCTCGCCGAGCTGTTCCCGGACACCGCGATCTACGTGCTGTACGGCAACTGGGTGGAGTACCACGGGCCGCTGGCCGGCGAGTTCGCCGAGGTCGTCGGCGCGAGTTTCTACGGCCAGTTCGCCGACCGGCTGAGCCGCTTCGCCTACCCGCAGGGCAACGTGCTGCACGCCTACCTGAACCGGGTCACCGACGTCCGGTACGCCGGGCTGTTCGACCGCCCGCTGCCGTACCAGCCGTTCGACCCGCTGCGGGTCGCGCTGCCCGCGCTGCCGTGGCTGTTCGCCGCGTGCGTGCTCGGGTTCCTGCTGCTCTCGGCCCGCCCGGTGTTCGGCGGCGCCCGCGCGCCCCGCCGCCCGCCGGCGCGGATCGCCGCGTTGACCACGCTCGCGATCGAGATGTCGGCGTTGTCCCACCACCCGGCGCTGGTGCGCGGGATCGGCAAGCTCCAGGCGGCGCGCCAGGCCCTCGCCGACGACCTGCCGGAACGACAGGTGCGGCGACTGGTTGACGACGCGGAGTCCGAGCTGGACACCGCCGCCCGCAGCCTCGGCCGTGCCGACTACCGACCGCGGGTCTACCTGGCCGGAGGCATCTCGTGAAGCGGTTCCTCGGTACGCCGTTCGGGCTGGCCGTGCTCGGCTGCCTGGTGCTGGCCGGCTGGGCCCTGTGGACCGGCGGCATCCTCGACGGCGCGGTCGCCCGGGAGGTGCGCGCGAGCTCGGTGTACGCCGCGGACGAGGTCGAGCTCGACGAGCCGGCGGCCGAGCGGATCATCGGCAACCGCAGGCTGGTCGCGATCTTCCAGGAGCCCGGCGCCGACCTCGGCGAGACCTGCGACGACGTCAAACCGGCCGCCGACGGCAATGTGGTCCTGCTGTTGAGCCGCGAGGACGACGAGTTCGACACCTACGGCTGCGCGCTGCTGGGTGACGACGACGACAACTTCGGCAAGAAGTTCGTCGCCGAGACCGTGATCTTCAACGGCGTCGACCAGTTTGTCGACGACCCGCTCAAGGCACTCCAGGTGGTGGCCGTCAACTACGACGGCCTGGTGCGCGCCGGCATCGTCCCCGACGGCGCCCGCACGATCAGCCCGTCGCTGTCGAAGTACCTGATCGCGGGCACCGCGGTCGCCGCCGTCCTGGCCGCCGCCGCGGTGGCCTACCTCGCCGCCCGCCGAGCCGGCCGTCTGGCGGCCGAACACCGCGAACGCCGCGACTCGGCCCAGGACGAGCGCACCGCGCTCAGCGCGAGGGCGGCCGTCCTGGCCCAGGAGATCATCACGCTGGACCGCCGCTACGAGAGCCGCGTCGACACGGGCTCGTTCAGACGCCGCTACCGCGACCTGGCGGGCGACTACGCCGACCTCGTGGCCGACATCGCCGACGCCGACGAACACGACACCCTCGACCCGAACCTCGCCGGCCGCGTCGAGACCCTGATCGTCAACTGCCGAGAACTGACCGACCAACCGCCCCCGAAGAAGAAGAAGCGACGACGCTCCAAGCGACGGTGAGCTCGCCGAGTCGCCAGCGTCTGCGGGTGTCCAGCACCGGCCAGCCGCTCTCCGCCAGCAACCGCACCGTCTCCGCCCAGCGGGCGCGGGGGCCGAACGGCGTGAACGGCGCGGCCGTCGCCCAGCAGCGGTCCAGCGCGGTGAGCAGCGCGTGCACCGGCTCGCCCGGGACGTTGCGGTGGATCAGGGCTTTCGGCAGGCGCTCGGCCAGGTCCGACGGGCGCCCCAGGTCGGCCGGGCGGCAGGCGAGGGTGAACGTCCGCGGGCCGTCCGCCGTCAGCGTGACCCAGCAGCAGCGGCGCCCCAGCTCGTCGCACGTGCCCTCGACCAGCACGCCGCCGGGCGCGAGCCGATCCAGCATCGTCGCCCATGCGTCGGCGACCTCCGCCTCGGTGTACTGCCGGAGCACGTTGAACGCCCGCACCAGCACCGGGCGCGTCCCGGCCAGCTCGAAGCCGCCGCGGGTGAAGTCGAGGCGTGGCGGGTCGGCGGCCGGGCGTGCGGCGGCCACCCGCTCCGGGTCGAGCTCCAGCCCCAGCACCCGCACGTCCGCGCGTACGGTCGCCAGCCGCGCGGCCAGCTCGACCGTGGTGACCGGGGTGGCGCCGTAGCCGAGGTCGACGGCCAGCGGGTCGGCGGCGCCGCGGAGCGCGCGGCGGACCACCGGGTCGCCGGTGAGCCAGCGGTCGACGCGACGCAGCCGGTTCGGGTTCGTGGTGCCCCTGGTCGGTGAGCCGACCGGGCTCAGGCGCGCTCGGCCAGCCACTTCTCGGCGAACTCGGCCTCCGTCGCCAGCAGCTTGGTCACCTGCTCGACGACGACCTTCTCCAGCTTGCCCCCGACCAGCGGGATGCTCACCCGCACCTCGGCACGGACCACCAGCAGGCTCTCGCCCCCGTGCTCGCCCAGCCGCGACTGCCCCTGGATCGACCCGGGCACCCCGCTGATCGAGACCCGCGTGTCGGCGGCGTACCGCGGACCGTCCGGCCGCCACCGCTCGGTCCGCTCGACGACCAGGTCGCCGCCGAGGACCGAGCGGACCGCGCTGGGCAGCCGCTCGGCGTCGACCCCCTGGCGGAGGGTGAACGTGACCGCGTCGCCGGCGCGGCTGTGGTCGAGCAGCGCCGCGCCCTTCCCGCCGATCGCGCGCAGGCGGTCGGTGAGGAACCCCTCGTCGACCAGCGTCGAGTAGACCGTGGCGACCGGCTCGGGGTAGGTGGACCGGTGCTCCAGGCTGCGTGCCATGCGACGGAGGTTACCGTTGGAGCCCATGACCAGCCTCCCCATCGGTGCGGACGGGGCCACCGACCGCGCCGCGGTCCCCCTGTCCGGGTACACGACCCTGCGCTTAGGCGGGCCCGCCGCCCGCTTCGTCTCGGCCGCGTCGGCCGAGGAGGTCGCGGCGGCGGTCAGAGCCGCGGACCGCCGCGGCGAGCCGGTGCTGGTACTCGGCGGCGGCTCGAACCTGGTCGTGGCCGACGAGGGCTTCGACGGCACGGTCGTACGGGTCGCCAACCACGGCAGCAAGATCGACGCCCTCGGCGACGGCCGGGTGGCGCTGACCGTGGAGGCCGGCGAGGACTGGGACGCGGTCGTCTGCCGCACGGTCGAGGCCGGCCTGGGCGGCCTGGAGTGCCTGTCCGGTATCCCCGGCTCGGTCGGCGCCACCCCCGTGCAGAACGTGGGCGCCTACGGCGTCGAGGTCGGCCAGCACCTGATCTCGGTGGACCTGCTGGACCGCGCGAGCGGCGAGATCCGCACCCTGGGTGTCGACGAGCTCGGCCTCGGCTACCGCACCTCGGTCCTCAAGGGCAACGAACGCGCGGTGGTCCTCCGCGTCCGCTTCGAACTGGCCGACGGCGGCCAGTCCGCCCCGATCCGCTACACCGAACTGGCGCGGGTCCTCGGCGTCCGCCAGGGCCGACAGGTCCCCGTGGAGCTGGCCCGCGCGGCGGTGCTGGAACTACGCCGAGGCAAGGGCATGGTCCTCGACGAGACCGACCACGACACGTGGAGCGTGGGCTCGTTCTTCACCAATCCGATCGTGCTGGACCGCGACCTGGCGGCCGTGCTCGCCCGGATCGCGTCCCGGGTGGGGCCCGAGGTGACCGTGCCCCAGTACCCGGCGGGCCCCGGCGCGTCCAAGCTGTCGGCGGCGTGGCTGATCGAACGAGCCGGCTTCGCGAAGGGCCACCGAGGCCCGGACGGTCGCGTCACCCTGTCCGGCAAGCACACCCTGGCACTGACCAACCGAGGCAACGCCACCACCGCCGATCTCCTGTCCCTGGCCCGCGAAATCCGCACCGGCGTCCAGACGTCCTTCGGCGTGGACCTCCACCCGGAACCGGTACTCGTCAACTGCACCCTCCAGTAGCCGCGAGGGCGGGCTGGACCGCGACGGATGTGTGTACATTGTGTGTATGGCCAGGTTGAACGTGTACGTGCCCGACGAACTCGCCGAGCGGGCGAAGGCCGCGGACTTGAACGTCTCCGCGCTCGCGCAGGCCGCTATCGCTGACGAGTTGCAACGCCGGGCCACGAACTCGTGGTTGGAGGCGCTGCCCACTCCACGCGGCCCGGTATCCCATCGCGCTGTTCTCGAGGCGCTGGATGGTGCCCGCGAGGAGTTGGCCGGCGCGGATGACTGAGCCGCCAGCCGAACTGGTCGTCATGGACGCGTCGGTTCTCGTCGACCTCCTGGCGGGCACGGAGTATGCCGCCCCGGTGAAGAAACGGCTCGCCAGTACCGTTGTGCACGCACCGGCGCACATGGACGCCGAGGTGCTGTCGGCCCTTGGGCGACTCCAGCGCGCCGGGGAGTTGACCACGGCCGATGTCGACGGCGCCCTGGCCGCGCTGAACACGTTCCCCGTGACGCGCCACCCTGTCGTCGAGTTGGCGGCAGGCGCTTGGGCGCGCCGCGCGGACCTCCGCTTGACCGACGCGCTCTACATCGAACTCGCCGCGCGTCTACGGGTACCGGTCCTCACCACCGATCACCGTCTCGCCCGAGCAAGCTCGCTCGCGGAAAGCATCGACGTCAGCGAGTCGACAAGCGACCCACCGGGCGGATCGTGATTTCGGGCCCTTCGACCAGTACCTCCCGGTTATCCCGCTGCTGAGTCACCCCGCCATCCTGGAACGCGGCCTCCCGCAGAGCCAGGTAGTGACGAAATAGTTCAGTCCTTCCGGGTTCCACGAAATCCCAGGGAACCGGTACTCGTCGGCTGCACCCTCTAGCGGAGAAGCGCCGTCCTCTCCGGGCCGGCGGCCGACGGTGCCGCACCTTCTGCGTGCTGCGTCGCTTCTCGCTCGTGGAGTCACTCCCGGTGGGCGCGGGTCGTCGAGGCCTGGGCTCGGGGCTTGAGCACGATCTGGTCGATGTTCACGTGCGGGGGTCGGGTGGCCGCGTACGCGATGGTGTCGGCGACGTCCTCCGCCGTCAGTGGGGTCAGGCCCTGGTAGACCTTGTCCGCGCGGCGGGCGTCGCCGTCGAAGCGGGCCAGGGAGAACTCCGTCTCCACCATGCCGGGCAGGATCTCGGTGAAGCGCACCGGCTCGCCCAGGTGCTCGCCGCGCAGGGTCTGGTGCAGGGCCGACTGGGCGTGCTTCGCGCTCGTGTAGCCGGCGCCGTTGTCGTAGACCTCCCGGGCCGCCACCGACGTCACCGTCACCACGTGGCCGTCGCCGGAGGCGACCAGCGCGGGCAGCAGCGCCTTGGTCATCCGCAGGGTGCCGAGCACGTTCGTCTCCCACATCCAGCGCCAGTGGTCCTCGTCGGCCGTCGCGACCGGGTCCAGGCCGCGCGCGCCGCCGGCGTTGTTGACCAGCAGCCGGCACGACCCGACCGCCGCCGCGAACTCCGCGACCGACGATGCGTCCGTCACATCCAGGCGGTGCGCCTCCCCGCCGGTGTCACGCGCGACGGGGTGTAGCCGATCAACCCGGCGGGCACCCAGTACCACGTGGAAGCCGGCGGCGGCCAGCGCGCGTGCGGTCGCCGCGCCGATGCCCGAGCTGGCGCCGGTAACGACGGCGGTGCCGAGATTGTTCACGTGAACGGTCCTTCCGGGTCGCTGGAGAGGCTGGTATGACCACTGTCACACCGGTTGGCACGCACCTCGCGCCGGTCTCGGGCGTCCCCACAAGTGCGCACGCATCACGGCGGAGGTAGATCAGGTGAGATCCAAGCGGTTGTCAGGTTCGGTTGTCGCGCTCGTGGCGGGGCTCTCGCTGCTCGCGTCGTGCAGCTCCGGCGGTGGCGTCGCCGGCACCGCCAAACCGGCCGACGCGGCACCCGCCGAGATCGCCTTCGCCCCGGCCGACGGTACCAAGGACGTCTCCGTCCTGGAGCCGGCCAAGATCACCGTCACCGGCGGGACGCTCACCGACGCCACGCTGACCAACGCGGCCGGCGAGCCCGTGGCCGGCGAGATCGCGGGCGACAAGCTCAGCTGGACCACCACCGAGGTCCTCGGCTACGGCAAGACCTACACCTACACCGCCACGGCCACCAACGCCGACGGCCGGGAGACCACGCTGAAGGGCAGCTTCTCCACCATCGCCCCGGCCTCGACGCCGCGCGCGACGATCAACCCGATCGACGACGTCACGGTCGGTGTCGGGATGCCGATCAGCATCAAGTTCCCCGAGGGCGCCGTCGAGGACAAGGCCGCGGTGGAGAAGGCGCTGACGGTCGAGACCTCCACGCCCGTCGAGGGCTCCTGGGCCTGGCTGAAGAACGGCACGCAGGTCGACTGGCGGCCCAAGGAGTACTGGCCCGCCAACACCGAGGTCGACGTGACCGCCAAGCTCTACGGCGTGCACTTCGGCGGCGGCGCCTACGGCAAGTCCGACCTGACCACGTCGTTCACCATCGGCCGCAACCAGGTCGTCAAGATCCACACGCCCGACCACAAGATGAACGTCTACCGCGACGGCGAGCTCTACATGTCCTTCCCGTCCAGCAACGGCAAGGACGCCGACCCGAACCTGAACACCCCGAACGGCACCGTGATCGTGATGGCCAAGGAGAAGGTCGGCAACTTCTCCAACCCGCGCTACGGCTACACCGACGTGGAGAAGAAGTGGGCCGTGCGCATCTCCAACCACGGCGAGTTCATCCACGAGAACGAGGAGAACCGGGCCAACATCGGCAAGAAGAACACCTCGCACGGGTGCGTCAACCTGTACGAGGCCGACGCGAAGAAGTACTTCGACAGCGCGCTGATCGGTGACCCGGTGGAGATCACCGGCTCCAAGGCCGACTTCCCGACCACCTCGGACGTCTTCGACTGGCTGATCCCGTGGGAGCAGTGGCAGTCGATGTCCGCGCTGTCATGATGACGCTGTCGTAGATGATCCGGTACCTGACCGGCGCGGACGGGGTCCGGCTCGCGGTCCGCGAGGCCGGTGACCCCGCCGCGCCGCCGCTGGTGCTCGTGCACGGCTGGGCGGCGAGCTCGGCGGCCTGGACCCACCAGCTCACCGACCCCGGCCTCACCGCCGCGCACCGGATCCTCGCGCCCGACCTGCGCGGACACGGGGAGTCCGACGCCCCCGACGGCGGCTACGACGACCCCGCCGCGTGGGCCGGCGACCTCGCCGCGGTGCTCGAGCACGCGGGGGCGCCGGCGGTCGTCGTCGGCTGGTCCTACGGGGGCCTGGTCGTCACCGATTACCTGCGCGAACGCGGCAGCACGGGTCTCGCCGGCGTCGTGCTCGTCGGCGCGATCACCGAGATCGGCGGCGGGCACCCGGGCGGCGCGGTCGGCCCGGCGCTCGGCGGCGTGCTGCGCGAGGTGCTGGCCGACGCCCCCGACGTCGCCGTGCCGGCGCTCGCGTCGCTGGCCGCGCGGATGACCCGCGAGCCGGCCACCGGTGCCGAGGTCCAGCGCCGGCTCGCGGACACGCTGCGGGTGTCGCCGCGGGTCCGGCGGGCCCTGTTCCGCCGGACGCTGACCAGCGCGGACGTGCTCGCGGCGGTTGACGTACCGGCGCTGGTGGTACACGGCGACGCCGACGAGGTGATCGACCCGGCCGCCGGCGAGTACGCGGCCGGGAAGATTCCCGGCGCCTCGCGGCGTTGGTTCCCAGAGGTGGGCCACATGCCGTTCGCGGAGCGGGTCGAGGAGTTCAACGACGTCCTGCGCGCGTTCGCCGGCTCGGTCGCGAACCACTAGTCGGGAGTGGATGTTCACGTGTCTGTGATTCAGCTCCACCGGCCGCCGGGCCGGGTCGCCGTGCTCTCCCTGCACACGTCGCCGCTCGAGCAACCGGGCACCGGCGACGCGGGCGGCATGAACGTCTACATCACCCAGACCGCGACCCGGATGGCCCGGCGCGGCATCGCCGTCGAGGTGTTCACCCGGGCGACGTCCTCCGAGCTGCCGCCGGTGGCCGAGCTCGCGCCCGGCGTGCTGGTCCGGCACGTGCACGCCGGCCCGTTCGAGGGGCTCGGGAAGAACGACCTGCCCGCCCAGCTGTGCGCGTTCACCGCGGGCGTGCTGCGGGCGGAGGCACGCCACGAGCCGGGCTACTACGGGCTCGTGCACTCGCACTACTGGCTGTCCGGCCAGGTCGGTTGGCTCGCCAGGGACCGCTGGGGGGTGCCGCTGGTGCACTCCGCGCACACCCTGGCGAAGGTCAAGAACGCCGCGCTGGCCGAGGGCGACACGCCCGAGCCGCACACCCGCGAGATCGGCGAGCAGCAGGTGGTCGACCAGGCCGACCGGCTGATCGCCAACACCGCGGTCGAGGCGCGCGAGCTCGTCGACCTGTACGACGCCGCACCCGACCAGGTCAGCACGATCGCGCCGGGCGTGGACCTGGACCTGTTCCGGCCGGGTGACCGGGCCGCCGCGCGGGCCGCGCTCGGCCTGCGGCCGGACGCGGTCGTGCTCGCGTTCGTCGGCCGGATCCAGCCGCTGAAGGCGCCCGACGTGCTGCTGCGCGCGGCGGCCGAGCTGATCGCCAGCGGCGCGGTGCCGCGCGAGCGGTTGGCGGTCGTGGTGGTGGGCGGGCCGTCCGGCAGCGGGCTGGAGGCGCCGACGTCGCTGCACGAGCTGGGGGCCTCGCTCGGCATCGCGGACGTGCTGCGGTTCCTGCCGCCGCGCCGGGGTGCGGAGCTGGTCGACGTGTACCGGGCGGCGGACGTGGTCGCGGTGCCCAGTCACAACGAGTCGTTCGGGCTGGTCGCCCTGGAGGCGCAGGCGTGCGGGACGCCGGTGGTGGCGGCCGCGGTCGGCGGGCTGCCGGTGGCGGTGGCCGACCGGGCGTCCGGTTTGCTCGTGCCGGGGCACGAGCCGGCCCGGTGGGCCGAGGCGCTGCGGGTCGCGACGTCGCCCCGGCTGTGGCCGCGGTTGTCGCGCGGGGCGGTCGCGCACGCGAACGAGTTCTCCTGGGATCGCACGACCGACGCGCTGGTCGCCGGCTACGTCGAGGCGGCGGGGGCGTTCCGGCGGGCGCGGTTCGCGGCCGAGGTGGCAGTCTGAGTGCCGTGACCGACCTGGATGCTGTGATCAAGTCCACACTGGACGAGCAGGGGCTGGCCTACGACCACCCGGCGCCGGGCCGGTTCTTCGTCACGCTGCCGGGTACGAAGAAGCTGCAGACCAACTGCTGGCTGCAGGTGGGCGAGCACGCGCTGGTGGTGGAGGCGTTCGTCTGCCGGCGGCCGGACGAGGCGCACGCCGAGGTGTACCGCTTCCTGTTGCGGCGCAACGCGAAGCTCTACGGCGTGCACTACACGATCGACCAGGTGGGGGACGTGTACCTGGTCGGCCGGGTCGGCCTGCACGCGGTGACGCCGGACGAGCTGGACCGGCTGCTGGGGCAGGTCGTCGAGGCGGCGGACGGGGACTTCAACACGCTGCTGGAGATCGGCTTCGCCTCGTCGATCCGGCGGGAGTACGAGTGGCGGGTGTCGCGCGGGGAGTCGCTGGCGAACCTGCGGGCGTTCGAGCACCTGCTCACGCCTACTCCGAAGTCGGACTAGTAACGGAAGCGAATTCGCGGGGTTCGCGGCGCGGCGCGAGCGAGGGGGGAGTCGCGATCTCGAGCCGCGCCGC